>DATBGU010000011.1:0-18494 GCA_036557825.1 Gemmataceae bacterium
CTTGCCGGCCAACACGGTGGGCGGGGTGCAGTTGCCGCAGGACACGGTGGCCGTGGCTGTCGCCGGCAACCTGCCCGCCGCCAGCATCGTGGCCAAGGCCGTCCCGTCCGTGGCCGCCGGATCGTTCGCCGGGGTGTCGGCAGACAACGCCAATCACACCGATGCCCTGGTGCCGCTGGCTCCGGGCACGGTCCTGACGCAGGCCAACGATACCTTCCAGGTGTTCCTCAGCGAAGCGAACCACGTCGCGCAGTTCCTTGTCACCGGGCCAGGGAACTCGTTCGACCAAAATCAGATGCTCTTCGCGGACCAGGTGGCCGATAATCTCCCCGTCACCGCCACGGATACGCTCGTTCCTTCGGGAAGCTCCACGACGGTCCGCGACGTCGCCTTTACTGGACAGGGCGGCTCCCTCACGACGGCGCAGCCGATAACGACCTCGATCACGGCCGCCGCGGGGGGATCTCTTGGCGACCTGATCCTGAGCGCTCCGCAGGGCTTGACCGCCAACGTGACGGCGCCCAGCATCATTGGCAGCATCGATATCACCAACGGCGCCATCTCGAGCACCATCCAGACCACCGGCGATCTCGGTCGCACTTTCACGGACGCCAACGGCAACATCATCGGTACGTCCATCCAGACGGGCGGCGGCGGACTGGCCGCGCCGATCATCGTCAACGGCATTGTGGTCAATCCGGGCGGCCGAATCATCGTCGGCGGCAATCTGATCAGCCAGGTCACCCTGAAAAGCGGCCTCGACGGCGTCATCGCCGTCGATGGCGACATCGGGGATGCCGTGACCCGCTTTGGCGGCATCACTGTGTCCACTGGCGGCGTCAATGGGCAGATCGTGGCCCTGGGCAATGTGTTCGGCGACATCAACATCACGGGTGGCTTGAGTGGACGGATCGCCGCAAGAGGCAACATACTGGGCAACCTCTCGATAGGCGGGGGCATCAGCACGACCGGCGCCATCGTCTCCGCCGGCCAGATCGGCGACGAAACCTGTGGGACGCAGCTGAACATTTCCGGCAAGGACAAGGGTATCCTCGCCGCCGAGGAGGACATCAACTTCGGCGCGACCGGCAGCTTGAACCAGGCTGGACTCTTTGAAAACGTCGGCTCGCCGTTCGCGGCCATCGACGCCATCTTCACCGACCACGGCGTCCTTCTCGATGTCACCGTTCCGAGCGAGTTGGCGCTGCTCCTGAAGGATTTGCTCGCTCTCAGCGTGGACAGCAACGGCAATCTGACCGGGACTACCCCGTAACCGCGAGCGGTACCCCATCAGCCGGATGGCGCTAGCATAAGGAAAGTGGGTCTACCAACAGCACCTGGATTCGAGGAAAAACTTGGAACGTCCGAGCGTTTCGCAGGGTCTCGTTCCTTAAGCTAGCGCCATGCGTCGATCGGACCGACGCGCGCAACCTCCTGGACCAACAGGCGGTTAAATCGTTTAAAGGCTGCAATCACGACGGTAGTTAACATTGACCGAAGAGAAGCTCGTTTGAGAATCGTTCGGGATCTCATCCGGCGAACCAGCCACATTTCTGGACGCGGCCGCCATCGGCTGATCGGCATCGGCGACACGCGACACGGCGGCCAGGGCGAAGACCGACTCGCCGGCGGCAGAAAACCTACTTGATCGCCCGTCAGAATCTGACAGGATGGGTTCAGTCGACGCAGCGAAGGCGCGCCGCATTTCGTTCCGGCGACACCCGGCGCTGCTTCGTTGGTGAGGAGGGACGCCGATGCTCAGAGGCCTGTTCGTTACGCTGGTCGTCGCGTTGGCGGGTGCCGAGGCGCCTTCCGTGGAGCTGACCGACAAAACCTTCGCCTCCTGGCGCGACCGCATCCGCCCCAAGGCCGCGGAGCGGTGCTTCGAGACGGTCCATTGGCTGCCCACGTTCTGGGACGGAGTCATGACTGCCCAGAAGGAGGACAAGCCGATTCTCCTGTGGGCGATGAACGGCCACCCGCTGGCATGCACCTGAAACAATGGCGTCATCGCCAGACAGTCTGTCTGGTCCGATCCCAGGGTGCTGGCGCTGGCCGCCAAGTTCGTCCCCGCGGCCGACGAGGTCTACCGCATGCAGAACCTGAAGACCGGCCTCGACCCGGAGTGCCGGCTGTTCCAGAAGTTCGCCGAACTGGGCCACTACCGCCGGCCCGGCACCACCCGACAAGGCACCTACTGCGTTTCCCCCAGCGGCGTACTCCTCGGCTCCATCAATTCCAATGACCCCAAACGCATCGCGGACCTGCTGGAACAGTCCCTCGCCAAGTGGGGCACGCTCAAGCGTGAGGAGCGGCTGCTGCCCATCGACCCGCGGAAACAACGGGCCGACATCAAGCGTCCCGAGCGGTTTTACCCGGAGGACGGCCTGGTGCTCAACGTGACCTCGCGCGACATGCCGCGCGAGAAGGGAAAGGCGAACCCAACGAGAGCGGATTGGCGGGAGTTCGCCTGGAACCAGGACTTCGCGTGGTTCACCAAAGCCGAGGCAAGGCAGTTCGTCCCCCCGGAGACGAAGGTGGGGAAGAAGCAGGACCTGCCCGTTCCGCTGCTCCACCGCATCGCCTGCGCCCACCTGATCGACAACGTTCGCGGTCAAACGTCACCGTTCGAGGAAAGCCAGGTGAAAAAGGCGCGGATGAGCACGGAGGTGACGGAGGTGGATGGCGAGATAGTCTCGCTCCGCCTGGAGGGGGAGACGCGAACGGCTAGGGAGGGCCGGCGCGAGCACGGCCTCGAGATGCGTCTGCTCGGGAAAGCGACATTCGACTTGGCCAAGGGGCGCTTTCTGACGTTCGAGCTGGTGGCCGTCGGCTCGCGTTGGGGCGGCACGCAACTCAACGGCCGCAGGGGCGACCCGGAGGCGGCACCGATCGGCATCCTCTTCACGCTGGCGTCGGACAGCCCGTGCGAGCGCGTGGCTCCGGCGTTCAACCGCCATCGGGTGTACCGCCCGGTCATGTCAGACAGATGACGACGCCGGCTCGGTTGGTTTACCCGCACGCGTCATTTTGATGCATGGTCAGTCTGAAAGAAATTCATGTCAGAGCTGGGACTTGCTCCTGGTACGGTCCGTCGGCGTGGACCGCAGCCGCAACCTGATCGCAGTGGCCCGATCCCGCCACGCGGACCCCGGTTGCGAGTTCGAGGTAGCCGACGCAACCGCGCTGATTTTCCGAACGAGACCTTCGACGCGGGCGGCAAGGGCGTCAGGGCGGATCCTGTGGATTGTCCGGGTCGTCTTCCGGCGGTCGCGCCCGCCGCAGTACGGCCCGCAAGGCCGCCTGACGCAGCGCCTCGCTCGGCACTCGGTCGGCCCGGAGTGCTTCCACCACCTCGGCCGGGTCGTTCTTCTCGCGCCACAACGGCTCGACCAACCGTTCGGCCTCGGGTCGCAAGGCGTCGGCCTCGCGCCGGGCCTGGTAGCGTATCTTCAGCGGCGCTGTGTCCCACAGGCGAACCGTGGAGTCTCCGGAGCCGGACGCCAGCGTCGCGCCGCCCTTGCTGAATGCCAGCGACCAGACGTAGTCCTTGTGCCCTGGCAGCCGTACCACTACCTCGCCCCGCGCCACGTTCCACAGCCAGACTGCCCCGTCGCGTCCGCCCGTGGCCAGGCGCGTGCCGTCGGGGTGGAAAGCGACGGCGAAGACCTCATCGGTGTGGCCGCTCAGCACCTGGCACTCGCCGCTGCCGATATGCCACAGGCGGACAGTGCGGTCCTTGCTGCACGAGGCGAGACAGCCGCTGTCGGGACTGAAGGCGGCCTTGATGACGGTTTTCTCGTGACCGCGGAAGCGCGCAACCGTCTCGTGCGTCCGCGCATCCAAAAGCAGCAACGTCTTGGTGTCCGCAGCCACGGCAGCCAGCCAACGGCCATCCGGGCTGTACGCTAGGGGCGCGGCTTCGGTCGAGAAGAGCAACTTGCCGGACGCGGTGTCGAACACGTTCAGGCGACACTTACTTCTGTTCTGGTCCAACAAACTCGTCGCGGCCACTCTGGTTCCGTCCGGGTTGACCGTCAGCGAGTTGAAATGCTTGTCGGGGAACGGAATTTCCTTGCGAACACGGGCCGTCGCCACGTCCCAGATCCGCAGCCGGTCATCCACCGGGCACCCCGTCACCAGCCAGGTTCCGTCGGGGCCGAAGGCCAGATCCCACACGAAGGAGCGGTGGGGTAGGGTGGAGCGGTGGGGTAGGGTCGCGCACAACTCGCCGGTCGCCGCGTCCCACAGGCGCACCTTCCCGTCCCAGCTCCCCGACGCCAGCCAGCGGCCGTCCGGGCTGTAGGCCACCGGGTAGATGTAGCTTTTGTGGCCGCGCAGCACCGGCAAGGTCGCCTGGGGGTCCACCTCCCAGACCCGGATCGTGTCGTCCGACGAAGGGTCACGCGGTGCGCAACTGAGGGAGGCCAGCCGGCGGCGGTCCGGGGCGAACGCCACGTCGATCACGGTCCCCGTGTGGCCGTGCAAGACCGCCACGTCGTTGCGGCCCCTGGCCCGCCACACCCGGACGGTGCGGTCGCTGCCCGCCGAGGCAACCCACTGCCCGTCCGGGCTGTAGACGGCGGAGAAGACCTCGCCGGAATGGCGGTCGTACGGCGGTTCGACCTTCTCGCCCGTCCTGGCGTCCCACTGCCGCACCGTCCCGTCCGCCGAGGCCGTCACCAGATGCGAGCTGTCCGGGCTGAATGCGACGCCGAGGAGCTTGCTCGTGTGCCCCCGGCAGGTGGCCAGCAGCGCGCCGGTGGCCGCGTCCCACACGCGCGCCGTCTTGTCTTCGCTGCACGAGGCGAGCCGCGCGCTGTCCGGGCTAAAGGTGCAGATCCAGATGCCGTCGCGGTGGCCAGTGCAAACCGCCGTTTGCTTCCCGGAAGTTGTGTCAAACACCGCGAGGTTCCTCCGGTCGCCGCCCGTGTGGACACACAGCCGTGTGCCGTCCGGGCTCACGACGACGGGAGCGGGCTCGTCGTTCTCTGTGGTCACGCGGCAAAGAACCTGCCCGGCGTCGTCGAGCAAGTCAAAGGCCGAGTCCCCGACCCACGCCACTACCCGAATCCCGCGGCGGGTCTGGGCGACGCTGACATAACGCCTGTGTTCGGGGCCTAGCGGCACTGTCCCGTGCTCGCCCCCCTCCAGGTCCGTGAGGCGCAAGCCGGCGCTGGTCAAGATCCCAATCCGGAGCCGATCCGGGGCGGCGAGCAGGAAGCCTTTCCCCCCGGCGGGCAATGGCACCACCGAAGAGCTGTCGTCGAGCCGGCTGCGCAAGTGCCGCCATTCCCAACCCTGAAGATCCTCCGGCGCGGAGCGGAGGTGGCGGGCCGCGTCGGCCACGTCGTGGTTCTCCAGCGCTGCGCCGGCGGCGGCCAGGGAGGCCCGGTAGGCCTGGTACAGGGCCGCCTGTTTCTCGGCGTCCGCCTGCCGCGCCTGGGCGTTCGCCAGATCCCGTTGTTCGTTCGCTTCCAGCCATTTCCAGGTCACTCCGCCCATTCCGCCGAATAGGGAGACGGTGAGGAGGGTGAGCAACAGTGCGACCAGCGGCCGGCGCCGGCACGCGCGGGCCAGCCGCGCGACCGCCCCCACCGGCCGCGCCACCACTTGCTTGCCCTCCCGGAAGCGCTGCAGGTCGTCGGCCAGCGCCAGGGCACTGGGGTAGCGATGGCCGGGCTCCTTCTCCAGGCAGTGCAGCGTGATCGCCTCCAGGTCGCGCGGCAAGCGGGGCTGCAAGCGGCGCGGACGAGTCGGCTCGTCGCACGTCACCGCCCGCAGCAGCTCCAAGGTGCTGTCGCGCTGGAACGGCAGTTGCCCCGTCAGGAGTTGATAGAGCACCACTCCCAGGGCATACGTGTCCGTCGCCGGCCCCACGAGGGCGCGCTTGCCGCCGGCCTGCTCGGGGGACATGTACCCCGGCGTGCCGAGCAGGAAGCCGCTCTGCGTCATCGTCTGGCCGCCTTCGATCGTCTGGGCGAGGCCGAAGTCGGTGATCTTGGGAAGAACCTCCCGCAAAGACGCAAAGACGCAAAGGTCGGAAGAAGAGGAAGGGAAAGCATCGGAAGCCCCTTTATTTCCCGGCTCGATTGCTTGTGCTTGTTCTTCCTTTGCGTCTTTGCGTCTTTGCGGGAGGTCTTTTTGCAACAGAATGTTTGCCGGCTTCAGGTCGCGGTGGACGACCCCTTCGCTGTGCGCGACGTGGATGGCACGGGCCAGCGTCTCGATGAGCGCGGCCGCCTCGCCCGGCGGCCAGGGCTTGCCGTCCAGTCGGTTCGCCAGGCTGCCGCCCTCGACCCACTCCAGGGCCAGGAAAGGCCGGCCTTCGTAGGTGCCGATCTCATAGACCTGCACGATATTGGGATGCTGCACCCGCGCCGCCAACTCCGCCTCCAGTCGGAACCGCAGCTCCTGAGTGGGGGAGGCGAACTCGCCCGCCAGCACCATCTTCAAGGCCGCCAGCCGGTGCAGGCTCCGGTGTCGTGCCTTGTACACCACCCCCATGCCGCCGCGACCGACCTCGCCCAGAATCTCGTAGTCCCCGACCTGCCTGGGGGCGGGGAGAATCACCGGCACGGCTTCCGGGTCTCGTTCTCGCGTGGCCGAGCTGGCCTCTTGCAACTGGCCCAAGGCGCGAACCGCCGAGCGGCGCTGGGCCCGGCTGACCAACGCTTTTTCCCGGCTGGCAGCGCCTTTCTGGACGCACGTCAGCAGACGATCGTCGGTGGCCAGTTCATCGATGCGGCGGCAACACGACGGACAGTCCGCGAGGTGGGCAGAGACTTGGGCCAGTTCCGCCTCGGCAAGTTGGCCCAGGGACAGCGCACGCAGCGCTTCGTCACCTGGATGGTTCAAAGGAGCCTCGGTCATGACAAGCCTGTCTGGGTTCGTCGGACGGCCAAACGACACGGCCGCCGCCCAGTAGAGAATCGCTCAACGGACGGAAAACCTTACACGACCCGTGGGGCACAATTCAAACGCGCCCCACCGCCGTCAGTTGATAAGCCCTTCCGCCTCCTGACGCATGCGCGCAAGGACACGCGACTTCGCGACGTAGACGGCGGCCACCGACAGCCCCAGTTCCTGGGCCGCCTCCGCGCCGCTGACGCCGTCGAGAGCCAGACGGCGGAAGGCTTGCAGCGTGATCGGCTCGAACTCCTCTTCTACTCGGTCCAGCAGGCAGTGAACCACGTAGCGGTCGTGTTCCTCATCCCATTGCCGATTCAGTTCGCTGGCGGGGTCGGCGAGCTGCTGCAGAGCGGCGGTGGCGCCGCTGCCGCCTTGGGCCGGGGTGTCCGCGTCGATCGCCCGCCAGTAATCGGCCGTGCGTCTACAAACGATGGTGCGCAGCCAGGTGCGGAAGGCGCCCCGGTGGCCGGAGTGCTCAAAGCCGGGCAGCTGCTTGACCACACTGAGCAGAACCTCCTGGCTGAGATCCTCCAGATCGCGTGCCGGCACGCCCTGGCGATTGAGCCAACCGAGGATCAGGGGACGATACAGGTCCGTCAGATCCTTCCAGGCATCCGTTTCGCCGGTCTGGGCACGAAGCAGCAGGCTTTGCCGGGTCTCGTTCATGGTCTCATCTTAGCATCCTCGTACCGGGCGATCGGGAGATTTTTTTCACTTTCTTGCCCGACCCGTGTAAGGTTTTCCGCCCGCCTCCGATTTCTATATATTCATGGGGGGAACCGTTCACGGGCCGAGGGTCAGAAGCGTAAAGATATGTTAACGCCAAATGTTATCAAGTGTAAACTTATCGTAACTATGCCCTGACCGTCCTGAATAATCAACGAATCCTTCACAGTGCTAGAAGCTGCTGTGCTAATGACTTGGAACCTACCGAGAAGCATCGTCCCTCACCCCGGTATTAAAAATGCTTATAGGAGTGTAATAATCATTAGGGAGTGTTGCTGTGGTCCGTCCCTGGTGATGCGGATGCGCCGTGACGGTAGTCGGTCGGCGCTTCCCCGAATTGATCGACGACGACAAGAAATTGCTGGAGAGTCCCTTCGTGGTCCCCACCGAGTGTCTCGGTGACGTCGCGGCGACGGTCCGCGCTGGGGGACCGGAGTGACATTCGTGATGGGTGCCGCTGAGTTCGCGGCACCGCGACATCCGGCCCCCCTCGGTTCGTGGGGCCTGCCTGGTTTGCCATCCTACCTGGGAGTTTGCCATGACAATGCGGTCGTGGATTCGCAAGCTGTTCACCCGTCCCGTCACCCGCCCGATTCGCAGGGCCCAACGTCGGACCCGCCTGGACCTGGAGACGCTGGAAGATCGCTGCTGTCCGTCCACGTTCACCGTCACCAACACGGAGGACGCTCCGGCGCAGACCGGGACCGTCACCACGGCCTTCAGCCCAGCCCAGTTCACCAGCAGCGCTTTCAAAGGCAGCGACGCTTCCAGCCTCATCGGACAGACGTTGACGTTCACCTCCGGCGCCGACAACGGCAAGTCTGAGACCATCACGAGTTTCAACTCAGTGACCGGAACCTTCACCTTCGCCACCCCCTTTTCCAGTGCCTTCCAGGCCGGGGACTCCTTCACGGTCGATCCGGCCATCTTGGGCTCCCTGCGCTGGGCGGTCAGCCTGGCGAATGCGAACCCGGGGCCCGATACGATCAACTTCGCCTTCAACACGCGGCAGACGATCAACCTGGGCGGCAGCCAACTGGAGCTGAGCGACAAAACCGGGGAGACGACGATCGCGGGGCCGACGCAGAGTGGAACCATCACCGCGCCCATCAACTCCACCCAGTTCGCCAGCAGCGCCTTCATCGGCAGCACCGATAACTTCTTCGGACAGACGTTGACTTTCACCTCCGGCAACAGCACCGGCTTGTCTGACACCATCGTCGGCTTCGACGGAACCACCGGAACCTTCACCCTCGCCAACCCCATCCCCTTTTTCAGTCCCCTCCAGGCCGGGGACTCCTTCACGGTGAATCCGGGGGCGGGCGTGACGATCAGCGGCGGCGGGCTGAGTCGGGTGTTCCAGGTCGATAGTCAGGTCGCGGCCTCTTTCTCGGGACTGACGATCACCGAGGGTGCGGCCGCCGCGGGCGGCGGCGTGTACAACCTGGGCACAGTCGTTATGACCAACTGCACTCTCAGCAGCAACTCCGCCACCTCTATCGGCGGCGGCCTCGACAACGCCGGCGCCCAATCCCAGGCCTTCCTGACCAACTGCACCATCAGCGGCAACTCCGCCGCCAGCGACGCCGCCACCATCACCACGGTCATCAGCCCCATCCAGTTCACCAGCAGCGCCTTGATCGGCTCCCCGGATAACTTCATCGGAAAGACGTTGACTTTCACCTCCGGCAACAACGAGAACGCGACTCAGCTCGTCACCGACTTCGACAAAACGACCGGAACTTTCACCTTCGCCACCGCCTTTCCCAGTGCCTTCCAGCCCGGGGACGCCTTCACGGTCAGCGGCGCCGCCCAGGGTCCGGCGCAGACCGGATCCGTCACGGTCCTCAGCCCCACCCAGTTCACCAGCAGCGCCTTGATCGGCAGCACGGCTAACTTCATCGGACAGTCGTTGACTTTCACCTCCGGCGCCGACAACGGCAAGTCTGCGACCGTCCAGAGCTTCGATCCGACGACCGGAACCTTCACCTTCGCCAACGCCTTTCCCAGTGCCTTCCAGGCCGGGGACACCTTCACGATCGATCCGGCCCTCGCCACCGCCGCCGGTGGCGGCCTGGCCAATAGCGGCCTGGCCGTACTGACCAACTGCACCGTTAGCGCCAACACCGCCGCCAACCTCGGCGGCGGCCTGCTCAGCACCGGTACTCAGCAGGCCAATCAGATCGTGCTGGCCAACACGATCGTGGCCGGCAATACAGCCCCTGCGGCACCAGACGTCTCCGGAACCGTCGATTCTCTGGGTTCTAACCTGATCGGCAAGACCGACGGCAGCAGCGGCTGGGTTCCGGCCTTCAAGGAAACCGTCACCACGGCCGGCAGCGCCACCCAGTTCGCCAGCAGCGCCTTGGCCGGCAACCCGGATAACTTCATCGGACAGACGTTGACTTTCACCTCCGGCGCCAACACGGGCAAGTTTGGGACCGTCACGAACTTCGACCCAACGACCGGAACCTTCACCCTCGCCCAGGCCGTGGCGCAGACCGGAACCATCACCACGGTTAGCAGCACCACCAAGTTCACCAGCAGCGCCTTCATCAATAGCACGGGTAACTTCTTCGGACAGACGTTGACTTTCACCTCCGGCGCCAACAAGAACGCGACTCAGCTCGTCACCGACTTCGACAAAACGACCGGAACCTTCACCTTCGCCACTGCCTTTTCCAGTCCCTTCCAGGCCGGGGACGCCTTCACGGTCGATTCGCCCCCCCAGGTCGGGGACGCCTTCACGGTCGATGCGACCACCGCCCTGACGGGCACCGTCGTCAATCCGCTCGACCCCAAGCTGGGGCCTCTGACCGATAACGGCGGCCCGACCCCGACGATGGCCCTGCAGACCGGCAGCCCGGCCATCAACGCCGGCAACACCGCCCTGGCCGTGTATCCGTTCGACCCCATGCAGGGGCCTCTGGCCGGCACCCCCCTGACTACCGATCAGCGCGGCGTTGCTCGGGTCGGCCCCGTCGATATCGGCGCCTTCGAGTCGAGCGTCCAGGCGCAAACCATCTTAATCTCCGGCCTCCCGCCGGTAGCGACGTTCGGTCAGGATTTCCAGATCAGCGCGACAGCGGTAGACCCAGAGAGCGGCATCGCCACCGGCTTGCCGGTGAGCTTCACCGCCACCGGCGACGCCACCGTCACTCAAGTCGGCAACAGCAACTTGTGGCAAGTTCACCTCACC
Organism: Gemmataceae bacterium; assembly: GCA_036557825.1. Taxonomy (GTDB): domain Bacteria; phylum Planctomycetota; class Planctomycetia; order Gemmatales; family Gemmataceae; genus JAJPHU01. Next base: position 10,838 of record DATBGU010000011.1, read on the forward strand.
GGGGTCGGCACCGCCACCATCACGGCGCACCAGGCCGGCGATACCGACTTCAGTGCCGCGCCGAACGTCACGCAAACCCTCATCATCGCCCCAGGGATTGCGACGATCACGCCCACGCCCTACACCAGCGCCACCACCACCTACGACGGCACCGCCCACACGGCCACCGCCACGGCCACCGGCGTCGGCGGCGTGGACCTCAGCAAAGACCTGAACTTCAGCACCACCACGCACACCAACCCCGGCAGCTACACCGACACCTGGACCTTCCACGACCCCACGGGCACCTACCGGGACGCCTCGGGGACGATCACCGACTCCATCGGCAAGGCCAATGCGACGGTGGTGGTCACGCCCTACACGGTGACCTACGACGGCACCCCCCACACGGCGACGCTCGTGTCGATCACCGGCGTCCCCGGCGTCCCCGGCCAGACCGGGGCCGCCGTCGGCACGGTGGACCTGAGCACCACCACGCACACCAACGTCGGCCCCAACACCGGCGGCGCCTATAACGACTCCTACAGCTTCACCGGCACCGCCTTCTACAACAACGCCACCTTCACCATCACCGACACCATCGGCCAGGCCCAGGCGACGATCACGCCCACGCCCTACACCAGCGCCACCACCACCTACGACGGCACCGCCCACACGGCCACCGCCACGGCCACCGGCGTCGGCGGCGTCCCCCTGGTCACCAGCATCGGCGGAAGCATCACCACGGTCGGCAGCCCCATCCAGTTCACCAGCAGCGCCTTCATCGGCAGCACGGATAAATTCATCGGCGACGTGTTGACTTTCACCTCCGGCGACAACAACAACGCGTCTGGGACCGTCCAGAACTTCGATCCGACGACCGGAACCTTCACCTTCGCCAACGCCTTTTCCAGTCCCTTCCAGGCCGGCGACACCTTCACGGTCAGCGCCCTGAACTTCAGCAGCACGACGCACACCAACGCCGGCACCTACACCGACACCTGGACCTTCCACGACCTCAGCGGCAACTACCAGGACGCCTCGGATCAGATCACGGACAGCATTGCCCAGGCCAGTGCGCTGATCCTGGTCACGCCCTACAACGTCGCCTTCGACGGCAACCCCCACACGGCGACCATCGCGGTGGCCGTCGGCGTCGGCGGCGTCGACCTGAGAAGCGACGTGGACTTGAGAGGCACCACGCACACCGCCCCCGGCTTCTACCCCGACACCTGGACCTTCCACGACGCCAGCGGCAACTACCAGGATGCCACGGGGACGGTCGATGACAGCATTGCCCAGACCACACTGACCGCCCAGCCCACGGCCTGGATGGGGCAACTGGCTGACGGCCTTCCGTTGACGGACGTCTCCCTGCCTGGCACGTACAACTCGGCATCAGGCCCCAACGTGGCCGACGCGCTCCTTGGCGATTCGTCCGCGGGCGTGGTGGGCGCACCGAGCGCGTTGAGTTATACGGCGTCAAGCCTGCATTTGACGGCGGCCCTCGTGGATGCTGCTGCGGAGAAAGCGGGCGGCGACAATACTGCCCTGAATGGGATTGCGATTGGCGCCAATGCGGCGGCGACTGCCGCGGATGCGGCGGCGGGTATCACGGACACGGTGTCGGGGTTGGGGATGGTGTCGGACACCGCGGGTTTGACATCAGGTATCGCGGATGCTGTTCAGGCGCACCTCGATTCCAAGGCCGCTGCCGCGAATACGGCGGCGACGGCCGTCAATAACCCGGTGGCGGACCCGGCCGGCGAGACGACGGCGGCAAAGACCGCGGATGGGGCGGCGGAGACCGCGAATCTCGAGGCGGAGACCGCGAATCAGACGGCGCTTGGCGCGGAAGGGGCGGCGGAGAGCGCGAACGGGGAGTCAATTCTCGCGGATGAGGCGGCGAAGGACTCGGATCAGGTGGCGGCGGATCAAGGTGACGTTGATCCGGCCGCCGATGAGACGGCGGCGGGCTTGGATGAGGCAGCGGTGGGCGAGGATTCGGCGGCGGCGGCCTTGGATCAGACGGCGGTGGCCGACGATCTGGCCGCGGACGCCAAGGATACCGAGACGCTGACCAAGGATGCCGCGAATGGGGAGGCGGCGACCGCGAATGCGGCGGCGACAGCCGAAGAGACGGCGGCGGAGGCCCCGGATGCGGCGGCGGCTACCAACAATCAGGAGGCGGCTTTCTCGGCGGGGGCGTCATCTGTCGCGAATTTTGCGGCGTCTGGCGCGGATGGGGCGACGGCTGGGGAGTTTACGTCGTATGCGAACGAGATCAATCCCGCGACGTCCACGGCGATTGGCGCGAATGCGGCCGAGCAAGCAACACTGTATGGGCTCGCGGTGACGGAGGCGAGCGCGCATTCGGCGGCGTCTGCCTTGGAATTTGCTGCGGGTACCGCGGATGCCAAGGCGGCGGCCGCGGATTTCAAAGCATCGTCCGCGGATGCGGCGGCGGTGACGGCGGCGACGGAGGCGGCGGCAGCGAATACGGAGGCGACGGCCGCGGATACGGCGGCGGAGGAAAAGGATGCGGACGCGCTTGCCATGAATGCGGTGGCGGAGACCGCGGATGGGAACGCGGAGGCCGAGGATGCGAAGGCGGCAGGCCTGGATGAGGCGGCGGGAACCCTCGATGCGGCGGCAGGGGAAGCGGATTCGGAGGCGGCGGCTGCGGATGCAGAGGCGGCTACTTTGGATGCCGAGGCGCTTGCCGCGGATGCGGCGGCGCCGATCGCGGATGCGGCAGCGGTTGCCGCGGATGGGGCAGCGGCTACCGCATCTGCGGTGGCGGTTTCCGCGGATATTGTGGCGGCCGCTCAAGCTGGCCTCGATCCGGTCGCGGATGGAATTGCGGTGGCTGCGGATGCGACGGCGGCGGGCCTGGATGCGACGGCGGCGGGCTTGGATGCCGCGGCGGTGGCCGCGGATGCGGCCGTGGTTGCCGATGATGCGGCGGCATTGACCGCGGATGGCGAGGCGGCCGCCGAGGATGCGAAGGCGGGTATCGAGGATGGGCTGGCGGTTGCCGCGGATGAGGCGGCGACCGCGGAGGATACGATTGCGGAGGGCGTGGATGCCAAGGCTGTGGCCGCGGATACGGACGCGGTTGCCGCGGATGAGGCGGCGACGGCCGCGGATTCGTTCGCGGAGGAAAAGGATGCGGAGGCGGTGACCGCGGATACCGAGGCGACTACCGAGTGTGAGCAGGCGAATGAGGCGAATGTGGCGGCAACCGAAGCGTCCGAGGCGGCGGATGCAGCGAATAATAAGGCGACTGTCGCGGGTGCGGCGGCGACTGCGGCGGACATCGCGTTTATGACGGAAGTAGGAAAGGTCCAAAGCATCGAGAGTTCCGCGATAACGCAAAACTCGAGTATCCCCGACCAACTCAACGCCGGAGTTCGCTCGCTCGATCTTCGCGGAACCCTGGTCAACGACACCATCAACCTCAACGACGGCCAGTACTTTACCGGCACCACCTTGCAAGACGCGCTCGATGACATGACGTCGTTCTTGCAGCAGAACCCTACCGAGACCCTCGTGGTCAACTTAAGCTCGAACGAAAATCCTGGAGGGCCGGTGAACAGCGTCAACAGCTTCAACACCGACTTGAACAATCTGCTGAACCAGAACGATACGGCAGTGTCGGGCAGCCACACCTACAACGATTTCATGTACTACTCGTCCAACCCGACCACCACTCCCACTCTGGGTCAGGTCCGCGGGAAAATCGTCATCGTTCCCGCTGCCGGCGATCCGTGGACGCCCACCCCGAATCCGACAACGGGACAGACGCTTGGCTGGACACCGACCCAGGTGGTTCAGGATTCCCCCACCGTGTCCGAGCCGGCCGCGCGGTGGAACCTCGCCGAGAACAACGGCGGCACCAACACGGCGGGACTCATCCCGACGGATATCGGCAGCCAGAATACGCTGTACCGCACCAACCTGTCGGTGACAGGCAACACCTCGAATCCAACCGTCGATCTGGGCACCACCGTGAATTCGATTGCGGATCAGGCCTTAACCAGCTTCCACGTCACGCGCACCACCGGCATTGTGGGGATGGACAATCCCGACCCGAACGTGATCTCGGCGATCATCAACCAAAACAACCTCCCGATCATGGTCACGTCCGATTCCGACGCCCCTGCGCAGGCCGGAAGCATCGCCACGGTCCTCAGCACCACCCAGTTCACCAGCAGCGCCTTCAAAGGCAGCACGGCTAACTTCATCGGAGAGCCGTTGACTTTCACCTCCGGCGCCGACAACGGCCACTCTGCGACTGTCACGAACTTCGACCCAACGACCGGAACCTTCACCCTCGCCACCGCCTTTTCCAGTGCCTTCAAGGCCGGGGACGCCTTCACGGTCGCTCCGACGACGGCGGGCACGCTTCGCGCTGCGATCGTCCTGGCCAACTCCCAGCCCGGGGTGGATACCATCGAGTTTGCTCCGAGCCTCACGGGACCGTCGGGGCAAACCATCGTCCTGCTGTCGGACTTGCCGGCAATTACCGGTGATGTGAACATTGTTGGTCCGGCCACCATCGTCACGCAGAACCATCAGGCCCTCCAACATGCGGCCACGCACACGGTGACAGAGGAGGATTTCGTCGCGTCGGATAGTGGGCCGTTGACAAAAACGCCTCAATTGGACACCGCCCCCATCTTTGTGAACACCTCCAATCTCACGACCTACGTCACCGTCACGCAACAACAGGCCGTCTTGCTGACAGGCCAAATCAACAGCCTGGTGAGCACGGGTGTCTTGAACGGCGGCAACGGCAATGCTCTGACGGCAAAGCTGAACTCGGCCGCAGCCAGCTTCGCCTCCGGGAACCCCAATCCCGGCATCAATAAGCTGACTGCCTTCATCAACCAGGTGAACGACTTCGCAAACTCAGGGAAACCCAAACTCACGGCCGCCGAGGCGCAGACGCTCATCACCACCGCCAACGAAATCATCGCGTTGGCCAACCCCCTCCAGCTCTCCGTGGGTACCAATAACTCCATCCCACTCCAACTCTCCGCGGGTAACCCCACCATCACGGCCGGCACGCCCTTCAACCTGACGGTCACGGCCATTGATGTGTATGGCAACGTGCTCTCCACCTACACCGACACGGTGAAATTCACCGACTCGGTGACGGGCGCGACACTGCCCGCCAAGTACACCTTCACGACCGGATCGGGGAAGGACAACGGCGTGCATACCTTTACGGGCCTGGTCCTGAACACGAAGGGCCCGCAGACCCTCACGGTCACCGACTCCAAGAATGGACAGCTGCTCGGCAGCCTGACTGTGAATGTGGTTTAAGGACTCTTTGTTGGCCTGACGGGGGCGAACAAAGAGACCGTGAAGAGCCAGGCGGGGTGATCGCCAGCATCGGCTCGCAGGCCAGCGTGGCGATCACCATCGTGCCGAGCGCCCAGCAGGCGACCAACCTGCGGTCCCAGGTGACCGCCTTCGAGAACACGCGGGGGCTAACCCCGCCGCCCCCAAGGCGTTCGAGGAAGGCCCTTGGTCGAAGATGAGTGCCTCCTAACTCGGCCGGCTTCTGAACAAGCGTGCCGACCTCATCGGGAGGAACAAAGAAGAGTTAGAATCTCAAGCCCGTGTACAGCGAGATCAGCTGGGTGAGATCCCCGACGGCGGAATGGCCGTGGTCGGTGGAGCCGGACACCCCAATGCCGAGGCCAGCCTCCAAGCCGATCTCCCATTCGAGGCTCGGACCCAGCTTCAGCATCCATCCCAGATCGACCGACGGGGTCAGCAGAATCAACTCCCTGTGGTTGAGTCCAAAAAACACGTCTACGCCAGGACTAAAGACGAGAGAATCGCCCGTACCCAGCCAGTCGCGCCACAACCAGCGTCCGCCCGCACCGAGGGCTTGCGAGGAACCGAAGTCCGTGAACAGTCCCCCGTAGAACCCTTCGATGACAAACGCTCCGTATCTGTCGGCATACGGGACAACCTGCCCGCGCACGCCGAGTTCCTGGCCGAGCATGAGTTCGACGGCGAACGGCGGCTCGCCATTGAAGGCCGGAGTTGGCGTACAGTAGGGAGCCGGCCCAGCGACTAGCGGTGGGGGACAGACGCAAGGAGGCGTCTGAAGACTTGTCGATTCGCATGGAGCGGCAAGGAGCGGTTGCTGGGCCTGCACAGTCCGGCAGGAAAGTAGGGCGGCGAGAAGCACACTCAGCGGCCCGTAGAAACGTCCCATCGCAACGCTCCTCGCGTCGTCACTCCTGCTTGAGCTTGCCGCCCTCGCCGCGAGGGGCTGCGGCATCACCTGGGGAGTAGGATTCGGATGGCGAACAGCTCCATAGTAAACTACTTCAGCACTGTCAACGCCGGAACCTTCTCCCGAGGGCCCGGCCGTCAAGCTCGCCGACCTGCTTCCTGTTCTGGCTCACAAATACCTGAGCCGATCTTTCCCAGATGAACGACTTGCGGGAACATGGTTTCGATTTCCAGATTTGAACGTCTCCCGCGAATGGCCGTTGTCAACGATTTTCCTGCTTGGAGTTCGCCCACTTTGGACCCGCTCCAGCCAGCTTTTGGCGGGCAAACGCCTGAAAAGGTGGGCTTTTGGGCAGGTGGTGTGCCGTGAGACTGATGTGCTCGTCGTTGGCCTTTCTGGCCAGACGTTGCAACAGGTTGAATCTGGTCTTCCTCTCCCTTCGCGCCCACTTGGGCGCGACACCCGTGTTGGTCCATCTCGGATGCCGAGAGGATTGAGCCGTCAAAATGTCCGTCCGAGGATCATGATAGAGACTGCGAATCGTGCAGGGAGGATAGGCGAGCAAACCGGGGTGCCTCCACCCTCCCGAGAGTTGGGATACCCTTCATGACTCGCTCCTGCCAGCCCGGTTGCTCGTCACTCGAATGTTCTCGCCATGCTGGTTGACACGTCCGGCGGTGAGACACTCCCCGTAAGACATAGACGTAGAACCGCGCCATTACTGCGCCAATTCTGTCTCGCCCACAGTTGTCCGGCTTGTTCCCCGGCGGCGGTTCGATTCGCCGATCGATGTGACCGCCGCAGATTAGGGGAATTGCGATGCGTGCGGACGATGTGACCACAGCGTGTAACCAGCTTGCTTGCCCTTTCCCGCGCGGGATTGATCTTCGCGAAGAAGACGTTGGACGTACCCGAGTGGGCAAGCCGTCACCGCTTGTCAGAAGAAGTGAAAGGCAACCGAGGATGATGCGTTGATGATTCATAGGCGGTCCCTCTCCGTCTTTGCAAGAGCGTGACCGGCTGCCTCCGGTTTATTATTCTAGAATCATCCGAGCCCCAGAAGGTATAATGTAGCCTCTCGACAGAGAGTTCTCCTAAACGATCGGCCGGTGTTCGAGCCTTGTCCAGCCGAGTGGAGGATTGCCTGTGCTATCCGCGAAAGACGGCGGACCTTTAACGGATCGCGACTGGGTCCGCCTGAATGAGCAGTGCGAGGCACTGGAGAGAGCCTGGCGCGAGACCGAAGGCCACCTCGTCGATCTGGGGTGCTTCCTGCCGCCCATCGAGGACCCGCTGCGACGCCGATGTCTGTTCGAGTTGATCAAGACCGAATTGGAGATCCGTTGGCGACGCAACCTGCCCATCACGCTGGAGAATTACCTGGCACGCTTCCGCGAACTTGGCCCGATCCACACGCTG
>DATBGU010000012.1:0-88861 GCA_036557825.1 Gemmataceae bacterium
AGAGCCACTAACATAAAGAGTCACTTGGCATGACGTTCGCACTACGGATTGAGTGGGCCAATTCGCTCGTCCGAGGAGGTGTGTCATGGCCAAGCCGCTTGTCCCCGACGAACTGTGGGAAATCATCCACCCTTTGCTGCCGCCCACCAAACCCCGACGCTTCCGCTACCCTGGCCGCAAGCCCGTCGGCGACCGCCAAGCCCTCACCGGCATCCTCTTCATCCTCAAGACCGGCATCCCCTGGGAAGAACTGCCCACCGAGATGGGCTGTGGCTGCGGCATGACCTGCTGGCGTCGGCTGCAAGCCTGGCAACAAGCCGGTGTCTGGGCCAAGCTGCACCAGGTTTTGCTCACCCGCCTGGACAACGCCCACTTGATTAACTGGTCGCGGGCCGCCGTCGATAGCACCTTCGCCCGTGCCTTCGGTGGCGTCGAAGGGAGCGGTCAAAACCCTACTGATCGGGGCCGTCCCGGCGTCAAGCAGCACGTTCTCGTCGATGCCAACGGCGTTCCCCTGGCCGGAGACGCCACGCCGGCCAACGTCCCGGAGATCAAGGAGTTATTGCCGCTGGTGGATAGTTGCGGGCCTTTGGACGCGACCGGCGAACCGCAGCGTCTGCCCCAGAAGTTGTATGGCGACCGGGCGTATGATTCAAAGCGGCACCGCGAGGCGTTGGAGGAGCGTGGCATCGATCCAGAGTTAGCGAAGCGGAACAGGGAGCATGGCAGCGGTGTGGGGGTGTACCGTTGGGTCGTCGAGCGCACGTTATCATGGGGGCACAGTTTTCGCAAGCTGCGCTGGGTGACCGAGAAGACGCTGGAGATGCAATATGCTTTTCTCAATCTCGGCCTCAGTCTTATATGCTATCGGTTCCTGGAACAGTCATTCTGTTAGTGGCTCTTACTTACTCCCAGCGCCGGAGGCGCCAATAGAACCGCTTGCGGATGAGGACCGCGACGCCGCGACTCCTCCGTCAACCGATTCCATCCCATCGGTCTTCAACGCCACGTTCCAGCGGTGATCCTCCCTCTCCCTCGAGACGTCGCCGAAGGTCACGCGGCTGATCGGCGAGGTCCACGGCCCCTGCCGCTCTGTGCCCCTGTCTCCGATTCTGGACTTCACCGGTAATTCTTGTACCATTAATCTCTTCTTCATCTCCCTCGGTGGCTCGATAATGTGGATGCAGATGAACAGGACAAGAAAATCCGTTTTCGCCGGGAATGTCGGCCTCCCGGTTCTTGCGGTCGGAGCCTTTGCTGTTCTCTGGGCCGTTCTCCTTCATCCTCGGCGCGGAGATATTCTGTCCAGCGGAGTGGTGGCGTGGTGGACAGTTCTCTGCGTCCTCAGCGTCTGCAATGTCTACCTGTGGCATCTTGCCACAGTGGCGGCGGCGCGGCGGAGGGCCACCGTCGAACCCGCCATCTCCCTTTTGCAACGACAACAACTCCTGCTGTCCGCCGTGTATGTGTTCGGTTGCGGATTTCGTTCGATCTTACCCCGAGCGGACGTACAACGCATCGGCCTGTATGACTCGTGGTTGTCGAGTGTGATGGTGGGCCGCTCGGTTGCCACGGTGGCGGAACTCTGCTTCATGGCCCAGTGGGCGCTGCTGCTGAACACCGTTGCCAGGCACGCGGAATCTCGCTTCGGGGTGCTAACCTCCTGGCTTCTGCTTCCTCTCATCGTCGCCGCGGAGATGTGTTCGTGGACTGCGGTCCTGACCACCTCCTACCTCGGCAACGTGGCCGAAGAATCTCTCTGGGCACTCTCCGTTTCGTTATTGATGGTCAGTAGTCTCAAGCTCTGGTCTTGCTGCCGTCGCCCCTATCGCTTGTTCCTGGCTGCGGCGCTCGCCGTCGGCATCGTCTATGTCACCTTCATGTGTACAGTGGACATTCCCATGTACGTGTCCCGCTGGCTGGCCGATGAGGCCAGCGGACGCGCCTACCTGTCGGTCGCCGAGGGCTTTCGGGATACTTGGTCGCGCCGGTCGATCACGTTTGCCTGGGAAGCGTGGCGGGCGGAGATCCCCTGGATGACCCTCTACTTCAGTGTGGCGGTCTGGTGCAGTATCGCCCTCGCGCATGTTCCCCTGATTGCACCGAAGCCAGCGTTCGAGTCGCCTTCAGGAGCCAGTCTGCCAAACGCATAAAAGAGCGTGCGGGCAACACGCGGATGGGCATTCGAAGGCGGCAACACTGGCAATGGGAAAAATCGCCGGGCCTGCGCTGGACGAAGGACGATCTCGGCAAAGTGCCGGCTGGCTGGAAGGCGGCGCGGACGGGCAAGGGCGACGGCAGCGTCTGGAAGGTCACGGCCGACGATAGCGCTCCGTCCAAGAGCGGACTCGTCCTCGCCCAGACCGCCGCGGGACCGAGCCGATTGTTCAACCAGTGCGTCGCAGACGACGGCAGCTACAAGGACGTGGAAGTGCAAGTCGCCTTCAAGGTGGTGCGCGGCAAGGAGGACCAGGGCGGCGGCATCGTCTGGCGCTATCAGGACGCCGACAACTACTACGTCGCCCGCATGAATCCCTTGGAGTCGAATTACCAGCAGAGGAACTTCGGCGGATAGGCGAGCAGACCGAGCCAACCTTGCCCGATTCCTGAAGGGAAAGCCGACGTTGGAGACGCACAAACGTCTTGAGGAGTTGCTGGTGGACGTGCGCGCGTCGGCCGCTTCTCCCGACAATCTCCGTCCGGTGCGGGCCGTGGAAGTGCTGGAACATCTCGGCACATCCGAAGCGCGAGCGGTGCTGAAAACGCTGGCGGACGGGTGCCGCGCGAGGCGAGAGTGTCGCGGGAACGGTTGACCAAGCCGCATTAAACCGATTTAATCCGCGGATCCGTTTGCATGGCCGCCTCCCGACGCCACAATAGGCGACGGAGGTGCGTTGTGCCGCGTATTCTCATCATCGAAGACGAACGCAAGGTTCTCGGCGGACTCCAGCGTGGGCTGCAAGGCCACGGCTACGAGGTCGTCGGCGCGGCCACCGGCGAGATCGGTCTGGAACACGCCCTGAGCCAGCCGTTCGACTGCATCATCCTCGACCGCCTGTTGCCCGGCCGCGATGGCCTCGATGTCCTCGCCGAGCTGCGTCGCGCCGGGCGGTCGTTGCCCGTCCTCATTCTCACCGCCCGCGATGCTGTCGAGGACCGCGTCGCCGGACTCGACGCGGGGGCCGACGATTACCTCGTCAAGCCGTTCGCGCTGGCCGAGCTGCTGGCGCGCATCCGCGTCCTGTTGCGTCGCGGCCGCGCCGATCAGGAAATCACCCTGCACGCCGCCGACCTGGAGATGGACCTGGTGCGGCGGCGCGTCGTCCGCGGCGGCGACGAGATCAATCTGACCCAGCGCGAGTTCGAGTTGCTCGAATATCTGCTGCGCCACAAGAACGACATCGTGACGCGCGACATGCTTGGCCGCGATGTTTGGAAAGAGCCGAGCTACGCGTTGACCAATGTCATCGACGTGTACGTCACCCTGTTGCGCCGCAAGGTCGAGCGGACCGGCCAGCCGTCTCTCATTCACACCATCCGCGGTCTGGGTTACAGCCTGCGAGAAATCCCATGCGACTGAGCATCCGCTGGCGTCTGACCCTGTGGAACACCCTGGCTCTGGCCGTGGTGCTGCTCTCTTTCAGCGCTTTGGTTTACCTTCTGCTCCGCCGCGCCCTGTACGAACAGATTGACCGCGCCTTGCTGGCGGAGCACGCCCAACTCGTACACGATGAACGCCTGACCGAGCAGCCGACCCAGCGACTTCAACACTGGATCGACGAGTTTCAGGAACACGAAAAATACTTCTGCGTGATTTACGACCGTGCCGGCCAAGTCGTCCTCGCGACGCCGGAACTCGCCGCCGACAGCATTCCCCCCTCGCCGCCGCCAACCGGCGAGACACACTTCCGCACGCGGAGCCTGCCGATCGTCGGCCGTCAGCGCGAATTGGCGGCGCCGTTGCGCGCCGGCGGCGAGGATTTGCTGGTCGTCCATCTCGCCCCCCTGGGCGAAGTCGATCGTGAATTGCAAGAACTCCTCGTCGTGCTGGGCACGGCCGTTCCCATCGCCCTGGTTTTGTCCGGGGGATTGGCCTACTTGCTGGCGCGGCAAGCGCTGGCACCCGTGCAGCAACTGCACCGCCAGACGGCCCACATCACGGCCGACCGGCTCGACCGCCGCCTGCCGGTCGCCAACGCCAACGACGAACTGGGCCGACTGGCCCAGACCATCAACGACATGATTGCTCGGCTGGAACGCTCCTTCGCCGAGATCCGACGCTTCACCGCCGACGCCTCGCACGAGCTGCGCACGCCGCTGACCGCCCTGCGCACCGAAGTCGAGGCCGCCCTGAGCAAGCCGACGGAGATGACCGACCACGCCAACCTGCTCGGCAGCATCCTGGAAGAGTGCGATCGCCTTACTCGGCTGACCGAGCAGTTGCTGGCGCTGGCGCGCGAGGACGCGCGGCGGGTCGAGCAGTCGTATCAACCCCTCGACCTCGCCGCCCTGGTGCGCGGCGTCGTGGAGACGATGCGTTGCCTCGCCGAAATGAAGTCGCTGCGCCTTCGCCAGTACGGAGAGGACATGGTGCCGGCGCACGGCGACGCCGCCCGGCTTCGTCAGGTGTTCTACAACCTGCTCGACAACGCGATCAAATACACCCCGGAAAACGGCGAAATCGAGGTGCGTCTTGAACGGCGCGGCGGCGAGGCGATGGTCGTCCTCCGCGACAGCGGACTCGGCATCTCCGCCGAGCATCTACCGCACGTCTTCGAGCGATTTTACCGGGTGGACAAGGGCCGTTCGCGCGCCGAGGGCGGCACCGGCTTGGGACTCAGCATCGCCCACAGTATCGTCACCGCTCACGGCGGGCGGATCGAACTGGACAGCGCCCCCGGCCGCGGCACGGTCTGCACCGTCGCCTTGCCCCTGGACCCCGCAACCGTCAACGGTGCGGCGGTGTACGAGCGATGAATTTGGAACGCCCCTGATTTGACCACAAGGAGAACGAGCAATGCGCTGGCTTCTGATCGCGATGGTCCTGCCCCTGTGCGCGGCCATCCTGATGGCCGCGGACAGCGCGCCGCGCGTGCGCTTCACGAAGGATGATCTCGGTAAGCTGCCGAGCGGCTGGAAGGCGGCGAAGACCGGCAAGGGCGAGGGCAGTGTGTGGACAATCGTGGCCGACGACAGCGCTCCGTCCAAAAGCGGTTTCGTCCTCGCTCAGACCGCCGAGAGTCCGCGCGGCCTGTTCAACCTGTGCCTGGCCGACGACGGCCGTTTCAAGGACGTGGAGGTGCAAGTCGCCTTCAAGGCCCTGCGCGGCAAGATCGACCAGGGCGGCGGCATCGTCTGGCGCTACCAGGACGCCAACAACTACTATGTCGCCCGCATGAATCCGCTGGAGGACAATTATCGCGTCTACAAGGTCGTCGCCGGCAAGCGCACCCAGTTGGGCGCCAAGGAAGACCTGAAGATACCGGCCGGGCAGTGGCACGTCCTGAAGATCAAGCAGGCCGGCGAACAGATCGAGTGCTGGCTGGACGGCAAAAAATATCTGGACGTGAAGGACGACACCTTCGCCAAGGCGGGCAAGATCGGCCTGTGGACCAAGGCCGATGCTCAGACGTATTTCGATGATTTGCAGGTGCGCGGCGAATAGGGGCCAGTAACAAAAGGAACGACTAGCCCGGAGCGCCAGCGACGGGCTACGGCGACCCGTCGCTGGCGCTCCGGGCTAATCGGTAACAAGTTAGGGCTGCTAAGGCGGCGCTCTTCAAGGAGAACAACTCATGAAACGCTGGCTCCGTTATCTCGTGCCGATAGTGTTCCTGATCGTCGCCCTGGCGAGCTTGGACTGGTACGCGCCGGCCGCGCCGCCGCACCGCCTCGACGCCGAAAAGATCGGCGCCGCGGCGGGAACCAAGGCGACGACAACGCCGGACGGCGTGGTGCGCATCGGCTGGGCGCGGACCGATGTGGCGGTCAAGGTCGATGGCATGCGGTTCAAGCCCGCCGCCGGACTCGGCTCGTGGGCGGCCTTCGCCGCGGCGCCGCACGGAGGCATGGTCATGGGCGACACCGTGGTTTTTCAGGATGAGGTGACGCCGGCCATGGACGCGGCCTTCGCGGGCGGACTGGAAGTGACCGGCCTGCACAACCACTTCTTTTACGACGAGCCGAAGGTTTACTTCATGCACATCGGCGGCCGGGGCGAACCCGAAAAGCTGGCCGCCGCCGTCAAGCGCGTGTGGGACGCAATCAAGAAGGTCCGCGCCGCGCGTCACGAACCGGCCGCGCGCTTCGCCGGCGAGGTTCCCACGGCAGGCAAGATCGACGCCGACGCCATCGAGAAAATCCTGGGCCACAAAGGCGCGGTGCAGGACGGCATCGTGAAAGTGACCATCGCGCGGCAGGGCACGATGCACGGGGTTTCCGTGGGCGGCTCGATGGGGCTGACGACGTGGGCGGCGTTCTCCGGCAGCGATGAAATGGCGGCGATCGATGGCGATTTCATCATGACCGCCGCGGAAGTGCAGCCGGTGCTGCGGGCGCTGCGTAAGGGCGGCATTCACATTGTCGCCCTGCACAATCACATGATCGGCGAGCAGCCCGCCTTCTACTTCACGCACTTTTGGGGCAAAGGTTCGACGCGCGAACTGGCCGATGCCCTGCGCGCCGCGCTGGCCGCTCAGAAACAGGCGGGCGAAAAGAAGGAGCATTGAACGATCGGACGGGCGGCGAAGCGGAGACAACTGTTATGCGGCGGCGACACGGATTCACGCTGATCGAATTGCTGGTGGTTATCGCCATCATCGCCGTGCTGCTCGCCCTGCTTCTGCCGGCGGTGCAAAAGGTGCGCGAGGCGGCCGCGCGCGCCCAGTGTGGCAACAACATGAAACAGATCGCCCTCGCCCTGCACGATTATCATGACGTCAACGGTCGCTTTCCGCCCGCCGTGGTCATGCCCTACGCCCAGGCCGGCAACGATCCGCTCACCGGCGGCGCCGCCAATCCCTTCGGACCCAACTGGGCCATCTTCCTCCTGCCTTTCATCGAGCAGCAAAACCTTTTCGCCCAAGCCAACCCTCTTTCGTATCCAGGGACGAGCAATCTCGGCAACTTCGCCTCCTACAATCTGTCGTGGCGCAACGTCCGCGGCGCCGTTCTCAAGTCGTACCTGTGTCCGTCGGACATCGGGCCGGGAACGCCCTTCACCGATCCCGGCGGGCTGCCGCCGGAACCGGGCTGGGCGCGCGGCAACTACGCTTGCAGCGGCGGCACCGCCGACACCGATCACCACATCAGCGGCGACGCCGGCCTGCCCAATCCGCCCTTCCCCGGTCTGAGCAAGGGACCGATCATGTCCATCAATTTCGGCTGCCGCATCACCGACATCCTCGACGGCTCCTCGAACACTTTCCTCGTGCATGAGGTGCGCATCGGCGTCAGTTCGGCGGACCGTCGCGGCGTCTGGGCGATGGGCATGCCGGGATCGAGCATCGTCTGCGCCGGCCGGGACTACAATCCGACGCCGAACAATCGGCTCGAACAGTCCGACGAGATCGAGGGCTGTTGGCGCTTCTGGTACGCCGGCATCGGCAGTCGAGACGGCATGGGTTGCCGCAGCGATCCGACGCGCTACAGCATGGCCGGCCAGGCGCGCAGCCGGCACACCGGCGGCTGCAACGCCGCCTTCGCCGACGGGCATTTGCAGTTCGTCGCCAATTCAATCAGCCAGCGCACCTGGGTGCTGCTGCAATCCACCAACGACGGGCTTGTCCCGGACAACGATTATTGACGTTGGCGAAGACGGTAAATCGTTTTTAATCCAGTTGTCGTTCTCACGGATCGCTGGGAGACCGATAAGAGAAAGCAGACCCCCATGAAAATGTGGAACAATCGGCTTTTTCGTCAAGTCCCTCCGCCACGCGGACCGATCATGCTCGATGAGCCGAATTGCGGGCCCGTCTGGAAGACCGTTCGGCCGGAGAAGCGAATGCTTTCCTTGCCTCCAACCCGGTCGGTTTTGCGGGTTCTCGCCGTCCTCGGACTGCTGGCGGGGGTGAGAACCAGCCCGGCGCGCGGTCAGGAAGAAGCGCCTGCGCCGCGCCCGGTCGCCGTGACGCCGCCTCAGCAGCCGGAGATGCCCTCGGCTACCTCGTTTTCCACCGCCGACGGAAAACCGTATCCCATCAACCTGCCGACCGCGATGAAGTTGGGCAACGCGCGCGGCCTCGACATCGCGCTGGCGTCGCGGCGGCTGCAAGCGTCGGCGGCCGAACTACAACGCGCCAACGTGCTGTGGCTGCCGAACCTGATCTTCGGCGCCGATTACTATCGACACGACGGCCAGATCCAGGACATCGCCGGCAACGTCTTCGGCACGAGCAAACAAGGATTCATGATCGGCGGCGCGCCCTTCGCCGTCTTCGCTCTCGCCGACGCCATCTTCACGCCGCTGGCCGCTCGCCAGACGGTCAATGCTCGCAAGGCCGAAGTGCAGGCCGCCGCCAACGATACGCTGCTGGCCGTGACGCAAGCCTACTTCAACGTCCAGCAAGCGCGCGGCGAACTGGGCGGAGCTCGCGACGCCAACCGCTTCGCCGACGATCTGCTGCGACGCCTCGACAAGCTCGCTCCCGGACTCGTGCCCGCCCTGGAACTGCATCGCGGCAAGGTGCTGGCGGCGCGGCTGCGACAGACGCAGATTCAAAGCGAACGAACCTGGCGAACCGCCAGCGCTGAGTTGCTCCGCGTGCTGCACCTCGATCCGACGCTCTTCGTCGAACCGTTGGAGCCGCCTCATTTGAAGGTGAGTCTGCTGCCGCTGGATCGATCGGTGGACGACCTCGTCCCGGTGGCGCTGCTGAACCGGCCGGAGTTGGCCTCCCAGCAGGCGCTGGTGAAGGCGAGCTTGCAACTGATGCGGCAGGAAAAAATGCGGCCGTTGATTCCCAGTCTGCTGTTGCGTGGCTTCTCGACGCCCGTGGTGGGCACCCTGGGCGTGGCCTATTTCGGGGGCGGACAAAACAGTGACCTGAGCAACTTCGGTATCCGCCAGGACTGGGACATGCAAGTCGTGTGGACGCTGCAAAACTTCGGACTGGGCAATCGCGCACTGGTCAAGCAGCGAACGGCGGAGAACAAGGCCGCCCTGGTGGAATTGTTCCGCGTTCAGGACCGCGTGGCCGCCGAGGTAGTGCAGGCCTATGCCGGGGCGCAGACGGCGGAGGGCCGTATCCGCGAGGCCGAGACGGAGCTGCGCGAGGCCCAACAGCTGGTTCGGCAAGACCTGGAAGCGCTGGGACAGACGCGGCAAGTCGCCGGGGCCGGTCCCGTCGTCCTTATCGTGCGTCCACAGGAAGTCGTGGCGTCCATCCAGATGTTGCAGCAGGCCTACGCCGACTATTACGCCGCCATCGCCGACTACAACCGGGCGCAATTTCAGCTCTATCGGGCGATGGGACAGCCGGCGCAGGTTCTGGCGTCGCGGGAAGAAGAACAAGCCAACGGCGCGGCGTGCGGTGAATCCGCCCCGCCTCCTCTGTCGTCAGCCTCAACCGGGGAAATCCCCGCCCCCGCCGTCTCGCGATGGCGAGACAGTGTCCCGCATTAATTCCATTTCATAATTGGCGACCATCCCGCATATCAGATAGAATGTCGGCATTCGACATCGGAGTTCGACATCATGGCCGACGAACCGATCACCCGTCATTTCTTCAACGGCTTCATCCGGCTGCACATTCTCTATCACGCGGTCAAGGAGCCAATCTACGGCGCGGAAATCACGGAAGAGTTGGTACGACACGGCTACCGGATCAGTCAGGGCACGCTCTATCCGACGCTGCATCTGCTGGAGTCGCTGGGCTACCTGCGCAGCCGGACACGCCTGGTGAACGGTCGGCGGCGCCGCTATTACCAGGCCACCGCGGCGGGCAAACGCATCCTCAACGAAGCCCGCGTCAAACTTGAGGAGTTGGTCGCCGAGGTCATTGAGGATCACGATCAGCCCTTCCAGACGATTCGCCAAAAGCATCGGCAACCTCAATCCCACAGAAGGAGCAACGCTCATGGAAAGCAGTCGTAGACGTTTCCTTTTGGCGGCCGGCGTCACCGGCCTGGCCGCATCGGCGCGCGGCGACGACAAAAAGGACAAGGACAAGCCGGAAGAAGAGGTTTCTGCCCTCGAAGACCTCATGCGCGAGCATGGCGTGCTCAACCGCGTGCTGCTCGTCTACGAGGAGGGGTTGCGCCGGTTGCGCTCCAAGGAAGAGATTCACCCCGACGTTTTTCACAAGACGGCGACGCTGGTGCGCAAGTTCGTCGAGGACTACCACGAGAAACTCGAGGAGAACTTTATTTTCCCCGAGTTCGAGAAACGGCGGAAGCAGGTCGATCTCATCAAAGTGCTGTGCCGGCAACACGAGGCGGGCCGGCGTGTGACGGATGTGGTCCTGCGGCTGGCCGTGGCCGATCAATTCCGCAAGGAGGACAACCGCAAGCAAGTGACGGCCGCCTGCGCGGCCTTCATCCGCATGTATCGCCCGCACGAAGCCCGCGAGGACACGGTCCTGTTCCCCGCCCTGCACAAGATCCTCTCTACCAAGCGCCTGCAAGAATTGGGCGAGCAGTTCGAGAAGGAAGAGGACCGCCTATTCGGCGAGGAAGGCTTCGAGAAAACGGTGGACCAGGTCGCCGCCATCGAGAAACAACTGGGCATTTACGATCTGAGCCAATTCACGCCGAAGTCGCCATCGCGCTGAGAGGTGCGCCGAGGTCCCGTCCATGAACTTCAACCCAATCGTCTTCGCGCTGCGCCACCCGTACACCGTGATGGTGGGAATCGCCGCCCTCATCCTTGGCAGCGTGCTGGCCCTTTGGCGCATGAAAATCGACATCTTTCCAGCCCTCAATCTGCCGGTCATTTACGTCGCGCAGCCCTACGGCGGCATGGACCCCGCTCAGATGGAAGGACTGCTGACCAACTACTACGAATATCACTTCCTGTACATCAGCGGCATCCATCACGTCGAATCGCGCAACGTCCAGGGCGTGGCCCTGATGAAACTGTATTTCCATCCCGACACCGACATGGCCCAGGCCATGGCCGAGACGATGGCCTACGTCACCCGCTCGCGCGCCTTCATGCCGCCGGGCACCATCTCGCCGTTCGTCATGCGCTTCGACACCGGCAGCGTGCCGGTCGGCTATCTGGTCTTGCGCAGCGCCACGCGCGACATCGGCTACATCCAGGACCAGGCGCTGTTCAAGGTACGGCCGATGTTCGCCAGTCTGCCGGGCGTCTCGGCGCCGCCCCCGTTCGGCGGAAATCAGCGCACCATCGTCGTCAAGACCGACCCCGATAAACTGCGCGCCAAGCACGTCTCGCCCGACGATGTGGTCGCCGCCCTGAGCGACGGCAATACCATCAGTCCGTCCGGCAACGCCCGCGTCCAGGATCTCATGCCCATCGTGCCGCTCAACGCCATGCTGAAAGATCCCAAGGAACTGGGGTCGATTCCGCTGCGGCTCGGCGAGAACGTCTATGTGCGCGACGTGGCCGTCATCGAGGACAGCAGCGACATTCCCAGCGGCTACGCCCTGGTCAACGGCAAGCGGGCCGTGTACATCCTCGTCACCAAGCGGGCCGACGCCTCCACGTTATCGGTGGTCCGCGAAGTGCGCAAGAACCTGCCGAAGATGAAAGCGGCCATCCCCGAGGACATCGACGTCAGCTTCGAGTTCGATCAATCACCCTACGTCACCGAGGCGATATGGGGCGTCGGCGCGGAGGGACTGCTGGGCGCGGCGCTGACCGGCCTGATGGTGCTGCTGTTTCTGCGCGATTGGCGATCCGTATTGGTGGTGGTGCTCAACATCCCTTTCGCCCTGCTCGGCTCGGTCGTCGCGCTATGGCTGACGGGACAGTCGCTCAACCTCATGACGTTGGGCGGCCTGGCGCTGTCGGTCGGCATCCTCGTCGATGAAGCCACCGTTGAAGTTGAGAACATCCACACGCAGTTCGAGCATACGCCGGCCATCGCCCGCGCCGTGCGGAGGGGCAATCAGGAAACGGCGGTGCCGCGCTTGCTGGCGATGCTGTGCATCCTGGCCGTCTTCATCCCGTCCTTTTTCATGGAGGGGGCGGCGCGGGCGCTGTTCGTGCCGCTGTCGCTGGCCGTCGGCTTCTCGATGGTCGCCTCGTATTTGCTGTCTAGTACGTTCGTACCGGTGGTGTCGATCTGGCTGCTCCGCCACTACCATCCGCAAGGGCAACAGGGGGCTGATGCCCCCCGCTCGCCAGGGCTATTCTCCTTCGCCTACCTGCGCGATGCTTATCTGAGTGTGCTGCGCGGCTCGCTGCGCTGGCGTTGGCCGCTCATCGCCGCCTACGCCGTGGTAACGGGGCTGCTCATCTGGCTGGTGGGCCGGCAGCTGGGGATGGAGATTTTTCCCACCGTCGATACCGGACAGTTCCAGCTGCGTCTGCGCGCGGCCGACGGTACGCGCATCGAGACGACCGAGGAGATCGCCCAGCAAGCCCTCGACATCATTGGAGACGTGGCCGGGCCGGACAACGTCGCCATCTCGGTCGGCTACGTCGGCTTGATTCCGTCGAGCTATCCCATCAACACGATTTATCTGTGGATGCGCGGACCGGAGGAGGCGGTTTTGCGCGTCGCCCTCAAACGCGGCAGCGGTGTTTCGGGAGAGGAACTCAAACATCGGCTGCGCGACGAACTGCCGCGACGCCTGCGCGACTGGCTGGAACCGAAACTGCGCGGCGAAGGCTTGTCCAGCGAAGAGGCGGCGGCGCGGGCGCAAGCGGTGAGGTTCTCCTTCGAGCCGGCCGACATCATCAACGAGGTCATGAGCTTCGGCTCGCCGACACCCATCGAGGTCGCCGTCAGCGGTCCCAAGCTCGCCGACAGCCGCGCCTACGCCGACAAGATCCACGAGCAACTGGCTCGCATTCCGTCGCTGCGCGATCTGCAATTCGTGCAGCCGTTCGATTATCCGACCATCGAGGTGGACGTGGACCGCCAACGCGCCGGCCTGAGCGGGGCGACGGCCAACGATGTTAGCCGTTCGCTGGTCAGCGCCACCTCGTCGAGCCGCTTCGTCGTGCCGAATTACTGGGCCGACCCCAACACCGGCATCGGCTATCAAGTGCAGGTCGAGATTCCGCCGTTTCGGATGGACTCGCCGTCGGCCATCGGTCAGGTGCCCGTCACGAGCAGGTCGGGCAAGGATTTGATGTTGCGCGACGTGGCTGCCTTTCGTCGCGGGACCATGCCAGGCGAATACGACCGTTACAACATGAAGCGCGTGGTGAGCCTGACGGCCAACATCGAGGGCGAGGATCTGGGCCGCGTGACCGATCGGATCGCCGCAGCGTTGGGCGAAGCAGGCGAGCCGCCGCGCGGTTTGACGGTCGAGCCGCGCGGCCAAATCGTGCCGTTCCGCGAGATGTTCGGCGGACTGGCGCTCGGTCTGGGACTGGCCGTCGTCGTCATCCTTCTGCTGCTGACGGCATATTTTCAATCGGTGCGGCTGGCGCTGGTCGCCGTCTCGGCGGTGCCGGCCGTCGTCGCCGGGGTGGCGGTGATGCTGTTGGCGACCGGCACCACGCTGAACATTCAATCGTTCATGGGCGCCATCATGGCCATCGGCGTCGCGGTGGCCAACGCCATCCTGCTCGTGACCTTCGCCGAGCGCAGCCGCCGCGAAGGCGTCCCGCCGCGCAAGGCGGCCCTGGAGGGCGCCCGTCATCGACTGCGGCCGATCCTCATGACCAGCTGTGCCATGCTCGCCGGCATGGTGCCGATGGCGCTGGCACTGGGCGAGGGTGGCGAGCAGGTTGCGCCGCTGGCCCGCGCCGTCATCGGCGGTCTGGCCGCTTCGACCCTGGCGACGCTCCTTGTTCTGCCGTCCGTGTTCGCGGCCATCCAGGGCGGCAGAGTCGCTTCGGCGTCGCTGGACCCCGACGACCCCGAGAGCCTTTACTTCGATCGCGAGGTGTCGCATGCGTAACAACTGCGGTCCCACGTTTCGCATGGGAACGCGAGGAATTACTCTGTTATCGCTGGTATTTCTTCTCGGATGCAACCGCTCGCCATCACCCGCGCCGCAAGCGGCCACCCCATCCGAGGAGGAAAAAAAGACTCCGGTCGTCCACGTAGTACGGCCCGAACGAACGGTCCTCCACTGCGAGGTTTCGCAGCCGGGCGCGATTCAAGCCTTCGAGGAAACGCCGGTCTTCGCCAAGATCGCCGGCTACGTCAAAACGTGGAAGGTGGACATCGGCGATACGGTGCGCAAGGACCAGCTCCTCGCGGAGTTGTCGGTCCCGGAGATGAACGTCGAACTGGAGCGAAAGGAAGCGCTGATCGTGCAGGCCGACGAGGAGATCGACCAAGCGCGCAAGGCGGCGGTGGCCGCGGAGGCGGCGTTCAAGAGCGCCGAGGCCCACATTAAGGAAGCTGAGGCCGGTCAGGAACGGGCCGAGGCCGACGTCAAACGCACGCGCTCGCAGTCCGAGCGGCTCAGCCGCGCGGGACAGGGCGGCGTGATCGACCGCGAGAGCGTTGACGAGATCCGCCTGGGCTACGACGCCGCCCGCGCCGGTCTGCGCCAGGCGGAGGCGCGCGTGCTGACGGCGCGGACGCAACGCGATGAGGCCAGGGCGAAGTGGGACAAGGCGCGAGCGGACGTGCGTGTCGCCGAGTCCAGCGCCGGCGTGGCGCGGAAGGACCGCGATTACGTCCGGGCCAATCTGGAATACACACGATTGACCGCCCCTTATGACGGCGTCGTGACGGATAAACGCATCAACACCGGAGAATTCATCCAGGCGGCGACGGGTGAAAAAGGCAAACTCCTCTACGTCGTTCACCGCACCGATCGGGTGCGCATCTTCGTCCAGGTGCCGGAGTCCGATGCCGACTGGGTACACAGGGGAGCGACGGCGATCCTCCACATCCCGGCCCTGCGCGGCCCGGCGCTCACCGGATCGGTGGCGCGGACGGCGTGGGCGCTGGAGCATGGCACACGCACACTGCGCGCGGAGATCGACCTGCCCAATCCAGACGGCCGTCTGCGGCCCGGTCTGTACGTCTACGCCACGTTGAGGACCGACCTGGCCGACGTGCGGACCCTACCACGGTCCGCCGTGGCGACGGAGGGCGACGTGACGCGCGGCTATCAGACGTATTGTTACCAGGTGGAGGGCGGCAAGGTGCGCCGTCTGTCCATCGAGTTGGGAGCGGGCGATAACGAGCGCGTCGAGGTACTGCGGAAGCAGACGCGCCCGGGCGGCCCGTGGGAGGCATTCACAGGCGAGGAAGAGATCGTGCGCGGCAACCTGAAGGAGGTGCGCGACGGTCAGCGCGTGACAACGAGCCGTTGAGGTGCGCTTTCGTTACCAGCCCGAAGCGCCAGCGAGGGCGGGTAGGATCAAAATAAAAAAAACGCGATGACGGCCGTGACGGCGAAGAGAAGAAAGAAGAACAGCCACTTCAGCACTTCCAGGCTCATCGAGGACGGCCTGTCGTCGAGGCTGATGTGCGGCTTGCGGACGGATGGCGACGCCTCCGGCGGGAGCGCTTGCTGCGCCGGCACATACGCCTCGGTGGGCGCGTTCGCCGGGTCCACGGCGGACGGCGCTGCCCGCATCGGCGCCGCCTCGACCATCATGTCGCGAAACTCCGGGTAAGTGCGCAGCAGCTCGAACGGGCCGGCTTTCGTCCGCGCCGCCCGCACGTTGCCGGCGTCGCCGAGCAGACCGTCCTTGAGTGAACGCCGCACCGCCGACACCGTGCCCTTGACCGTGTGCGCCGTGCCGACCTCATCCTTGTAAACGAGATACCACAGATCCGCCTGCGGCACGGAGCTGTCCACCGTCGGCAGACGCCGCGTGCTGTGGCCGGTCAGATCCTCGATGAACTCGCGGCAGGTCGCCGGCCGTTTCTCCGGGTCGGCGCTCATGGCCCGGCGGATGGCCCAATCGACGCGCTCCGTCAGGCCCGGCACCAGCTGGCGCGGCTGCGTCAACTCGTTGTGGATTTTCTTCATCCAGGCGTCGAGCGGGCCGTTGGAGCGGAACGGCAGTTCGCCGGTCACCATCTGATAGAGCGTGGCGCCCAGGCTGTAGATGTCGCAGCGGGCGTCGGCGTTCTTGGCGTTGCGGAACTGCTCGGGCGCCATGAAGTGCGGCGTGCCCAGGCCGCGGCCGGTCCGCGTCAGGTTCAGGTCGGTTTCGGTTTCCTTGACCAGGCCGAGGTCGGCCAGCTTGGCGATGCCGTCGGGCGTCACGAGAATGTTGTCCGGCTTTACGTCGCGATGCACCAGGTTTTGCTTGTGCGCTCGATGCAGACCCTGAGCGACTTGGGCGATGATGCGGATGGCGTCGGTCTCCGACATGCGGCCTTCGCGCTCCAACTTCTGTCCCAGCGATTCGCCCTCGACAAACTCCATGACGAGGTAGGGCGTGCTGCTGTTGTCGTTGTAGTCGAGAGCGCGGACGATGTTGGGATGATCGAGGCGGCTGGCGGCGCGGAACTCTTGCTCGAAGCGCTTCAGCAGCACGGGGTTCTGGGACAAGTGCGGCGGCATGATCTTGATGGCCACGATCTGCCCGCTGTCGCGATGCCGGCCGCGGTAGATCGCGCCCATGCCTCCCTCCGCGACCTTTTCGAGAAGATCGTAGTTGCCGACGGACTTCGCGGTGTCCAGGCCCATCATCGAGATTCTCCACGGATTCCTCGGCGAGCGGGGGGGGTAGCCCTCTGTTCCAGCGCTCCAACAGGGGGTTGACGCCCCCGCTCGCCGAGGTTCTGAGCGGACCGACGAGTAATTCTATCTTGCCACCGGATTGGAGGTATGGCAAATTTTGGGAAAACAGCGACCCCACCGTTCGCGTCGTCTTTGCCGATTGTCCGGGATGGGGCGAGCACGCCGGGTCGTCCGCCGGTTCGGAACGTCTGGGTAAAGCGGGCATCTTCTACCTATTTTGCCGGCGAGACGGTCAAAGTGGGAAAAATACTCTGGCATCGGCGTCGCCGATCCGCCACAATTCAGAAGGCTGTCGGCGCGCCCATCGGCCGTCACATCCGGACACTACCGACAGCCACATGACACGCATCCGGGGAACCGCGCCATGTCGTTACTGGGGAAACTCCTGGCCATCGTCAACGTGCTCGCCGTCGTCGGCGCCCTGGCGCTGATGGGCATGGTGTACGGCAAGCGAAGCACCTGGCAGTACCAAGTCTTCCGTCAACAGTTAATGGAGACCGGTCTTCCGGTGGACCCGGCCGAACGCGATGAGATGGACCGCTCCCTCGCGGGCAAAATCGACTCGGAGACGCAGAAGGATCTATTCAAGGACGCCGCTCCCAACGCTCCCGTCGCCACGCAACTCGACGAGGTCAAGCGCGTGAAGGACGAGTTAAACCGCAAGATCGAAGGGGCCGGCGACAAGAAAAAACAGATCTACATGTATTCGCGCATCCTGACGCCGATGGCCGTCACCTACGAACAGCGGAAAGAGTTGCACGCCTATCAGACTTATCTGCGCGACGACGCGGCGTTCAAAAAACTCCACGACAGGTTGGGTCAGGCCGACAAGACGGCGACCCAGCAGATCAAGGACGGCAAGGCCAAGAAGTACGATGAGGCGTTCCACGAGGCGCTCGCCGCCCAGTTCGTCGATCCGCCCGGCCCGCTCGCGGAGGCGTTCCTGGCCGCCAAGAAGGCCGACATGGCCGGTAATGTTGACAAGCTGCTCGACCCATCGCTCGACCCTCAACTTGCTGAGCTGAAACGGCAGTTCGATGAGATGTTCCAGAGCACGACGGCGGGAACGGGAGGGACGGAGATCGGCAGTAAGTCCGGGGCGACGCGGCAGAAACGGCGCGTTATCGCCTACCTGTTGCTGAACATGGTCGATGTCCTGCCCGACGAAGCGCCAGGCGGCGCGGCGGCGAAACCGGCCAACATCTGGGAAGATCCGAAATACAAGCGCTTCCTCAAGGTAGTCGGCGTGCAGGCCGCCGCGGAGGCACTGGAAACGCAAGCGTCGCTGCTGAAGGACATCGCCGCCGAGGTGGACACCGAGCGTCTGCGCGAGCGCGGCCTCTTCGCCCTGGAGCACGACAAGGCAGTAACCCTGGTGCAGGAAAAGGCCGTCGAGGTGGACCGTCACACGCGCCTCCTTGAGTTGAAGCAAAAGGAACAGACCGCGCACGAGGAGAACCTCAAAAAGCGCGAGTTGGACGTCAAGTTCTATCAGGAGCAGCTGGCGAAGGCCCGCAAGAAGACCGCCGACGATCTCGACGTTCTGCGTCGCATGAGCGATCAGCTGCTCAAGGAGCGGGTCAAACTGCGCGATGCCACGGAAGACAATCAGAGGCTGGAGAAAGACATTCGCGCGCTCGAAGGCGTGCGTTAACGCGATCGTATCCGACGAGGAATCGGCGTCATGACATTTCTCGGCAAAGCCCTGGTGTTGTTCAACCTCGCCTTCGCTCTCTTGCTGGCGGGCTGGGCGTTCAGCATGTACGCCAACGGCATCGACTGGACCGACCACAAGGAAGGCAATGTGCCGACCGGCGAGTACGCCATCCACGAAGCGCAGCTGGACGAAATGTGGAAGGCCGTGCCCCTGGCTCAGAAACGCTGGCGGCAGGAGCAGGGCACCTTGGAGAAGGCGGAAAAGGCTCTCGACGCCGACCGGGTTTGGTACGATAAGGAGATGACGCACGTCTTCGCTGGACCCACGGTCAAGGCCAACCCCGCCAATCCCGTCGGCGAGGTCTCCATCGCCGCCAAGGACGACCCGAAGACCGGCGTCAAGAAGGGGCAAGTTGCTCTCGACGACAAGGGCTTTCCGTTGCTGGTGCCTCTGCGCGACCGGGCGGGCAATCCCCTGGAGTCGCTGGCGGAGTACAATGATAAAGACGACAAAGTCCTGAAAGATCTCAAGGACGTGATAGACAAGCACCTAAAGCAGATCGCGGAGGCCAATCGCCTGACCGATCTGATGATCGGCGACAAGGCCAAGGGCATCCGCGGATTGCATCAGCGCATCGAGGACGAAAAGGCCAAGGACGCCGGTGTGCTGGCGGAGCAGGATCTCATCAAACCGCAGCTCATCAACACCGTGGTCGAGTCGGAATTGATCCTCAAGCGCAGGAACCAGCTGGAGAAGCGGGTGGATGAGTTGAAGAAAGCCAATGTCGCCCGCAAATGAACGCGGCGGCAAGCGGAATTTGCGGTTGACACGGAACAGGGTCGTTGGCATAGTGCCGCCCCGCTCGCTTTTGGGGGAACAAGCGCGAGCGGAGTAGCCTCACATTCGGATGGGGAGCTGTCGGCCTGCGGTGTCGGCCTTGTCGCTGGGCCGCGCCATAAGGGGGATGGACCATGACTGCGGTCGGGAAGATACTCGTATTCCTTAATTTGGTCTTCAGTTTGGTCGTTGGGGGCTTCGTGGTCTTCACGTACGTGGCCCGCGTACACTGGGTGGAGGCCAACGAAGCCCTGAAGAACCAGAATCAGGTTCTCGCGGCCAACGCCCAAGCCTACCAAACTGAAGCCACAACGGCCAAGCAGAACGCCGCCAACGAGGTGACCAAGGTGCAGGCGGAGTTGAAGAGCGTCCAGGGCGAATTGAAGGCCGCCAACGACGCCAACGCCGACCTGAGCGCTTCACTGGCCAAGCTCAATCAGAAAAGCACGAAGGAGAACGCCCAGTCCTCGGCTTCGGTCATGGAAGTGGACAAGCGCCAGCAGGACGTGGCCAAGCTGCGCGAGGTGCTCCGCAAGGAGCAGGAGCTGAATAACACCCTGGTCGCGCAGAGCGCCAAGGACCGCGACGCGGCGACTGTCGCCCAGATCGAGAAGCGGGCGATGCAGGACCGGAACAATCGTCTGGAGGGGCAGCTCCAGCAGATGGGGCGCGACATGGCGAAGATGCGGGCCAGCGGCGGAAGCACGGCGACGGCCCGCACCGGCAACGCCAAGAACCCGCCGGCGGAGAGCGTCGAGGGATTGGTCCAGAGGACGGACCCCAAGAGCGGCCTGATGACGCTCACCATCGGCAGCGATTCCGGCCTGACCAAGAACCACACGCTGGAGTTGTTCCGCCTCGTTCCGTCGGCGCCGAGTCAGTCGAAGTACCTCGGCACGGTTCGCATCCTGGACGTGCAGGCGAAAACGGCGGTGGCCCAGCCGGTCGGCCGGCTGGCGGCGCCGCCGCAGGCGGGGGACCGGGTGGCCAGCCATATTCTGGGGAGCTGAGCGTCGCCGCCGCGCGCGGTGCGCAAGTCAATATCTCACGGGGGACAGAGTATCATGCCGGCCGTTCGATCGCGTGGTCGCGCCGATAGCGGCGTTCCGAAGCCTCGTTCCGACGCCTACGTGGGACTGCTCGGCATTTCGCTGTTGGCCCTGACGGTGGCCATGTTGTTTGCCTTCCTAACCTGGAACGGGATCTCGGAGAAGCCGGGGAAGCCGGTGCAAGTCGCGCCCAAGGCCGCCGGCCCAGCGGTCCCTGGACCCGGTGGTCCCGTCAATCCGCCGCAGCAACCGGGCGGCATGCAGGGCGCTCCACCTCCCGGCGGGATGCAAGGCGCTCCACCTGCCGGGGGTCCGCAGGGTGGCCAGCCTCCCGCCGGCAAGCAAGGCGGTCAACCTCCCGCGCCGCCGGCGCCACCCGCGAAACAATAATCTTTCCGACCGCTCCTTCAACCCCCGGTTCGCTGGGGGTTTCTCGTTCCCACCTTCCACCGGATCGAGGACATCCCTGACCCCCGCGCCGAGGAGGAGTTCTCGTGGATGCCGAGGTCTTGCTGCTGTCGCGCCTTCAGTTCGCCATGACCATCATGTTCCACTACCTGTTCCCGCCGTTGTCGATCGGCCTGGGAGTGCTGATGGTCGTCATGGAGGGCCTGTATCTGCGAACCGGCGACGCCGTGTATCATCGCATGACGCGGTTCTGGACGAAAATCTTCGCCGTCAACTTCGCGATGGGCGTGGCCACCGGCATCGTCATGGAGTTTCAGTTCGGCACCAACTGGGCGCGCTACGCCCGCTACGTCGGTGACGTGTTCGGCTCGGCGTTGGCGGCGGAGGGCATCTTCGCTTTCTTCCTCGAATCGGGCTTTTTGGCCGTACTCGTCTTCGGTTGGGACCGCGTCTCCAAGGGCATGCACTTCTTCGCCACGCTCATGGTGTCGTTCGGGTCCATCTTCTCGGCCATCTGGATCATCGTCGCCAACTCGTGGCAGCAAACGCCGGTCGGCTTTCAGGTCGTTGACAACCAGGCGATCATCACCGACTTCTGGGCCGTCCTCTTCAATCCGTCGAGCATGAATCACCTCGTCCACGCCCTGCTCGGCGCGTTCATCCTCGGCGCTTTCTTCGTGATGAGCATCGCGTCGTGGTATCTGCTGCACGGCCGGCACTTGCCGTTCGCCCGCAAATCGCTGACGCTGGGCCTGATCTTCGGGGCGGTGTCGAGCCTGGCGATGGGATTGTCGGGCCACTTCAACGCCTCGATGGTGGCCAAGTATCAGCCGGCGAAGTTGGCGGCGCTGGAGGGCCATTTTAAGACCGGCAAGGCCGACCTGCACCTGTTCGGCGTGCCCGATTCGGAGTCCAAGGAAATCAAGTACGGCGCCGCCATCCCCGGCGGACTGAGCTTTCTCGTTCACGAGGATTTCAACGCCCCGATCCCCGGACTGGACCAATTTCGGCCGGAAGACAGTCCGCCGGTGACGATCCCATTTCTCTCCTATCACCTGATGGTCGCGCTGGGCGGCTCTTTCATCGGTCTGACGTTGCTGGGATTGTTCTTCCGCTGGCGCGGCACGCTGTTTGAGAAACGCTGGCTCTTATGGGTGTACGTCGTCGCCCTCGTTGGACCTTATGTCGCCAATCAGGCCGGCTGGGTGGCGACCGAGGTCGGCCGGCAGCCGTTCGTCGTCTATCCCACCGGCATCAGCGCCGACAACCTGCGGCGCGACGCCGACGGGATGGTTCAGATGGACGGCGGCTTGCGGACCAAGGACGGTATGTCCAGCAGCAAGGTGGTCGGCAAGGAGCAGGTCATCGGTTCGATCGTGATGTTCGCCGTGATGTACGCGCTGTTGTTCGCGGTGTGGCTTTTCGTGCTCAACAGCAAGATTCAGCACGGGCCGGACGAGGAAGAGGCGCCGCCGCCGCCGAAGACATCGCGGGAGGGGTTGCTCGAAACCGTCGGCACGCCGCGGCGCGAGGTCGAGGCGAGCGGGGGGCGTTAGCCCCCTGTTCCCCATAACAGGGGGCTAACACCAATGCCCGTCAGATAAGGATAACCATAGCTTTTTCAAAGGGTTTGTTCGGCTGTGTAGATGACGGTACTCGGGGCGTTTCTTCCGCCACTTGGACATCTTCCGTTTGATCACGCGTGGCTACCAGCGTGCTCTTCGTGGGCGGCCGATTCGTCGTCTACCGCATCGGAGACGCGGTCGCCAGCCGCAACATTCACGCGGCGATCCTCGACGCCTGCCGGCTGTGCAACGCGATCTGAGCAGCCTTCCCAACCCTCAAAGAAAAGGAGAAACCCATGTCATCGAGCCCTACTGTTGGGAGTGACCGGTGTCCTCGATAGATAACATCACCGCCCATTCGGCCGAGTCCTCCGCGGCATTCAAGCGACGCTTCATGAAGAGGCTGGTCGCCGTCCTCATCGGCGGGATGTTCCTGGATGGCTACATCCTCGGGATCATCGGACCGGTCACCACCACGATGGCCGCGGACTTGGTTCTCTCATCGCTCAAGGAGGGACTCATCGCGGCGGCCGCGTTGCTCGGCATCCTGATCGGTTCGCCGCTCGGGGGCTGGGCCGCCGACAAGTTCGGCCGTAAGCCGCTGCTCATCGCGGACTTGGGGCTGTTCGTGCTCGCATCGGCGATGCAGTTCTTCGCCGACACAACCGTGTTCCTGATCGTGGTGCGGCTGCTGATGGGCGTCGCGATCGGCGGCGAGTACTCCGTCGGTTGGCCGCTGATGTCCGAGTTCGCTCCCGCCCGGCTACGGGGACGACTACTGGCCATTACGTTGGTCGCTTGGTACTTCGGCTTCATGCTCGCGTTCCTCTTGGGTCACCTTCTGATCACGATGACCGATTTGAGCTGGCAGGTCATCCTGGGCACGAGCACCGTGATCGCGGTGGTCTTGTTCCTCGGTCGGATCGGCCTGCCCGAATCGCCGCGCTGGCTGTGGAACCAGGGCCGCCAGGATGAGGCCCATGCCCTCGCGCACAAGTACATGCAGCACGTCGCGGATAGAAACGACGTCGAGCACGAGGACACCAAGCAGGGCACCTTCGGAATGCTGTTCTCACGGCAGTACTGGCGTGCCACGCTCTTCGCCTCGGGGTTCTGGTTCTGCGCCGTCACACCGTACTTCGCGATTGCCACCTTCGCGGACAGCGTGCTGCAGAAGTACGGACTCCGTGGCGGGCTCGCCGGTGGTGTCGGGCTCTCCGCGGTCGCTCTCGCCGCGGTCGTGATCACGTTCCTGCTGATCGACAAGGTCGGCCGCCGAGCCTTCACCGTCCCCCCGCAGTGGTTGTGCACCGTGTTCCTCGCCGCCATCGGTCTCTGGGCCGGCGCGCCACCGGTCGTCGTGCTGACCCTCTTCCTCGCCTTCTCGTTCTTCAACGCGATGTGCAACACGCTGACGGGCATCTATCCGAGCGAGGTCTTCCCCACCGAGATCCGCGGGCTCGGAACGGGTTTCGCGACCGCCGTCAGCCGTGTCGGTGCCGGCCTCGGCACGTTCCTTCTGCCGTGGTCCATGACCAACCTCGGGGCCGGACCGACCATGCTGATCGCCGCCGGCATCGCCCTCGTCGGTGCCGCGCTGTCCCAGTGGCTCGCCCCCGAAACGAAGGGGAAGAGCCTCACCGAGACGGCCGCCGGGTTTGAGCATTAGCAGCCGTCGGCGGGTGCCCCGGAGGTAACGCCGAGCCGGGTGGAGTGGCCGCAGGACAACACCGTCACTGTGGCCAAGGAGGCCTTTGATTTATGTTTAACTGACGGGCATTGGGGCTAACGCCCCCGCTCGCCCGAGGAGGATAGTATCATGGAACCGTTGCACATCTTGTGGTTCACTCTGCTCGGCGTCTTGCTGGCGGGCTACGCCATTCTCGACGGCTTCGACCTCGGCGTCGGCATCCTGCACCTGTGCGTGCGCAAGGACGGCGAACGGCGTCTGTTCATGAACTCGATCGGGCCGTTGTGGGACGGCAACGAAGTGTGGCTGGTCGTCTTCGGCGGCGCATTGTTCGCGGCCTTCCCACGCGCCTACGCGGCGGCGTTCTCCGGGTTTTACACGCCGTTCATGATTATCCTGGCGGCGCTCATCTTCCGCGGCGTGTCGATGGAGTTCCGCGGCAAACACGACGCGCCGGCCTGGCGCGCCTTCTGGGACATCGCCTTCTGCGCGGCCAGCGCGCTGGCGACGTTCAGTTTCGGCGTTCTCGTCGCCAACTGCATCCTCGGCCTGCCGCTGGGCGCCGACGGCGACTTCGTCCGCGCGGTGACGCTGACCGACCTGCTGCGGCCGTACCCCGTTCTCGTCGGCCTCTTCGCCGTGTCCACCTTCGCCATGCACGGATCGATCTATCTTTATCTGAAAACGGAAGGCGAATTGCAGCAGCGCCTTCACCGTTGGATGTGGCGGACCTTCGGCCTGTTCCTCGCGCTGTACGTGCTGGTGACGATCTTCACGCTGACGACCATCCCGCGCTCGACGGCGAAGTACCAGGAGTATCCGTGGGCGTGGATCGTGGTCGTGCTCAACGTGCTGGCCATCGCCAACATTCCGCGCGCCATCTACCAGGGCCGGCCGTTCGATGCCTTCATCTCGTCCTCGGCCACCATTGCCGCCTTTACGTTTCTATTCGGACTGACCTTGGCGCCGAACCTGATCGTGTCCACGGTCAATCCGGACTACAGTCTGACGGTGGCGCGGGCGGCGTCGTCGCGGAAGACGCTGCAAATCATGACCATCGTGGCCTGCCTGGGAATGCCGTTCGTGCTATCGTACACCATCGTGATTTACTGGGTGTTCCGCGGCAAGGTGCGTCTCGATCGCTTCAGTTACTGAGGCGGCGGCTCGGAGGGCTTCTCGTCGGATGCCGCCGCATCGCGAGCGGCGAGCGCCTCGGCGGCGCCGGGTCCGCGCAGCAACCACAGCAGCACGACGAAATCGTACAGCGCGTGGGCGATGATCACGGTCAACAGGTTGTGCTCGGCGAACAGCCAGACGCACCCGAGGTAGGCGCCCATGAGCGAGGCCAGCACGGCGTAGGCGAAGGTGATGGAGTGCAGAATGCCGAACAGCAGGCTCGCCACGATCACGCCGACATAGACGTTGAACCAACCGCTGAACGCCTCCTGCAAGACGCCGCGAAACAGCATCTCCTCGCCCAGCCCCGCCAGCAGCGATATGCCGAACAGGTCGAGCAGCGAACAGGGCGCAAGCAGCGGTCGAATGACGTCCTCGCTGAAGCGCTGGATGCGCTTCAGGGGGCCGATCGGCCAGCGCAGGAACAGTACGAAGAGAAGGAGGAGTGGAACGGTGGCGACGATGCCCCAGAGGACGGCCTGCCAGGTCCAGGCGAAGTGGTCCAGGGGGTGATGGTCGGTCAGCCAACCGAGCAGCGAAGCACCGACGAGCAGTCCGCCCTCGACGAGGATGGCCAGCAGGACGACCGTTTGCCGCCGCGCATCCAGGTCCGACTCCGGCGATTCAGGCAATTCATCGGCCATGCGGGCGCGGCCCCCAGGGAAAGACGAAGTGCGCGGGAGGAAACACCCTGTCGATTCTATTCTGGGGCGGGCATGTCGGTTAGCCGCGCCGCGGCTAACCGAGGCGCGATTTCACGAAGGCCAACGCTTCCTCGATGGCATCGACGCCGAGGACGAGCAGGTCGCCGGATTGCAAATCGGACAGGGCGGCGTCAAGAGCGGCCCGTTCGCCGTGCGTCTCGGTGATTCCCGGATGGCGCGTCCCGGCCGCCATGCCGCGGCGCAACACGGCGCTCAGATCGTCGACGGCACTGTCGCCGTGGCCTTCGTCGAGGTACAGAAGGACGCGGTCGAAGCCGTCGCCGATGATGCGGCCCATTGCCAGCACGTCCACTTCACGACGGTTGCTGGGAGTGAAGACGAGTGAGCGTCGGCGGTGCGGGAAGCCGGCCAGCGCTTCGACCAGGGCGGCGAGCGCCGAGGGGTTGTGGGCGTAATCGACGATGACCGTGGCGTCGCCGGCGCGAAGGACGTTGAAGCGGCCGGGAACCTGCCGGGTGTCGCCGGTGAACGAGGCCAGTCCGGCGCGAAGCGCGTCAAGCGGCAATTTCAGGGACCACACAGCGGCGCACGCGGCCAGAACATTTTCGACCTGAAAACCGACGCGGCCGCCGTGCGTCAGCGGCACGTTCTCCAGCGAGGTCAGCACTTCCTCGCGCTCGCCCTCGGCGAAGAGGATGGCGTCGGAGCGGACGAAGACGGCACGTTCGCCGCGCGCGCGATGGGCAGTCAGGACGGGGTGAGCGGCGTCACGGGCGAAGAAGACGACGCGGCCGGGGCAGTGCGCGCTCATGGCCGCGACGAGCGGGTCGGCCGCGTTCAGCACCGCGACGCCCTCCGGCGCGACCGCTTCCACCAGCGTGCGCTTGACGCGCGCCAGATCGTCGAGCGTTTCGATGCCGCGCAAATCCAGGTGATCGCCGTCGCCGATGTTGGTGACGATGGCGACGTGACAGCGATCGAAGCCTAGTCCCTCGCGAAGAATGCCGCCGCGAGCCGTCTCGACGATGGCGGCGTCGATGTTCGGATTCAGAAGCAGATTGCGGGCGCTGCGTGGACCGCTGCAATCGCGTTTGTCGATGCGGCGATCGCCGACGTACAGGCCATCCGTGCAAGAGAAGCCGAGGCGAAAATCGGGCCGGCGCAGCAGATGCGCGATCAAGCGCGTCGTCGTCGTCTTGCCGTTGACGCCGGTGACGGCGATAAGCGGAATGCGGCCCGTCTGTCCCTCGGCGAAGAGCATGTCGATAATGGCTTCGCCGACCGGGCGCGGCGAACCGGCGGACGGCTCCAGGTGCATGCGCAGGCCCGGGCCGGCGTTGATCTCGACCACCGCGCCGCGCTGCTCCTCCAACGGCCGGCTGATGTCCACGGCGACGACATCGACGCCGGCGATGTCCAGGCCGACGACGCGGGCGGCTTCGACGGCGCGGGCGGCTGTTTCCGGATGAACGAGGTCCGTTACGTCCGTTGCGGTGCCGCCGGTGCTGAGGTTGCCGTTGCGTCGGATCAGCACGCGCCGGCCGGCCGGCGGCACCGAATCGGGCGTGCAACCCTGCTCGGCCATCACGGCCAAGCCGACCGCATCGAGCTTGATGTAACTCAAAACGGTGGCGTGACCGTCGCTGCGGCGCGGATCGCGGTTGACCTCGGCGACGAGCTGCTTGATGGTCGAACGGCCGTCGCCGACGACGTGGGCCGGCTCGCGCAGCGCGGCGGCGATGAGCCGGCCGCCGATGACGAGCAAGCGATGATCCACACCGGGAATGAACGACTCGACGAGAATGCTGGAGCCTTCCTCGCGGGCGGCGGCGTAGGCGTGGGCGACCTGCTCGCGTGTGCTCAGGTCGGTGGCGACGCCGCGGCCGTGATTGCCGTATTGCGGTTTGACGACGATGGGAACGCCGATCTCCTCGGCGGCGCTCCAGGCATCGTCGGCGTCGGCGACGGGGCGGCCTTCCGGCACGGGCACACCGACGGCCTTCAGCAGGTTGCGTGTCAGTTGCTTGTCCTGGGCGATGGTTTCGGCGATGGCGCTGGTGGCGTCGGTCTCCGCAGTGCAAATGCGGCGCTGGCGCGAACCGTGTCCAAGCTGCACCAGACTGCCGGCGTTGAGGCGGCGCACCGGGATGCCGCGCCGGAGGGCGGCGCGAACGATGGCGGCGGTGCTGGGTCCGAGGCGGACATCGTTGGCGAGATCGCGCAGACGCGGCAGCTCAGCGGCGATGTCCAGCGGCTGATTTGCCAGTGCGGTCAGGATGAATTGCCTCGCTGTCTCCAGACAAGCGCGGCCCAACTCCTCCTCCTCGTATTCGATGACAACGCGGAAGAAGCCGGTGCGGCCGGCGGGGCGCACCAGGCCGAAGTGTACGGGACTGCCGGCGAGGCGCTGGAGTTCGAGCGTCACATCGCGGAGAATGGCGGCGAGATCGGCTCCGGCCGGCCGATCCGCGAGGCCCGGCAGTGCGGCGCGGAGGCGGGAAGTGCAAGCGGCGAGCTGCGCGTCGGTCACGGCGGCGCGGCCCGCCAGATCTAACTCCACTTCCAGCACGGGGCAGCGCGCCCAGATGTTCGCGCCGCGCAAGACCCAAATGCGCTGTAGTTCCATATCGGTCCCTGTTCGCGGTCCCGGCATAAGGGGAGGATGGTTGTGGACCTGTCCTGGCCGGCGTCGGCGCCGGGTTCTTGACAATGTACGGCTCTTTTCAAAGGTAGGCCATCTTGGGCCGGGCCGCGGACCCCCTCTTCGGAATTACGATCCGGCTCGTTCGCGCACGCGCTTCTCCAGGGCATTCTTGACCTCCGGCGGCAGGAACTTCTCCAGTTGGCCGCCGAAAGTAGCGATCTGCCGCAGCAGCGTGCTGCTGACGTGCGAGTACGCCTCCTTCGCCATCAGAAAAACCGTCTCGATTTCCGGATCGAGGTTCAGGTTCATCAGCGACATAGTGAACTCGTTCTCCATGTCGCTGGTCGTCCGCAGACCGCGCAGCATGACGCGGGCGCCAAGCTCGCGCACGAACGCCACGGCCAAATTGGTGAACGGTCGCACCGACACGTTGGGGTACGGCTTGATGACCGCCCGCACCAGCTCGACGCGCTCGTGCTGATCGAAGAACGGCTGCTTGTCCGGGTTGATGCCGACGCCGACGATGAGCTGGTCGAAGATCTGGCTGCCGCGGCCGATGATGTCGAGGTGTCCGCGATGGACCGGATCGAAGGTGCCGGTGTAGACGGCGATCCGATGATTGAGCGGCTTGGTCATGGCAAGGCCCCCAGCAACGCGATCAGACGGTCCAACTCTTCGCTGGTATTGTAGGCATGCGGGCTGACGCGCAATCGGTCGGCCCGCTGATTGACCACGATGCCGGCATCGCGGCAGCGCCGCACCAGCGCCCGCACGTCGCCGGGAACGATCAGCGAGACGATGCTCGACGCCTCGCCCGGCCGCCGGCTGCTGAACACTTCCAGGCCGGCCCGCGCGGCGCGCTCGCACAGATAATCCGTCAGGTGCAGGACGCGCTCGGCGACGGCGTCGATGCCGACGGCGAGGAGCAATTCCAGGCTCGCCCCCAGCGCGAGGATGCCGCCGACGTTGAGGCTGCCGCTCTCCCAACGTCCGGCGTTGGGCTTCAAGCGAAACGCGACGCGGCTGAAATCGCGGCTGTCCAGGACGCTGTTCCAGCCGACGCCGACCGGATGCAGCCGTTCGACCAACTCGCGGCGAATCCAGAACACTCCCGCTCCTTCGGGACCGAGCAGCCATTTGTGCCCATCGGCGGCCAGGAAATCCACCGGCGTCCGCCGCACGTCCAGCGGCAGAACGCCCAATCCCTGAATGGCATCGACGAAAAACAGCACGCCCTTTTCGCGGCACATTTCGCCGACGGCCGTCAAATCGTTGCGGAAGCCGCTGGCATACTCGACGAAACTGAGGCTGACAAGCCGCGTCCGGCCATCGAGGGCGGCGCGTAGGTCGTCCAGAACAATGCGTCCGCCGCGACTGGGCACGCGCCGCAACTCGACGCCGCGATGCGCGAGGTTCATCCACGGATAGAGGTTCGCCGGATACTCGTCCTCCGCCGTGACGACGTTGTCGCCTTCCTGCCACGGCAGCCCCTCGGCGACGATGCCGACGCCCTCGCTGGTGTTCTTGACGAATGCGATGTCAAGCGGATCGGCGTTGAGCAGTTGTCCGACGAGTCGGCGCACCTCCTCGACACGGCGGACGCGCCCGGCGTCATGCACTTCGCCGTTCTCGGCGAGGTCGTCGGCCCATGCGACGAGCGTCCGCCGCGCGCGTTCCGTCAACGGGGCGACGGCAGCGTGATCGAAGTACGCCCAGCGCGTCGTCACCGGACATTCGCGGCGCAGTTCTGTCCAGTCCATGCTGTCGGATTGTAAAGACCGCGGTCGATCTTGGCGAAGCAAATTTCGCGGGCAGTGCCTCGACAGAGAGACGAAAACATCGAACATCCAACATTAACCCTCGAACATTGAGCGAAATCGGCCGTCGTTCCCAAACAGAGTTTGGGAACGAGAGGCAACCGAGAGGCAATCGGCGATGGAATCAAAGTCGGCCTCCTCGGCGAGCGTCCGAGCGGAGAGAGGCCGTTGCGGGCGCTCGCTTTTTGATGGGGATTTGCTAGAAACAGGCGTAGGAATTGTCGCGCCGCAACGCCGCCGCAAGCGACCTCCCTCGTCGTGATTACGCTTCCGGAGGTGTCCCTTGCCTTACTACCCCGTGCTGATGCTGCTCGTGTTCACCTGGACGCTCTATTCCAGTGCCACACTGCTGTTCACGGTCGAACCGATGATCGGCAAGATGATCACGCCACTCCTGGGCGGCACGCCGGCGGTATGGAACACCTGCATGGTCTTCTTCCAGGCCGTGCTGCTTTTGGGCTATGGCTACGCCCATCTCAGCACGACCTGGCTGGGCGCCCGCAAGCAAGCCATCTTGCACCTGGTCGTGCTCCTCGTGCCGTTCGTGTTCTTGCCCGTGGCCGTCAACCGCGATCTCATCAAGGGCGACGAGAACCCGGTCCTCCTCGTGCTGCTGCTCTTGTCGCTGACCGTCGGCGTGCCGATGTTCGTCGTCAGCGCCAGCGCCCCGCTGTTGACGAAGTGGTTCGCCAGCACGTCGCATCCGTCCGCGAAAGATCCGTACTTCCTCTACGGCGCCAGCAATCTCGGCAGCCTGGTCGCCCTAATCGCCTATCCCGTCGCGGTCGAACCGCTGCTTCGGCTG
This sequence comes from Gemmataceae bacterium, assembly GCA_036557825.1. Classification (GTDB taxonomy): domain Bacteria; phylum Planctomycetota; class Planctomycetia; order Gemmatales; family Gemmataceae; genus JAJPHU01. Next base: position 31,114 of record DATBGU010000012.1, read on the forward strand.
CGCCAGCAGAGCATCGACTGGACCTTCGGCTACGTCATGCTGTTGGCGGTGACGGCGCTGTGCGCCGTCTTCCTCTGGCGCTCGCCGCGGAACGTGGAGACTGCCGCGAAGCTGGAAGCGACGACGGCGGACCCACTCGGCAAGTCCGCCGGACGCTCCTCAGAAGCGATCCAGCCGAGCAAGCGGGGGATTCGCGCTGACAAGAGGCAGGAACCGATCGCGCCGGCCGACGCCTCGACCAGCCAGACGCTCAGCGGCGACGTAACCTGGCTGCGCGTGCTGCGCTGGGTGGCGTTGGCCTTCGTGCCGTCCAGTCTGATGCTGGGCGCGACCACGTACATCACCACGGACATCGCCGCCATTCCGTTGCTCTGGGTGGCGCCGTTGGTGCTGTATCTGCTTAGCTTCATCATCGTCTTCTCGCACGTCCCGGCCTGGCTCCAATGGGCGGTCATAACGATTACCGCCTTCGCGATTGTCGTCTTGCTGGCGATCCTGCTGTGGGATCCGGATCTGTCCAAATACGCGCCCGCCAATCGGGGTGCGATCCAATGGGTTCTCCGCTCGCTGATCGTCAGCCTCGCGGCGGTCGGCGTCTACGGGGCCTGGTGGGGTTGGAAGAATCGCCAGCGCAACATGCTTCACCGCGTCATGGTTCTTCTGATGCCGCTGCTGGTGCTGGGATTGCTGTTCTTCATGCTGTCGGAGATCAAGGTCGATTATCACTGGGTCACCTGGCGGCTGGCCATGCATCTGACGACGCTGTTCGTGGTGGCGATGGTCTGTCACGGCGAACTGGCGCGCGATCGGCCGGCGGCCAAACACCTGACCGGCTATTTCCTGTGGATGTCGGTCGGCGGCGTGGCCGGTGGACTGTTCAACGGCCTGCTGGCGCCGATTCTGTTCACCGGCATCGTCGAGTATGAATTGGCGATGATGCTGGCCTGCTATCTGGCTCCGCCCCTGGGGATAGTGGGCGAGAGCGCCTGGGGCCGGCGCACGGACATGATCCTGGCCGGCCTGTTCGCCGGCATCGGCGTCCTGCTCGTTCTGCTGCGCCTGCGCGACCACGACCTGGCTTTTGATCTGCTGCAAAACGGACCTTGGAAGTGGCAATTGGTGGCGCTCTTGTTGGGCGTCGCCGTCGCCGCGGCGGTCGCCTTGCGCGCCCGCGCGCGAGCATCCGACCAGCCGTTCGAGCGCTGGATGGATCTCATCCTGCCGCTGTGTCTGGGGCTGCTGCTGATCGGACTGTCCTGGGGACTGTGGGCCGACGCCGTCATTCCGCGGATAAAAAAGATCGCGGGAGTCCTCCACGCCGACCCTTACTATTTCCGTCGCATCCTCATCTACGGCGTGCCGGTGGTTTTGTGCTACATTTTCGTCGAACGGCCGCTGCGCTTCGCCCTGGGCGTCGGAGCGATCCTGCTGGCGAGCAGCTTTTGCGACGTATTCGAGGATAACGTATTGTTCCAGGAGCGCAGCTTTTTCGGCGTCCTCAAGGTGGAGCATGAGCTTTTCCGCTTCCAGGGCGAGCCGTTCTTGTTCCGCCGCCTGGTCCACGGCACGACGCTGCACGGGATGCAGTTCCTCAACGAAGATCGCCTCGACGAACCGTTGACCTATTACCATCGCTCCGGACCCATCGGCCAAGTGATGATGGCGTACAACCGGCCGGACCCGGAAACCGGCCGTCTGCCCAACCTGGGCGTCATCGGCCTGGGTACCGGCACCATGGCCTGCTACGCCCAGCCCAGTCAGCGCATGACCTTCTACGACATCGACCCGGTCGTCCGCCGCCTGTCGTTCGACGCGGACGAGCCTTACTTCAGCTACGTCGAGGACGCCCGCCAGCGCGGCGCCCAGTTGGATCTGGTCATGGGCGACGCCCGGCTGACGATGGAGCATAAAAAACTTCAGGACTCCGAAAAGTACGGAATCCTCGTCGTCGATGCCTTCAGCTCGGACGCCATTCCCATTCACCTGATCACGCGCGAGGCGCTACAGGTTTACCTCGACCATCTGAGCGAGGACGGCCTGCTGTGCTTCCACATTTCCAACCGCTATCTCGACCTGCGGCCCGTGCTGTTGAACCTGGCGCGCGATCACCAGCCCGGCCTGGCGGCGATCTATCAAAGCGACGACCGCGAGAACGATAAGCGCTCCACCGCGCTTCTGGGCAAGTCCAGTTCGACGTGGGTCGTGCTTGCCCGCGAGCGCAAGTATCTGGACAGACTGTGGCGCCTGAACGATTGGGAGAACGAGCGCACGGCGCTGCGGAACGAACTGCTGCCGCTGATGATGTGGCCGGACAACGGCGCCGGCCTGGCTTCGCAGGCCATGCTGGTGCGCAATCTGCTCGACGAGGAGATCAGCAAGCGGCCCTCGCAGTGGCGCGAACTGGAACCGACCGAGAAGTGGCCGGACCTCGAAAAGGTCGGCGTGTGGACCGACGATTACTCGAACCTGCTGAGCGTATTTTGGTGGTGAGCGGAGGCGCTCCGGCCCAATGATCCGCCCCACTTGATCTGACGGGCCGCGGGAGGGCGAGACCACTGCTTTGCACAACTTCGGGGGTACGGGATAAAGGAACAAAATCGAAAAAAACCTGCGTTTTCCGGACTCTTTTTCGGTGACACCTCGTTGTCACTCCAACGCGGAAGAACGGGTGTTCCCTGGCAGGTTTTCCCTAACCCCTTTGCTCCTTTGATATCACAAGTTGTGCAAAGCAGCGGGCTCGCCCTCCCGTCCAATCAATTGGGGCCGTCAACTAGATTCTTGAAAAAACTGTTGACGGTCAGCGGCGGCGGGTGAGACAAAAGACGCCGAGCGTTCGCCGAGCCACACCGCGGAGTATTCCCCATGAATCTGCTGACAACTCTATCCGGTTCTCTCATGGAGGGCTTTTTGCCGAAAGGCTGGGATCTGGCGAAGATCGACCGGCTGGCCGACGTGCCCGCCGACCGAGCAGCCGCCCGTCAATCATGGTGGCATCCGCAGTTCGAGCCGGTGCCGTGCGCCTCGTTCGAGGACTTCGATACCTACATGGGCCACGAGATCGCCCGCGAGATCCAACTCGCTCGCCAGGCCAACCGTGCCATCGCCTTCATCCTGCCGGTCGGCCCGATGGGTATGTATCGCTGGACGGTCTACTTCCTCAACGAATGGGGGGTTTCCTGCGAGCACGTTCACGGCTTCAACATGGACGAATGGTCCGACGCCCACGGGAACACGCTGCCGCCGACCACGCCCGGCGCCTTTCAGCACGCGATGGAGCAGGCGTTGTATGGGCCGCTCGGCAAGAACACCGTGCCGGCGCGACAGCGACACTTCGCCGTCAAAAGCGAACTGCCGACCTACGTCGAACAGATTGCCGAGTTGAAGAAGCAAGGGGCGAAGCTGGTGACGGTGTTCGGCATCGGCCGCGTCTGTCACATCGCCTTCTGGGAGCCGCACTTCGCCGCCGAGTTCGCCGGCGAGTCCGAATGGAAAAAACAAACCCATCGCCTCGGCGCGCGCCTGCATCCGCTGACCATCGAGCAGAACGCCCTGACCAGCTTCCGTAGTCGGACGACCTTGGTGCCGGCGTTCGCCAACACGATTGGACCGGCGTTGTTTCTGGCCGCCGATCGCATCATCGGCGGCGCCGACGGCGTGCTGGGTCGCGGGATGCAGTGGCAGGGGCTATCGCTGCGCATGACGCTGCTGCACGAACCGACGCCGTGGATACCGAGCAGCTACATGCCGACGCTGCCGGGCCGGCTGTTTTACCTGCGCGAACTGGCCGAGCAGCTGACAGCGGATTGTCATTGAGACGCTTGCGGCTTAGCGTTTGACAGATCCGTCTTGACTTCCTCCGCGCACTTTGCCATACGAGGTGCCTCACGGAGGTGAGATCATGCGCCCGCGCGTGGCGGCTTGTCTGGCGGCCGTACTGGCTTCCGCGCTGTGCGGCTGCGGAACGATGGTCAATTGCGTGGGCTGGAACGGTCCCGCGGGCCGCGAGATCTACGGCGGAGTCAAACAGGACGCCGTCAACGGTAAAAGCCATATCGCCGAGGCGTTCAACGGCCCGACGCCATCCTTTTCGCCGTATCCGGACAAACCGGATACCGGCAGTCATCCGTTTATGAAATCGTTCTGCGCCGGCTGCGGCGTCGGCATGTTGGCCGTGGACCTGCCCATCTCCGCCGTCGCCGATACGCTGACGCTTCCCGTCACCGTCCCGGCCACGCTGATGAAGAAAAAAGACAAACCCAGGCCGAAAAAGCCGTCGAAACCAGGGCCGGCGCGCGTCATCAAACCGGAGAAGGCTCCCACCATGCCCTGACGCCTTCTGTCCGCCGCGTCTCCTCATGCGCGCTCTTCCGGTTTCGTCACGTCGGGTACGTCCTTGCCCAGGGCGGTCGCCAAGTCGATCTGGTGCTCCTGTTCGTTAACCAGAATACCGCGGATGTGTTCCGCCATCGCATATTCGCCCAGCGCCTCGCACTGGCGGACGCGCTGACGGTAATTGCGGATCGTCTCGTTCTCGTTGTCCAGGTCGGCTTGCAGCATCGTGCGGGCGTCCTCGGAAGTCTTGACCGGCTTGGGCGTCACGGTCGGCATCCCGCCGAGGTAGTCGATCTGGTTGGAGATGATGAGAGCGTGTTTCAACTCCTGGGCGGCGTGCTTTTCGAGCTCTCCGGCGATGCTCATATACTCGGCGCCCTTGAGCACTTGCGAGTAGACCACGTAGGCGATGATCGCTTGATACTCGCGCGCCAAATCCTCGTTGAGCAGCTCGATGAGCCGCTCGCGCGTCATGGCGGCGTCTGCCGCCTGCTGTTTCGGTTGAGCCATTGCGTCCTCCAGCGGAAAAGGGAGAAACCCAACATCAATTTCAGGCAAATGAGATGCCGGGAGGACTGGAAAACGAGCAATTGACCGGACGGGGATTGTCTTCAAACTTTCTCCGTGGAGGCCGACCGGCGGCGAAGCCGTCCGCCATATTTCTTGAGACGGTCGAGGAGGATGGCGCCGAGGATGACCAGGCCGAAGACGACATCCTGACGGAAGGGAGTAACGCCGGTGAGATTCATGCCGTTCTTGATGACGGCGATGATGAACGCGCCGATGAGGGTGCCGAAGACCTTGCCTTCGCCGCCCGAAAGACTGGTGCCGCCCACCACGACGGCGGCGATGGCGTACAACTCGTACATCAGGCCATACGTCGGCGCGCCGCTCTTGAGCCGCGACGCCATAACCACGCCGCCCAGTCCGGCCAGCGCTCCCGACAGCGCGTACACCAGCAGCAGCACGCGCCGCACCGGCACGCCCGACAGGCGAGCCGCCTCCGCGTTGCCGCCGATGGCGTAGACGTATCGTCCCAACGTCATGCGCGTCATCACCACGTGAGCGGCGAGATACAGCACCCCCATCAGAAGGACGCCGTTGGGAACGCCGAGCAGATCCGCGCCGCCGCCCAGCCAGATGAACGAGGACGGCACCTGATAGATCGACGCCCCCTGCGTTATCTCCGACGCTAGGCCGCGCGCGACCAGCATCATCGACAGCGTGACGATGAACGACGGCACCTGAAAAAAAGTCACCATCGAACCGGAAAACAATCCGACGAGGCCGCACAGGGCGATGGCCGCCAGGCAGCACAGCACCATACCGCCGACCGTCGCCGTCTCGGACCCTGCCGCACGGCGAATCAGCAAGGTGGCCGTCACCGCCGCCAGAGCGATCAGACTGCCGACGGACAGGTCGATACCGCCGGTGATGACGACGAAGGTCATGCCGGCGGCGAGGATGGCGATAATGACGATCTGGTCGGCGATGTTGCGCAGGTTGTCGGCCTTGAGGAAGTTGGGCCACCAGTAGCGCGGCGGCGTCAGCACCGGCACATCGCTCAGCTTTGGGAACCGCGCGCCGGCGTTGCGAATCACCGCCCAACTGCTGGTCGCCTGATTGGCGGCAATGGCGTCGAGCTTGCCGCCGGAATCGGCGATGCGTTCCAGCGCCGCGCGGGCGTCGGACGGCCGGCCGCGCACGTCATCCACCACTTCGATGCCTGTCTCTTTGAGGCGCTGATGAAAGGCCTCGGCGAACGCTCGGTCCTCCCGCGTATCGCGCACCACGAGGAGGACGCCACCGGACGCCGGAACGCGCTCAATTACCACCCGCGCGAGTCGTTCGCCGCCGGCGGCGCCGGTGGGATCCTGCTCGGCGAAGGTGACGGCGCTGTAGTAGATGCACAACAGCAGCAGGACCAAGGACATGCCATAGTCCGACAGGAAGCGCGACAATCGGCGCTCGGTCATACCATCACCCCGGAACGTTGCCTGGCATCGCTTCCACTGGCGTGATATCTTACGAGGATTACGGAGACGTGATCGATGAATTCGGCAGTTAAACCCAAAGAGACACCTGAGTTCAAGGATCGGTTCCAAGAAGCCGTCGAACTCAAGAATCAAAGGTGATCGGCAGAGGCGGAACAGAAATTCAAGGATCTGCTCGTGATGAACCCGGCGTCGGCATCGGTACATGCCCTTCTGGCCGATACCCTATGGGACCAAGGACAATTGACACGGGCCATCGCTTCCTTCCGAAAGGCTGTCGAACTGGCACCGAAGCCCGAAATGGCTTCTTTGGGACTCTTTCCTACCTTGCTGGAATCTGGCGACAGGGAGGGTGCCATCGCGGAAATGGATCGGTTCTCATCGAGGAGCGCTCCCTGTCGCCGGTCATTCGTCGCAATGCGGCGTTGGCGTTGGCGAAACTCGGGAGCGGCGATCCGGCGCACCGGGCGATCCTATTGGACGCGCTGGCCGATCCCGATTTGTCGGTGCGCGCCGCCTGCCGCTGGGCGCTGCATCAGATGGCCATTTCCACGAACTCGCACGCCGGGTAAGGTCGGGATCAATCGTTCGCCGCAAACATTCGTTCGACCGTCAGTATGGGCAGGTACAAATGCAGGGGAGCATCTTGCAGGGGGAGGAAGCCGTACCTGAGATAAAAGTCCCGCGCCTTGTCCTCGGTCGCCAGGACATCGACCGCGTAAACACCCATTATGTTCGCGGCGTCCAGCGCGGCGCGAAGAAAGTGAAAGAGCAGGGTCTCGCCCAATCTCTGCCCTTGATGGGATTGGTCAACCGCCAGCCTGCCGAGATGCACGGTGGGCAGGGGATGTTTCGGCAATTTCTTCCGCTGCTTTTCCGGCAGGGCGGTCAGGTCCAGGGAGCCGGCCGCCGAAGTGTAGTAGCCGCATACCGTGTTCTCTCCCGCTTGGACGGCCACGAATGTTTGTCCCAAGCGGCGTTTTTCATACTGACCGGCGAGGGTCTTCAAAAAAACATCCAGGGAGGCGTTGCCGCAGCAGAACGCCTCCCGTTCGTGGCGACGGCTCAGCCGCTCAATGGTCCACTCGGCCATGCTGCTTCCTGAACCGCTTGGCCGCCCGGCGCGCAGCCCGATTCGGCTCCGGCGGATTCGCCAGCGCTTCCAGAACACCCGCCGCATCCCGTGCCGAGAGCTTCAACGGCAGGTCGTCTTCGTGAAACCGCAGGTCTTTTTCCGCGATTACCTTGGCACGGCGAACGCGATACTCCGTGTCGTCGATCCGTTCGATTATCACCGTGGCATTGGCAAAACCGGGTAGCGCCACTCGCCCTTTGCTGTCGGCATTTCGATAGATCTCCGCCATAAGCCCCTTCCTTTCCTCTCCCATTTTACCACCAAAAACGAGCGGTTCAAGTGGGATATTCCCACCTGAGCGAACGGCCGGCGTCAGCCGGCTGGTTTGTCCCGCACCAGCCGGCTGACGCCGGCCGTTCGCTCGTGTGATGATGACGAAGTTACGGGGATGTTCTCGCCGGGGCAAGCGCCTGGCGCAGTCGCGCGATCTGTTCGGCCATCGGTCGCGGTGCTTTCGGCGTTTTCTGGCCGAGACGCCCCTCGACCTTGAGACAAATCACCACCGGACCCTCTCCCGTCAGCGCCTCGGCGGCGCCCGCGCGCCAGGCGTCGGCGCTCGCGAAAGCGTAGACGCGGCGAATGCCGGCGGCGCGGGCGAGGTCGGCGAAATCGGTGCGGCCGGCGCCGGCGATCGGCTGGCCGCCCGTCACCTCGTACAGCCCATTGTCCAGGATCAACAGATACACATTCGCCGGGTGGTTCGCCAGCGTCACCAGACAGCCCAGGTTCATCAGCGTGCAGCCGTCGCCGTTGAGGACGATCGCGCCGCGCTGCGGCTGCGCCAACGCCAGACCCAGACCCAGCGGCGGACCCTGGCCCATCGACGAGGGAATGTAAATGAAATCGAGCGGCGTGTCCGACAGGCTCGGCCAGACACCGCCGGAACTCATGGTCGCGACGACAAGGCGTTGGCCGCGATGGGCGGCCACGATCTCCAGGCTCTCGCGCAGGGTCATCATGGTAGGTTCACTCCGCGAGCAGCACCGCGAACGCCTCGCCCTTTTGACGGGACCGACGATAGGCGGCCGCGAGGTCGGCGGCAGTGTGATGGCGATCCAGGAGAAGGTACGGCAGGTTCCAGGCGCGCACGATCGGTTCGGTGAAGATGGGACAGTTATCGGTGGAAGTGCCCTGCCGATGGGCGTGATAACTGCGGACGCCGATGATGAGGAAGAGCGGAAGGTGCAGGTCGTGGACAATGTTTCGCAGCGCGTCGCCGGCCTCGAACAGGCCGGTGCATTGGATGACGACGATGGGATGCTTTCCGCCCAGTTGCAGGCCGGCGGCCAGGGCGACGGCCTCGCCCTCGCGGCAGACGCGGATCAGTTGCAGGCCGGATGCCGCGTTCAGGTCCGGCTCCCAGCGGCCGATGTCGCTGTCGGGAATCCATACGACATGCGTCACGCCGCAGTCCTGAAGCGCCGCGACCACGGAGGGACCATCGAGCATGAGGGCACCTCACGAAAAGGACCGATCGCGGCTTCGCGCGAAGCCGCGATCGGCCGGAGGAGGGCGCGATCAATCGTCCGTCTTGTAGACTTTGTGGCAGCTCATGCAGTTGGCCGCCTGAGCCAGTGACCTGGTGGCGTTATCCTTGTCGGCAACCACGTCCTTGGCCGCCTTCACCAGGGCGCCCGTGCGCTTTTTCCAGTCCGCCGGAGTGCCCTTTTCGGTCTTGGGCGCCGGGTTCTTGGCCAGTTCCTCGTAATACGACAACAATTCCTTCTTCTGATCCGCGTTCGCCTTGCCGCTCTTCACTTGGTTGAGGAGGCTTCCTTTGCCCTTGTGGGCCTTCTCCATGACTTCTTCGATGCTGTACTTGGCCTTGGCTTCGTCGGCCGCCTTGTAGTAACTCAGGCCGGCCACCAAACCCATCGTCAGCACCGCCATCGCGAAATACTTCATCGTGCGCATTCGCTGGTCCCTCGATTAATCGTTGCAAACATTGGACGCCGCCACACGCGGCGCACTTTCTCCTGTTCTTCGACGGAGGCCGAACGCCACCTATTCGATCCGCTCTCCTCCGCCGTGATAAGTGATATGGCGAAGACGGCCTCGCGGCAATCGGCGCAAAGCCGCTTGCGGCTTCGCGCGTCCGGTCGCTAAGCCGCAAGCGGCTCTTTGTTATCGCCGCTAATTCTCTTCCCCGGAAGGACTTGTCCGCACGCGGATGTCTTCCGAAAGGGGCAGGGTGGGTTCGGCGAACCTTCCTCCCACCGGAACCACCGTCCGGTCTGCGCGGATGGCGAGGGAGTAGAGGCAGGGGACAACGAAGTGGGTGGTGATGAGTCCGAGCAACCGTTCGGAGAAGGTAATGTCGGGGGACCAAAACGGTGTGGAGAACGACGACCTCGCCATTTTCATCGCTGCGGATTCCACTCCGCTCCGCGAAAGTGATCCGCCCCCTCCGCCGCATCGCCCGGCTTCTCGACCCAGCCGAGAGGTTGACGAGCGAAAACGAGGGGGGAACAGAACCCTATTCCACGCGTCGCGCCCTTCGAGGCGTTGGTCCCGCGTCCGTTTATCCTTACATTATCGTAAGCTTACACGGATGTTGTCCGCAGGTGATTCCAACTTCCCCAACCTTACGAAGAATTAACATTACAGAAAGAGAGAAAGACGAGACGACTCGGCAACAGGACAGGATCGAGCGAGCAATCGTCGAGGGCAAACGAAAACAGGGCGAGCGTTGGCTCGCCCGTAGATCAAGAATTGATCGAGACATCGAACCGAGCAAAGGAGCTACCGATGGCATGCCTCAATCAATGCGATCGGGGGAGCCGAGGGGCTCTCGGCGCGGAGCTCGGGAGGATTGCTGATTCTGCGTCCGCAGGACACGCAGCTGCCGCTCCAGGTTTGTTTTCTGCATTTCCAATTCGCGAACGTGCTTCTCGAGTTGTTCCATCTTATTGAGAACCTTGTCCAACTTCTCGGCAACGCGTAGCTGTTCGGTGTTCACCGGCGGCGTTCGAGTCTGCTGAACGCGAACGGCCCGCAGGGCGGCTGTCGTCTCGGGATCTTCCGGAGCCAATTGGTGAGCGAGTTGCGCGAACTCCTCCGCTTGCTGATACTTGCCCGCCTCGAAAGAGTTGCGGTACAGTTTGAGGAGCACCACAACTTCGTCCGCGACCTTGGGATCCTTCGCTGCGCAAGCAGAAGATGCCGTCAGTACCACCAAACTGAGGACCACCACACTACATCCAACAAGCGCTCCAAGTCTTCGCATTCTCAGACACTCCTCATTAGGGGCTTTCTTTAATCTAACCCCTTTGTAATACAATAACCCAAAACAACTATACCCTGACGCGCCAAAGCGGACAAGAGCTAGTACATTACTTCTTCTTAAGCATCGCGCGTTCGTCTCGGTCGAGTCGTCCGCGCGCGTTTGATTGGCGGCGTTGGCAGTGAAACGCGCTTCCTGCATCAAGGCTGGGACTATCGTTCCTTGACAAGAGCCTTTTGTGAAAGTCCCCACCGCACAAGGCCCCCAATATTTGGAGAAATAAGCAAGCGGAATGCCAAAGGCCCATCTTCCGAGCGCCCTTCCCCGAGCTCGCGTGCGGAAATCCTTCCTCTGACTATGCTTACGCAATGGGTATAGACAAGGACGGAGACTGCCTGGGAAGGCGGCGCATGACCGCGCAACGACCAGAATGGCGGCAAATTGTGCTGCCAGCGCGGCAAAAAAGCCCAATCGGAGAAGCGCAGGCCGCTACCGCGTCTGGTCGGGCCTTGAACTGAGTGGACAAGGACTCGCCTCGAATCGCTCCGTCTTCTCCAAATCCGTTCAATGTTTCACCGTTCCCTCGCCGACCGGCGGTTTCTCTTTTCCTTCCGGCGTTGGGAGGGGCAGCACGTCGGGGGCGAGAACCCCGCCCACCTCAGGTTCCTCTACCACCTGGAAAATGATGCGGAAGCCGAAATCCCGGTGCGGAGCGGCGCGGAACGGCTTGAGAACCTCGTTCCAGCGGGAATCGAGGCGCGGGTCGGGGTCGAAATCGGCAGCCGCGGAGCCGGAATGACAAGCGACCTTGGGCTGGTAGGCGGCGATCGCGAAGGCCTGGTGCAAGTGATAGCCGCCTGGCGCGATGGTTAGTTCAATCGGCCCAACGCGGTCGTTGACGAGCATGTTTTGACCGCCGGTCACGGAATGAGGTTTGATACATACGTTCACGAGGGGTGGATGGTCGTCCGCCGTCTTGATGGCGGCGCAGGCGGGGCCGTGCTCCGCCGTTCCGCCGGGTTCGTCCTGACTGGAAGCCAGGTTCCCGATCAGCCAGGAGGAGACGATCAATCGCGGCGGACGGAGGCCTTTCTTGGTTGGCACCACCTCAAAATCCTGGTCCAACTCGAATTGCATCGACGCCGACCCATCCTTGTGACAGGAACCCGCGAACCCCGCCCCGGCAACAGCGGAGCCGCGCATCAGCACCAACACCTGGTTCGGCTCAACCTGGATGATCTGAATGTAGCCACCGCCCGTCTGGGCATTTTTGTTGCGCTCCGGCGTGACCACGCCGCTGCGCGAACGGAGGATGATCTGGTAGGGCGGCTCCGCCGCGACCGCATGCCCGGCGGTCCCTTGCAAAGCCAGCCCGGCGGCGCAGGCGGCCAACAACCGGAAAGCGAACCGGATGAACATGTCCCTTACTCCATTGTCCCTGGGAGACCCTGCTTCCTCGTCTGGGAGCCTCCCTACAATTAGATCGACAGGCAGGATGGCCGGCTTGCGAGGTTTTTGTCGAGGATGCCGGCGCGCGCGACCGTGAAACCTTGTCCTCGCCCTGTTTTCTCTCAATGGGCGTTGACACCCCCGCTCACCCGGCAGATGGGAAGTCATTCTTGGGCGCCCTTCAAAGGACGGGGAGGAGGCAATTCATCCTTGTCCGCATCGCCCGGAGCGGAAGGAGGAAGCGTGGACGAGTTGGGTTGGCCTGTTTGGGGAGGAGCATCCGTTTTCGGCCCCCGATCTCCTGCTGGCGCGGCGTGAAAGGTGATCTGATAGGACTCGCGGCGATAGCTATCGATCCTTTCCAGCGCGCCGTTGTAGTCGTAATAGGCGTCGTCATTGGGCGCCTGCTTGCCGGACCGCGCCGGCTTCTCCACGACGACTTCTTCGCGGTCGATCACGTAGCCGTTTGGGCACGCCTTCTTCATCAGTTGCTCGGCGCGGCTGCGGTAATGGGTCGGCCATTGATCGCTGTTGTTCGGAATGGCGACCACGCCGCCGTCGGGCGACTGGCTGACGAAGTGAACGCCCGGAGCGCAGCCGCACGCGGCTGCCAAGATCGCCGCTCCGACGAGTCGAATCCTCGCCCTTGGCGCCGTTGCCCGCGCTGGGTTCATCCCATCTCCTTCCGCTACTTCGTTCCGTGGCGGAGTTGTATAACGCCGTCTCGTCGAAAATGTCAAGAGAAAGGCGCAACGATCGGGCCGCACGCGCGGTTCACCTCCCCGAGTCGATCTTGCAACGAGTCGCGGACGCGACTATAGGCTCGCCGTCCACGTCCATTCCACGAGAAGAGCAGCGGGCGGCCCGCTTCGGGCCGTTCTCCGGTCGGAAGCCTTGTTACCGGGGGCATTCGATGAATCGGGACGGGTTTCACTTCGCTCCGGCCGCGGTCGCCATCGTGTGGTTCGCGTGCTGGATCGGCGCCGCGAGCGGCCAGGAAGGCAGGGAACGCAGCCAGGACGGCGCGGAACCCTCGCCACCGCTAACGATCTCGCCGGACGAACCGGGGGATCGGCTGTCGCGGATCGAATCGCGTCTGCGCCAACTGGAATCACACGATCAGCAATTGCAGAAGCGCTATGACGACCTGACACGGAGATACCTCAAGTTGCGAGAGCAATTCAACGGTCCCGTCATTGGCGCCGAGGCGACGAATGCGGATGGCCAGGGCGTCCCCGGCGGTCTGGACTTTGGCTTGTCCTCCTTGAGTTGGATCCAGGACGAGAAGAGCGGGAACGCCGAGGATGCGGAGCAGTCGGGAGAAGAAGGCAGCGTGCGAAGGCAGTCCGGGGCGGGAGGGGCCGGCATCCGGACGGGGAGCAGCCGGCCGCAACGACTCCCTTTCGGCCAGGCTCCCCGGACGCCCTTTGTGTCGGTGCCAGGCGCCGCCCGGGTGCAATCGGGAACATCCGGGCCAGGTGTGCGCGTGGCCGTCACTACAGGGCAGGCCATGGGCGATTATGTCGAGCGACGCGGCCCTTACGTTCCGGACATGCGGCCGGTGGCGCTTGGTGCCTCCGTGCAATTCCGCGAAGGCTTGCAGGTCCGTAGCACGGATGAATTCTTCACGATGGAGTTCCACAACCTGAGCCAGCTGGACTACCGCGAATTCAGCCAGACCGGCGACGCCCTGCACGACAATTTCATCATCCCCCGACAACGCTGGTACTTCCAGGGCGACGTGACGCCCTACGCCACCTACTACACCGTCATCAACCGCGGCTACGGCAGCCTCGACATCCTCGATTCCTGGGTCGATTTCAATTTCGCACCCAAATACAAGGAGCAGTTTCAAATCCGCGTCGGCCGCATGAAGACGCCCTATACCTACGAGTACATCAAGATTTCCGAAAGCGACCTGATCGCTCCCGAGCGTTCGCTGTTCGTCGGCAATTTCGCCGACAACCGCGAAGAAGGCGCCATGGTCCACGGCCGGCTTTTCGACAACATCATGGAGTATTACGCCGGGGTCTTCAACGGTCCGCGGCGCTCGTTCCAGGGCTTCAACAACAGCAAGAACTTCAATGGCTTCCTCAACTTCAAGCCGTTCGTGAATACGGACATCGGCTGGCTGAAAAATCTCAACATCGGCGGCTCCATGAACGGTGGCATCGGACGCGACCCCATCCAGCCGGCCGCCCTGACGACCGCTAACGATCAGTCGCCCGCGACGTCGGCAGCGGTCCTCAATGTCTCCCCAACTTTCCTGATTTTCGATCCCAAGACCTTCGAGAATGGCGCGCGCGCGCAGTGGTCGGGTGACGTGGCCTACTATTACAAGAGTTTCACTTTTCTGGGGGGCTATCAAGGTGGTTTCCAGGATTACTCGTTGGAGCGATCGGGTACATCGACTTCCGCCGCGGTCTTCGGTGCGTTCGCCAGCGGCGCCTTCGCCGGTGTCGGCAACAGCAAGGTGACGCGCGTGCCGCTAACCGGATGGAGCGTCGCGGCCAGCTACTTTTTGACTGGCGAGCAAATCACTCGCCGCGTCTATCTGACCGAGCCAATCCGGCCGTTCGGTTATTACAACGGCCGGCTCAATCCGGGGGCCATCGAAGTGTACTCACGCATCAGCAATCTGCAATTGGGGGACCAGGTTTTCACCGGCGGCATCGCCAACCCTGCGTTCTGGGCCAACCGCGCCACCGCCATCGACACCGGCGTCAACTGGTATTGGAACCACTACGTGCGCATGTACTTCGACTGGCAGCACTCCATGTTCAATCAACCGGTTTTTCTTTCGGAATCTAAATCCTCCAAACACCAAGACCTGTTCTGGATTCGCACGCAGGTCTTCTTCTAACAGCCTCAACTTGCTGGCGAGACGCGAGCGGTGTCGGCAAGTTGTTCCGAAGAAGAAGATTACAAATCGGTAAGCTTTGCATCACCTCAACCGGTTTTCGAATCCGATTATTACAAATCAGCAATCTACTTTCCTCCGACATTTCCGTTTCGTAATATCACTTGTTTCAATCTTACGGACGCTTAAGGTAGAGTTACCTACTTTCTTCCAGCAACCTCATCCGCGGGGGTATTCTTAACGGATTTGTAATGCCTTTCCCCGTAGCAGAGTTGACGAACCCATCGTACAATACAACAGAAATGTAATGTGGACGAAGGGAGACGGACGGCTCATGACAACATCGTGGCTCACACCTGAACCCACGAGAAGAGCTGCATCCCGCCCCCCCTGCTTAAACGTGGTGTCCGCAGGTCATCTTGCAATCAATAACCGATATATAAACTCGCGAAGTCTTATATATTGGGGAGGCGTAACGCGGTTGGCCCTCTCGGGTGCGAGTCGCTCCGCGGTCGTGCGTGTTCTCTCAGATCGAGACCTTCGCCGTGCAGGTCTACATCCCTCTCAGGCTCCCCAACTGGGGCGTCCGAGACGCGTCTCCCAAGAGGCCGCATCCTGACAACGGAGCGCGCGATGCGCGCTCCGCGGCACGAGCGGTTTTTCACTCGCGACTGCGATCGCGAATGACGCCATGACACCAAAACGGCACGCCAATCGAGTCCTCGGTCGCGGTCCCGTGCGGGACCGGGCCGGCTTCCGGTTGCGCCGTCGCACTTCGTTTGTCGCGCGGAATGATTGGGGCGGTGCCGCCGCCCCGCGTTCTCTCGGAAAGGATCCTTCGGATGTGGTTGATTAAGGCGTCGCTGCGTAACCCCTACATGGTGGCTACGATCGTTTTTATGATCCTCTTCCTGGGGATCATTTCGCTGCTGCGCATTCCCGTGGACATCCTGCCCGTCTTCAAGTCGCCGGCCGTGCAGGTCATCACCTACTACCAGGGAATGCCGGCGTCGTCGATCGAGAAGACCATCACCAACCGCATCGAACGCTGGTGCAACCAGGCGCCGGGCGCTCAGCAGGTCGTCTCCAAGTCCATCCCCGGCGTCAGCATCGTCCGCATCTACTTCCGCGACGACATCGACCCCAACGGCGCGTTGACCATGACCGGCCAACTCGCGCTGGGCACGTTGGCCACCATGCCGCCCAACACGCTGCCGCCGGTCGTGCTGCCGTTCGATCCTACCGCCACCATGCCGCTGGGCATCCTCACCGTCAACAACCCGCACATGGACGAGGCCCACGTCAAGGACGTGGGCCGTATCTGGGTGCGCAACAAGCTCGGCTCCGTCAAGGGCTGCGTCGCTCCCGTCGCCGTCGGCGGCAAGGACCGCACCATTCTCGTTTACCTCAAGCCCGCCGAGATGGAGGCCCGGCATCTGTCCGCCACCGATGTCGTCGAGGCCATCAAGAAGGGCAACAAGATGGTCACGCCCGGCATCGCCTACTTCGGCGACAACCAGCTGCTGCTCGACTCCAACATGATGGCCGACCAGATCAAGGAGCTGATGGATCTGCCCATTCGCATGGAACCGGGCAACAACGTCTATCTGCGCGACATCGGCACCATCGAGGACTCCTCCACCATCCAGACCTCGCGCGTCCGCATCGCCAGCCCGGAATCGGGCTGGGAGGGGCGCAATCAGGTGTACGTGCCGGTCTACCGCCAGCAGGGCGCCAGCTCGCTGGAAGTCGCCAACGGCGTCAAGAACGCCCTCAAGGAGATCGAGGAAGCCTGTCCGCCGGGCACCAAGCTCGATTTCGTCATGGACCAGACGATCTTCGTGCGCCAGGCCATCAAGAGCTTGATTCAGGAGGGCATCATCGGCGCCATCCTCGTGTCGATTATGATCCTCATCTTCCTGGGCAACTGGCGCATGACGCTGATCGCCAGCATGTCGATTCCGCTGGCCCTCTTGGGCGCGATCATCGGCCTGTACGTGACGGGCAACACGATCAACGCCATGACGCTGGGCGGGTTGGCGTTGGCGATCGGCCCGCTCGTCGATGACGCTATCGTCGAGCTGGAGAACAACCATCGCAATTATAATCTGGGGAAGTCGCGTGTGCGTGCGGCCCTCGACGGCTGCGCCGAAGTGATGATCCCGGTGCTGGTGGCGACGTTCACCACCAACATCGTGCTGGCGCCCGTGGCGTTGCAGCCGGGCATGGGCGGTTTCCTATTCCGGCCGTTAGCGTTGGCCGTCGCCTTCGCCATGTTCAGCTCGTTCTTGCTGTCGCGCACCTTCGTGCCGATGATGTGCGCCAAGTTCCTGCCCGACGATCACCACCGTCGCGCCGCTGTTCCGGCATCCGGCGCGAGCGCGGACCACGCGGCGCACAATGGACACGGACACGACGCGCACGAGCCGACGACGTTCTTCGGACGCGTTCACCATCGCATCGAGAAGTTCCTGGAAGGCGCCACCCGCGTTTATCAGAACCTGCTGACGCGCGCTCTGCGGCATCGCTTCCTGGTGCTTGGCTGCGTGGCCTTCCTCTTCGTCGGCTCGCTGGGACTGACGCCGTTCATCGGCCGCGAGTTCTTCCCGCAAGTTGATGCCGGCCAGATCACCATCTACCTGCGCGCCCCGTCCAACATGCGGCTGGACGTCAGCACCGACCGCGTCGCCGAGTTCGAGGAGTTCGTTAAGCAAACTATTCCGGCTCACGAGCGCGAGATGATCGTCAGCGAGATCGGCTCCAACCCCGATTGGTCGGCGGCGTACACCGCCAACTCCGGCCAGCAGGACGCCGTCGTTCGCATTCAGCTGACCGAGGAACGCACCAAAAGCGCCCAGGAATATGCCAACGAACTGCGGCGCCGCTTCGCCGAGACCAAGCAGTTCGCCGACCTGCGCGTCAGCTTCGACACCGGCGGCATGGTGTCCACCGCTTTGAACAACGGGGCGTCGTCGCCCATCGACATTCAGGTCACGGGCGGCTCGCGCGAGCAGGGGTTGTCGCTGGCCACCCGCATCCGCAACCGCGTGTCGCGCATCTCCGGCGTCGCCGACGCTCGCGTGCTACAGCGCCTCGACGCTCCGTATCTGCAAATCAAGGTCAATCGCGTCAAGGCGGCGGCGGTCGGGTTGTCGCCGGCCGAGGTCATCAATCAGGCGGTGGCGGCGATGAACTCCAGCATCTCCATCGACCGCAATTTCTGGATCGACGCCAAGAGCGGCAATCAGTACTTCGTGGCCGTGCAGTATCCCGAGAACCCGGCCATGACGCTGGACGATCTGCTCAACGTCGAGGCCAAGGGCACCAACCAGAAATATCCGGTCAAGCTGTCCAGCATCGCCGATTTCAAACGCAGCTCCGGCGCGGTCGAGATCAACCACGACAGTTTGCAGCGCGTCTTCAACGTCCAGCTCAACCTGGAGGGGCGCGACATCGGCCACGTCGCCAAGGAAGTCGAGAAATCGCTGGAGGGCTTGCAGCCCCCCGCCGGGATGGTGTGGGCCGTGCAAGGCTCGGGTCGCAAGCTGGTCAAGGACAACGCGGCCGGCGCGGCGGAAGCCGAGCAGGCGCCCAAGTCTGGCGACCGCATCCCGCTGGCCGTGGGCATGGCCTGGACGATGCGCGGCGAATATGAGCGCATGAACGAATCGTTCGTCAACCTGGCCCTCGGCCTGGCCGGCGCCGCGGTGCTGGTCTATCTGCTGCAAGTGGCCCTGTTCCGCTCGTGGGTCGGCCCGTTCATCATCATGTTCACGGTGCCGCTGGGCCTGATCGGCGTGCTGGCCATGCTGTTTCTGACGAAGACGTCGCTGAACGTGCAGTCGGAAATGGGCGTGATTTTCCTGGTCGGCATCGCCGTCAACAACGGCGTGCTGCTGGTCGAGTTCGCCAACAAGCAGCGCAAGGCAGGGCACAGCGTGCGCGATTCGATCATCTCGGCGGCGGGCCTGCGTTTCCGGCCGATCTTGATGACCTTCCTGGCGACGTTCCTCGATCTGATTCCGATGGCGATCGGCATGGAGCGCGGCAGCGAGGCCAACGTGCCGCTGGCGCGGGCCGTGGTCGGCGGACTGCTGACCTCCACCTGCTTGACGTTCTTCGTCGTTCCGATCATGTACACGCTGCTCATCAAAGACGGCCCGGACACCGACGTAGACATCGAGGCGGAATTGGCCGACGAGCCGCCGCCCGCGGCGGTGCCGGCCCTGACCGTCAACGGCGCTCCCGCTCCCGCTCTCGTCCTGGCGGGCGCGGGCATCCGAAGCAGCGAGGAGACGATGTGACGCGCGCACGCCTCCGACGAAACAATCTCCGTCCGAGACGCCACGGTGGCGCGGATTCAAGCGGACGGCAGCGACTACCATACGGGCCGGAATGGCCTCCTTTGAAGAGAGAGTAACGAACATGAAACAGATGATGTCCCGCGGCGGCTTCCTGCGAACCGGCCTCGCCCTCATCCTGGTCCTGGGGCTGATCGGCGGTGGAGTCGCCTTCTTCTGGAACGGCGGCTCGCACCTGGCCAGCGCCGGCGCCAACGAGGGCGAAGGCGCGGGCGAGACGGTCCACGTCGCCATCCAGGTCAAATCGGTGAAGCCCCATTACGACAAAACCTTCTCCATGCTTGAGAAGCGGCCCGCCGACGTGCTGGCCTACTACCGCGATGAGCTAGCCTGCCGCGTGCCCGGCGTCATCCGCATGATCCGCACCGACAAGGGCGACACCGTCAAGCAGGGCGAAACCCTGATTAAGGTGGACGTCCCCGAACTGGAAGCGGACGTAAAGGAACAAGAGGCGGCCGTGGACCGGGCCAACGCGCAGGTCAAGCAGCAGGAAGCCGCCCTCGTCAGCGCCAAGGCGGAACTGGGCGTCATCGAGGCCAAGATCAAGGCGGCGGGGGCCAAGCTGCGAAGCGATAAGGCCTATCTGACGTTCCGCAAGAAGCAGGCCGATCGCTTCCAGACTCTGCTGGCGTCCAACAGCATCGAGGCCCGTCTGGTGGACGAGCAGATGGACCGGCACGAGGCCGCCCTGGAGGCGGTCAACGCCTCGTTCGAGGCGGTCAACGCCGCCGAAGCCCAGAAGATCTCGGCGGAAGCGCGGATCAAGCAGACCGAGGCCGACCTGGAAGAGGCCAAGAGCAAGGTCAAGGTCATCCAGGCCGAATCCGACCGGGCCAAGGCGTTGCTCCAGTTCGCCACCATCACCGCGCCGTTCGACGGCGTCATCGTGGACCGCGATCGGCACGCCAACGTCGGCGCCGTCGTGCAGAAAGCCGATAACGGCACCCTGAAGCCGCTGCTGACCGTGCAGCGCAGCGACATCGTCACGGTGGTCATGCGCGTGCCCGACAACTTCGCGCCGTACATCACGCCGGAGACGGAGGCCATCTTCGAGACGCACTCGCTGCCGGGCGTTCAGATCCACGGCAAGGTCACGCGCTTCCCGCCGTCGCTGGACAATCCCGAACACGATCGCACCATGGTGGTCGAGGTCGATCTGTGGAACGGCACGGAGGAAGAGTTCGACAAGAAAAAGGACGACCCGACATTCCGGGCCGGTCTGAAGAAGGGCATGCCGGGCGATCCCAACAACGGCCTGCCGATCGTGCCGGAGATCAAGGGCGAACTGGCCGGCGGACGCCAGCTGCGTCTGCTGCCGGGCATGTTCGGCCAGATGACGCTGCTGTTGCGCAAGTTCGAGAACGCCTACATGCTGCCCAGCTCGTCGATTGTCAGCCAGGGCGGCAACACCTATATCTACGTGGTGCAGGACGGCAAGGCCCATTTGCAGCAGGTCAAGGTGCAGGTCGATGACGGCAAGCTGGTCAAGGTCGAACTGCTCGGCAAGAGCGGCGAGGTGCTCGGCGAACTGACCGGCAAGGAAGAAGTCATCATCAGCAACCAGGGCGAGTTGAGCGAAGGCCAACTCGTGCAGCCGACGGTGGTGGAGGACTGGAGGAAGTTGGCGACCGCCAAGAAGGAAAGTCACTAAAATAGCCCTCCCTTGTCGGCGACGCGGGAGCGTAAGCGGCCGGAGCTTTCCTCCGGTCGCTTACGCTCCCAGTTCGTTTAGGGGAGGTCTGTCCATGCTCACCCCCGAACCGCGCCGGAGCCGCTTTGAACTGCACTGGCGGATGCTGGGCGGCGACCTCCGCGTGCAACTGCTGTTCTGGGCGTCCTGCATCCTGGTGGGCGTCATCTATTATCAGTATCCCGAAATCCGCGACCAACTCGGCGTCTTGGCGGCCTTCGGTTTGTGGATGGGCGTCGCCCTGATCGCGCTGCTGATGCACGAAACGGGCCACATCCTCGCCGCTCATCGTTTCGGCATCGGCGTGCGCATCGTGCTTTCGGGGCTGGGCGGCCGACTGTTCGGCCTGGACGAATTGAGACTCTGGAAGAAGCTGCTGGTCGTTCTGGCGGGACCGATGATGAATGTGCTGCTTTTCGGCGCGGCCTGGTCGATCACCTTCCTTCCGTTGCCGCACGATTGGCGCGTTACCTTCGCTCCCGCGCTATGGCTGCTGATGTGGGTCAACGCCTTCTGGGTCTTGCTCAATCTGCTCCCTTTGTGGCCGCTCGACGGCGGACGGATTGCTGTCGAGATCGGCGGCTCCCTCTTCGGACGGCGCGGTCAGATTTTGGCGCTGCTGCTCTCCCTGGCCGTCACCGTCTTGCTCATGCTCTTCGTCATCGCGTGGATGCGGCTGACCCTCATCAACCCCTTCGACGTTCACTACACGATTTACTTCGTCTATTTCTGCATTCTGTCGCTGTATTGCTACGCTTTTTGGCTCAGCACGTTCCGCGCCCTGTGGGGCAATGCCGAACCGCCCGAGCGGACCTCCGAGTCCGATCGGGCGGCGTGAACCGTCTCCCTTTGTTGCGGGTCAACGCCCGGCGTTCGGTTCGAGGGCCGGCTCTTTTTTTTCCGGCTTCGGAGGCGGAAGAGATTCGACGGGAGGAGGCGCAACAAGGACGCCGGGCAGAGGGCCGTCCTCGACCACGCGCAAGATGACGCGGAAGCCGAAGTCCTTGTGCGGGACGGCGCGGAACGGCTTCATCACCTCGTTCCACTGCGTATCGAGTTTCGGATCGGGATCGAAGTTGGCGGCGGCGCTGCCGGGATGACAGTGCGTCTTCGGCTGGGCGGCGTTGATGGCGAACGTCTGTTGGAGGCAGAATCCTCCCGGTTCCACCACCGCTTCCAGAGGCCCGACGCGATCGTTGACCAGCAGGTTCTCGCTACAGCCGACCGAATGCGGCTTGATGCACAGATTGAGGACCGGATTGGGTCCACATACGACGGCGGCGCAGGCGGGTCCGTGGTCGGCGGTGCCGCCTTCCTTCAGGGTGGACTGCAAGCTGCCGATGGCCCAGGCGGCGAGGACCAGTCGCGGCGGCCGCAGATTGGCCTTGGTCGGCACAATCTCGAAATCCTGGTGCAGATTGAACTGCATCGAGGCCGTCTCGCCCTTGTGGCCGGCGCCGGCGGCCACGGCGCCGCGCATCAGAACCATTATCACGTTCGGCTCGACTTGCGTGACCTGGATGAAGCCGCCGCCCGTCTGGGCGTCGCGGCTCCTCTCCGGCGTGACCGCGCCGTCGCGCGAGCGCAGCACGATGACGTAGGGCGGATCGGCCGCCTGGCCCGGTCGGGCGACGAGCAGAGCAGATAGGCAAACGGCGCAAGCGAGGAAGATCTCGGCCGCTGACTTTCGCATCATGGGATTCCCTCTCCTTCGCGGACGCTTTCGCGCAATGTCTTTTTCCAGCCCTTTCATCGACCGTCGGGAGATGCGGCTTGCGTGATTTTCGCCGGATATGCCGTGCGTTACGAATTGATGGGTTTCAACTCTGCTCCTGACGCTCGCGGAGCCGTTGCTTCAGCCAAGTCGATTCCGCCGCGGTCAGCGGCGGCTTCAACGGCTTGCGGTAGTCAATAGTGGACGCGTAGCGGGCACGCGTAAATCGATTCGATCATTGGTTGGAGGCTTATCGGGATGTCGCTGTCGGGTTTGAGCAACGGCACGGGGATGGTGGGGAGCGGCCGCTGGAAATGGCACGGCCAGACCTTGCAGAGTTGGAATTTCCGCGCCCGTGCCACGAGCAGCGTGTAGGGACTGTCGGGCCACGGGTCGAGCATGGGGGGACGCTGACCGCCGCGCAGCAGATCAATTTCCACGAGATTGATGCCGCCCAGAAGAACACTTTGCCGCTTCCGCTGATACTGTTCCCAGCCTTCCGTACCTGGGCGCTTGTTCGACGGCGAGAGAACCTCAATCGTCGTTACCAGACGCAACTCCGAATCAGCCTCATAGATTTCGATGAAGTTCTCTCGGTGTTCCTCAGCGATAAAAGCGCGCAGGACCAACGGCTCATTCTCGGTATCCGGTTCCTCCACAGCCACGCCGCTTTTCTTCCGGGGATGTCTTTTGCTCTTTTCAGGAGAGCCAATAGCGACATCCGGCTTGAACCGATGGTTTTCCTTGCCCTCCGCTTCGACGAGCACGAGATAGGAGCGTTCCCCGGTGCGCACCACGTATTGGGAAGGCGCGGCGTCGGCCAGGGCGCGCTTGAGTTCGTTGATGAGATCATCATGGAAATCCTCCCACAGACCGCGCGCTTCGATGTACGGGTCCATCCCCGGAAATGGCGATTTCATGCCGCGATCCTCCACGAGTTGGCGCGAACCGACCTCCACGGCCGTATTGTATCCCGGCTCGCCCGGCCCCGTCATCGCAACTTGCCCTTCGCGCTGACGCTCCGTTGGCGTATCACTAACGGTCCAAATTAGCCGATCGCTTTCAAGGAGGATCGCGTGATCGCCACAGGAATCAAGCCGCACTACACCACCTCTTTCGGGCAGTGCTATCAGGCCGACGCGCTGGACGTGCTGCGGAACCTGCCGGACAACTCCGTGGCTCTGGTGCTGACCTCGCCGCCGTTCGCGCTGCGGCGGCGCAAGGCGTATGGCAACGTCGATGCGTCGGAGTATGTCGAGTGGTTCTGGCCGTTCGCCGCCGAGATCCATCGCGTGCTCGATCCCGCAGGCAGTTTCGTCTTTGAACTCGGCGGCGCCTGGAACCGCGGCAGCGGCACGCGCTCGCTCTACCAGTACGAATTGATCTTACGGCTATCGAAGATATTTCATCTCGCTCAAGAGTTTTATTGGTACAACCCCAGCAAGATGCCGACGCCGGCCGAGTGGGTGACGATCCGCCGCACCCGCGTCAAGGACGCGGTCAATACCTTGTGGTGGCTGTCCAAGAGCGAGGAGCCGCGCGCCGACAATCGGCGGGTGCTGCGGCCTTACAGCCGCTCGATGCGCCGCCTGTTGCGCGACGGCTACCAAACGGCGAAACGGCCGTCGCAGCACGACATTGGGCCGCACTTTCGCCGCGATAACGGCGGCGCCATCCCGCCCAACATCTTGCAGGTGCCGAACACGCGCTCCAGCGATGAGTATTTTCGCCGCTGTCGAGAAGCAGGTCTGCCGATCCACCCGGCGCGTTTTCCGGCGGAGGTGCCGGAGTTCTTCGTGCGCTTTCTGACTGAGCCGGGGCAGCTGGTACTCGATCCGTTCGCCGGAAGCAACATGACCGGCCACGTCTGCGAGCGGCTGGAGCGCCGCTGGATGAGCATCGAGATCAATCCGGACTACGTGGCCGGCTCGCGGCTGCGTTTCGAGAACGAAAACGTCACGAGCGCGAGGCCCGGTTTCGCAGCAGCGTAAGGTGACGGCCGAAGCGCTGAAGCAGATGGTTGTGGATGTCGCACAGCTGGCCGATGTCGTCGAGCGTGATGCTGTGGCCATCGGTGAGATTGGCACTGCTGAGGCCGATCTGCCGTTCGATCTCGGCCAGCGCCGCTCGCAGGTGATCGAGCCGGCCGTCGAGCGCCTCGCCGGTGAGGTTCTCGGTGATGCTCCAGAAACGGCAAGCGTCGGCGAAGGTCAGCTCCTGCTGACGGCCCTCGCGGAACTTCTCGTAGGCCGACGTGACGAACAATCCCTGCATCAGCTTGTCGTGGTCCTTCGACAGTTTGACGGGCCGGTCCTTGCGGACGGTTTCCGGCTGATCGTCGCCGTGCAGCAGACGGCGGACGACGCGGCGGCCGTCGTGGGTAAGGCTGTAGAGCTTCTGACCGGGCTTGCTGAGCCAGCCGCGGCGCGTCAACCCCTTCTCGCCCATGATGCTGGCCAGCACCTTGTTCGAGTCGGGATACTGTTCGTCGTAGCCTTTCAGTCCGAAGGTGCGTGGATACTTCTGCCAGGCGGCGACGATGAGCGCCTCGGCGGAGAAGGGCGATTGGCCTTGCTCTTCGAGCTGAAAGGCGGCGAGAAGAATTTTTTCCGGTACGGTGCATTCAGCGATGGTGTTCACACTTGCCCCCATGCGATCCGCGAAGCGATGCCGGCGCTGGACGAACTCGATTGTGCCTTCGCCGCGGCGTCGCTCGCAATGCGATTTGCCGGATCGCCGGAGGGCTGCGGAAGAAGGCAGGCGGCGTACCCACTACAATCGGCGTGCGCAGACCGAATGCCGGGGCGAGGCCGGTGAGGCATCCGCTTGGCGGCGAGACCTCACCGCTCAAGCGGTTTCGGCGCCTTCGGGGTTAGTTTTTCTTTTCCCCGATGCCCAGCAACTCCGCCGCTTCGGCGCGGAAGCGGCGAAGTTCTTCCGGCCAGACCTTCTCTAACTGCACGGTCTTGTTGTACCACAAGAGGGCTTCGTCCTTGTGACCGAGTTGCCAATGGGCCATCGCCTGGAACACCCACTGCCAGGCATTTCCCTTGCCGTCTGTTGCTTTCTCCAGTCGGCAGGACTTCTCCAGGGCGGAAAGCGCTTTCTCCCACTTCTTCGCCCGGTAGTAGGCGACCCCAAGCGTATGCCAGTAGCCGTACTCTTCGGGCTTCAACTCGACGGCGCGCTCTGCCAACTCCACGGCCGAATTTGGGTCTCGAAACGTGGCCTGCGGACAGGTCGCCAACAACCAGGCCAGATCGTTGTGCAGTGGGGCATCGTTCGGGTTCGACTCAATGGCCTTGCGGTAGCAGGCGATCGCTTCGTTCGGCTTGCCTTGCTGATAGAGCGCGCCGCCCAGGGTGTTGGAGAAAAGGGCCTTGGGCTCGAGGCGGATCGCCGCCTGGAATTCCGCAATGGCCTCGTCCCATTGCCTCTTGTTGCGCAGCGCCACGCCCAGGTTGAAGTGAGCGTTGGCGTCGTTCCGGTTTAGCGCGACGGCCGCGCGGTACTTGCCAATCTCGGCCCTGCCGTGGGCGTCGCGGGCCTTCGCATAATCCGGCTTGAGGCCGATCGCCGCCCGGAATTCCCGGATTGCCTGGTCCCACTGCCCCTTTTTCTCGAAGCTCAGTCCGAGCCTGTAATGCCCTTCGGCCACACTCGGATGCAGGCCGATCGAGTCTTCCGCCTCCTGGCGCAGCGAGGGCGCACCGGAGGCGTGGGCAGCGACCGCCTGGATGAGCCACTCATTGGCCTTGTCGTGTTGGCCCAGGCGCTCGTGCGCCATGGCCAGGAGGCAGAGATGGTTCTGCGTCGGTTCCCGGTCGAAAGGACTGCGGGGCGGGTATTTGGGACGCTCGTTCAGGCAGCGGATCGCGTCCTCGAACCGGCTGGCACGATAGAGGGCGAGGGCGAGCGTCTCGCGGCGCTCGCTCTCCTCGTTTCGGACCTCGCTGGCCAATCCAATCCCGACTTCCTGTCCCGACGGCCCTTCAAAGGGGACCGCCAACCCTTTCTCCGCCAACCGCACCACGAGCCTCAGATCGACGGGGGGCTGGCGGTCGAGCAGACACATGGAGGCCACATCACTGGCGAGGGCGGCATCGTCCGTTTGGCCGAGACGAGCAAGCAGGTCGTCACAGGCTCGCCGATAGGCATCGGTTTTGCCGGCCATCCACAGGGCCAGAACGTGTCGGCACCGCATCGTGTCGTCCGCCCCCCGCTGGGCCGCCTGCCGGAAGTCGTCGGCCGCCTTGTCCCATTGTTTCCGCAGGGTGTAAATCGAGCCGCGCCGTTCCCAGACCTCGTGCCCTTCGGCCCCCAGGGCAATCGCCCGCGAATAATCCGCGACGGCCTCCGGAGCCCAGCCTCGCAGCTTCCCCCGAGCCAGGTAATGTTGCCACTGCCTCGGCTCGACCTCGATCAGGCGCTCCAGGTGCCAAAGGGCGGCTGTGACGTCGGCATTCTCCAGAGCTTCCGCCCAATAGCGGTTCCAGGCGCGCTGGTCCGCCGAGGGGACCGGCGGGACGCCCCCGGCCAGCAAACGCTGGCGGCGGTTGCTCCAGTCCTCGGCACTCAGCCAGCCGGCCACGTCCGTTTGATCCAGATTTCGGCCGGTCATCACCTCGGCCCAGAGGCGGAGCCGCTCCGCATCTCCTTCGGTCGGGGTCTGCGGCACTTCCCAGCGCCGGAGGGCGCTCGGAGTTGCGATCAGGACGCTCTTGTCGTCGCGGCTGAAGGCCAGCGTCTTCACGTTGTCCGCGTACGAGGGCGGGCCGAGCGATCGGCCCGTGCCGGTGTCCCAGAAGCGAACTTTTCCGTCCGCGCAGGCGGTCAAAAGGGTTGCCCCGTCGGGACTGAATGCCACCGCCCTGACCTCTTGGGGGTGCGTCAGGGGCAGGTCAAAGAGCTTTCCCGTGCCCACGTTCCACAACCGGACAGTCTTGTCCGCGCTCGTCGTGGCGATCTTC
Source organism: Gemmataceae bacterium (assembly GCA_036557825.1). Classification (GTDB taxonomy): domain Bacteria; phylum Planctomycetota; class Planctomycetia; order Gemmatales; family Gemmataceae; genus JAJPHU01. Next base: position 58,842 of record DATBGU010000012.1, read on the forward strand.
CCGCCGCGGGGGCTGAAGGCCACGGCACGGATGTCTCCCTGGTGCAAGAGGCGTGGGCCAATCCGCTTGCCGGTTCGCGCGTCCCAGAGTTGCGCCGACCGGCCGCCGGTGGTCACGGCGGTTCGGCCGTCCGGCCCAATCGCCAGCGCCGCCAAGGCGGCGCCGTGGTCCAGGACCGGGCCGAGAGGTTTCCAACTCTCCACGTCCCAGAGCTGGGCGCCTCGGTTGGGGCTGCCCACCAGGATCGCCTTGCCGTCGGGTCCGAAGGCCATGAACGGCCTGACCGTCTCGGTCAGCTCGCGGGGGCAAGCGATCTGTTCCCATTTCCCTGCCTGCCACAGCCACAAAACGGCTGGAACGTTTTCCATGAAGCCGGCCGGATGCTTATCCGTGATGGATTGGCGTGTGTAAACGCCTCGGCAGAGGAGGGCCTTCCGGCCGTCGGCGCTGACCGCGGCGCCCGCGGAAGAAGGGAGACCCGTGAGCACGATTGGGCTAATGGGTTTTCGCCTGGCCACGTCCCAGACCTGGGTGAATCCTTCCGAGAGCGATCCGAGCTGCCGCAAGAGGATCTTCCCATCCGCGCTCAGGGCCATGAAATCGCAAAAAGCCATATCCGACAACGGCCAGACATCGTGACGGGGCAGCAGCGGCAGATCCCAGAGCCTGGCCGTGCCGTCGCCGCAGCAAGTGAGCAGGGACCGGCCATCGGGGCTAAAAGCCAGGTTGGTTACATTGAGGGGATGTTGCAGGGGCGCCCCAAGAGACGCCCCGCCGTTCGTCCAGAGCCGGGCCGTCTGGCCGCTGGCGGTGGCGATCAGGAAGCCGTCGGGGCTGAATGCGGCGGCGTTGACCGGGTCCGAATGGGACAGGGTCAGGTCGCCCCGAGAAAGCCAGGGCGGCCGGGGGCCGAGCATCCAGACATGGACTTCCTTCCCGAAATAACCCAGCACAAAGGGGTCGGGTCCGAAAACCCAGCCGCGAACCGCCGTCGGGCCCCGGGCAACATCCTTGTTGAGAGGTTTTCCGCTGGCCGCCTCCCAGATGCGAATCTGCTGGCCAACCGTGAGGACGCGCTTGCTGTCGGAAGTAAAGGCGGCGGCAATCACGTTGCCCGGATGGGGCAGAAGGGATGCAAGAGGCTCGCCCGTGCCGGCGCGCCAGAGCTGCGGCAGATTGTTCTGGCTTGCCGTGAGCACCGTCTGCCCATCCGGACTCAGGGCCGCCACTGACGTCCATCCCCCCCGGTTGATCGGTTTGCCGAGGGGCTTGCCGCCGGCCGTCTCCCACAGACGCACCGTGTCTCCGTCCGCGATCAGAACGATCCGGCCGTCACCACTGAAGAGCACGGTGTCGTCGGAGCGCTGAAGGCCGTGGGAAAGGGGAAGCGGCGCCCCTTGGGGCTGGCCCGTGTCCAGGTCCCAGAGTTGGGCCGTCTTCGGATCTCTTTGGGTCAGGACCATCCTGCCGTCGGGGCTGATGCCCACGAATTGCGCGTGCCCCTTGTGGGGGATGGGCGAGCCAATCGGTTCGCCCGTGTCTCTGTCCCAGCGCCGCACCTCTCCCCGATAGACTCCCGCATTTGCCCCGAGGTTGCTGACGGTCAGGAGGGTCTTGCCGTCGGCGCGGAAGGCCACGCGCTGCACGTGGCCTTGAGGGTGCAAGACGGTGTGCAGGACGCCGGTCTGATTGGGCCAGGCAGCCAGGTTGCGGCGGATGGCGCGCTGAAGGTCGGCGGCCTCGGCGGGAGCGCTCTCGAGGCTGCGCGCCAGCCAGAGCAGGCCGAGTCCAACCTCCCCCTTCTCGCAGAGGTCCAGCCCTTTATCCAGAAGGAACGTGCTGAGGCTCCGCTTGGCCTGCCGCTTTTCCAGTTCCAGAAGTTTCGCGGTCTGCTGGGCCTTTCCTACCGCGTTATCGGCCCGCTCGCGCTCGCTCTTCTCTTTTTCCAGCCGGTCTTCCGCCAGTCCTTCAGCTTCCTTGGCCCGGAACGCCTGCCAGGTACTGACCAGGGTGCCCAGGATCAGGGCCAAGGCGACGATGCCGGCTGTGGTCAGCGCCACTCGGTTCCGCCGCGCGAACTTCCGCAGCCGATACCACCTCGACGGCGGGCAGGCCTGCACCGGCTCGTCGTGCAAATACCGTTGCACGTCGGCGGCGAAGGCGCCGGCCGTCTCGTAGCGGCGGCTGCGGTCCTTTTCCAACGACTTCATGACGATCCAGTCCAGCTCGCCGCGGAAGAGTTGGCTCAGTCGCTTGGGATCGCTCTGACGCCGCGTCGCAATCGGTGTCGAAGCTTGGCCCAACGTGCTGAGGCGGGTGCTCGGCCTGGGCGGCTCCTCCTCGCGGATGATGCGCCGCAACTCGTCGAAACCAAGCGCCTTCAGCTGCTCCTTGTCGAACGGCGTCGTGCCCGTCAGCAACTCGTAGAGCAGCACGCCCAGGCTGTAGATGTCCGAGCGCGTGTCCACATCCAGCCCGCTCATCCCCGCCTGCTCCGGACTCATGTACAACGGCGTGCCGATCATCTGGGCGAAGTTCGTGAACAGCGTTTTCTCGGTGAGTTGCTGGCCGGTGGCCTTGGCGATGCCGAAGTCGATCACCTTGGGCGCGGGCGTGCCGTCGTGCAGCGTCACCAACACGTTGGATGGCTTGAGGTCGCGGTGAATGATCCCCTTCTGATGGGCGTGCTGCACCGCCTGACAGACATGCACGAACAACCCCAAGCGCTCACGGATGGGCATGTGGTTGTGGTCGCAGAAGTCGGTGATGGGCACGCCCTTGACCAGTTCCATGACGAAATAGGGCCGGCCGGTGGGCGTTTCGCCGCCATCGAAGACGTGGGCGATGTGGGGATGGTCCATCAGCGCCAGCGCCTGCCGCTCCGCCTCGAAGCGGGCAATGACCTGGCGCGTGTCCATGCCCGGCTTGAGGATCTTGAGTGCGACCTTACGGCGGATCGGCTGCGTCTGCTCGGCCATGAAGACGACGCCGAAGCCGCCCTCGCCGATCTGCTCCAGCAGCTTGTAAGGACCGATATGGCTGCCAATGCGCTCCGTCGCGACGGACGCGCGCTCCCCGGCGCTCTGCTCCGCCGAGTCGCCGGGGGACGAGGTGGTGTCCGTGGTTGGGGACAGATCGGCGGCCTGCTCGTCCAGGAAGCTGTCCGGCTCGTCGTGGGCCTTCAGCAGCGCCTCGACGCGCTGCCGCAGTTCGCTGTCCGCCCCGCATTCGCGGTCCAGAACGGCGGCGCGGGCGGTAACGTTCCCGGCTTCGACGGCGGCCAGGAACACGGCTTGGACCCGCTGGGGATCGACTGGCATGGCTTGGCCCTCGGAAGGTTCACCCTCTAATGCGATTTTCCGGAGCGCGGTTGTCGAAAAATTCAGAAAAAAATTAATCGCCCAGCGCATCGCGCAGCCAGGCGCGGGCGTAGGTCCATTTCTGCCGCGCCTGGTAGACGGTGATGCCGAGGGTGGCCGCGATTTGATGGTGGCCCAGCCCGGCGAAGCGACGAAGTTCCAGCACGCGAACGGCGATCGGATCCTTGGCGGCGAGTCGTTGCAGCGCCTCGTCCAGGGCGATCAAGTCCTCGTCGGCGGACGGCGCCGGATGCTCGGCGAGGTTGGCCCGTCGCAAGGCGCCGCCGTGCTTGATCCGCCTCTTGCGTCGGGCGGACTCGATGAGGATGCGGCGCATGGACTCGGCGGCGGCGGCGAAAAAATGGCAGCGGCTTTTCCACTGCTGGGCCTTGTCCCCGTCCACCAGCCGCAGGTACGCCTCGTGGACCAGCGCCGTCGCTTGCAGGGTCTGGCCCGGCTTCTCCTGGGCCAATCGCTTCGCCGCCAACTTGCGCAGCTCCTCGTAGACCAACGGCAGCAGTTGCTCGGCGGCGTGCGCATCGCCCTGCTCGATGGCGTTCAGAATCTCGGTGACATCGGGCATGAGGCCGATTCTAGCGCGCGGAATCCGCTCAAGCAAAAGAAGAAATGAATGAAGCAACCGGAAGTATCCGCGGCGCGTTGGCCCGACTATCCGCGCAATCGTTACTCTCACCCTCCGCGCGAACGCCATCTCGAAAGAATCGTTCTGTCAGGAAAGGCAAGAACAGTCGGCACATCCGATAGAAGAGTCAAGCGCCGGAGGGCGCGACCGCCAATCCATCGACAGGAGATGGCCCGATGCGCCGCTGTCATCCACGTCACGGCCTGCTGCTGGCATGGCTGGTTTTCGGCATCGGCGCGGGCGTTCCGGTCCGGTCGGCCGATCCCGCACCGCCCGCCGACCCGGAAACGGTCTTACCGGCGCCCACCCCGGCTACGGGGCTGAACCTGATCGAGTTGGAGAAGCTCGCCCTTCAGCGTAATCCCACTCTGGCCCAGGCGGCGGCCTCCGTCGCGTCTTCCCGCGGCAAGGCTCTGCAAGCCGGTCTGTATCCCAATCCGACCATAGCCTACGACGGCGACCAGATCGGCGCCTCGGGTACGGTCGGCGAACTTCAGGGCGGCTTGGTCCAGCAAACCATCATCACGGCCGGCAAATTGCGATTGAGCCGGGCCAAGTACAAGCAGGAAGCCTACGAGGCCGAACTGATGGCCCTGGGGCAACAATTTCGCGTCCTCAACGGGGTCCGCATCCACTTTTACGAGTTGCTGGCCTTGCAGCGGATGATCGACTTGCACCGGGAGTTGCTAACCAACGCCGACGAATCGCTACGCACCTACAAGGAGATGCTCAACGCCGGTCAGGCCAACCAGGCCGACGTGCTGCTGGCGGAAGTCCAGGTCAGCGATGCGCGTATCGCCCTTTTATCCATGGAAAATCGTTACCCGGCCCTCTGGCAGCATCTGACCGCGATCCTCGCTTCGCCGGAGATGCCGCCGACACCGCTGCGAGGTCAACTGGAACCGCATGGGCCGCCCCTGGACTGGGACAGCAACCTGAACCGATTGCTGCAAGAAAGCCCCGAATTGCTGGCGGCCCAGGCCCATGTGGTCCACGACGAGATCACCGTGCAACGCGAACGAGTACAACCCATCCCCGATCTCCAGCTTCAGGCCGCCACCGGCTACAACTTCGAGTCGAACAAGGCGGTCGCGGCGGGGGTTCTGGTCGGCTTTAATCTGCCGGTGTGGAATCGCAATCAGGGCACCATCCGGCAGGCGCAGGCCGACCTGGTGAGATCGCAGGCGGAAGTCGTTCGCGTGCAACTGTCGCTGCGGCAGCGGTTGGCCGACACCTTCAATCAATACCGTACCGCCTGGCAGACCGCCGAAATCTACCGCGACACCATCGTTCCCCAGACCACCAAAGCCTACGAAGTGCAACTCGACATGTACAAGAAGCGGCGAATCGCCTGGCCGGAGGTCGTCGTTCTGCAACGCAAGGCGTTGGAGGCGCGATCGCGGTATACACAAAGTTTGTTGCGGTTGCGTGAGGCGGAAGTGGCGATTCACGGGCTGCTGCTGGTGGACGGGCTGACCGCGCCGCCGACGCCGCAAGCGAACGAGCAACTGGAAGCGACGCCTCAACCACGCTGACGCGGTTTTCAACCCGCCCGAAGCGCCAGCGAGGGTTGCCCTCGCTGGCGCTTCGGGCGGGTTGAAAACCGCTCCTCCCGTCAGGGCTTCTTGTGCTCCATGTGCCCCATGTCGCGCGCGGGCATGGAACCCGGAACGCTGGCGCCGGGAGCGACTTCTCCCTTTCCGGAAACCACCTTGTCGTAGAGATCCGGCGGCAGCACGCGGACCACGGTGAACAGGCCATCGACGCCCATGTACCAGTGCGGCCTCATGCCGCGCGTCTGCGGCTTGTTATTGACCTTGGCGACCTCGGCGGCCGACATCATCGCCATCATGCCGGTTCCCTGCGGAAAGCCCGGCACCTTGTAGCGCGGATCTTCTCGACCGTTCCGCGCCAGGCCGCGACTGCCGGGACCGACGCCGGAAACCATGTGGTTCATCATGTGATGGAACATATGGCAGTGCATCACCCAATCGCCGGGGTTGTTGGCGATGAACTCGAACTCGCGGACCTGCGCCACGGCGACGAGGACGTTGTTGCCGGGAATCCAGGCTCCTTCGGGGATTCGACCGCCCTCGGTCCCCGTCACCCAGAAGGTATGGCCGTGCAGGTGGATGGGGTGGTGATCGGCCGTGCTGAAATTGACGATGCGGATGCGTACTCGGTGACCCAACCGGACGACTGCGGGGGTGCAATACGGCCCGCAGCGGCCGTTGAAGGTCAACCAGTTGAAGTCCATCTGCGTGGTGTCGGGCGTGTCGCTGGCTGGCAGAATGCGGAACTCCTGCGAGATGAACGCGAAGTCCTGATCGACGGCTGGAGTGAAGGTCGAACGCGGGTGAATGATAAACAGGCCGACCATGCCGATCGCTTCCTGCATCGCGGCGTGGGGGTGATAAAAATAGGTGCCGGTCTGATGGACAGTCAACTCGTAGACGCCCATTCCGCCGGGTGGGATGGGATCCTGCGTAACGTGCGGGATGCCGTCCAGGGCGATGGGCAGTTCCAGGCCGTGCAGGTGCAGAGTCGTCGCTTCCGGTAGTTCGTTGTGGACGACGAGGCGCACGCGGTCGCCCTCGTTGACTTGAATCGTCGGACCGGGCATGGTGCCGTTGTAGCCCCAGTGGTTCATGAACGCGCCGGGCAGCAGTTCCCGTTTGACGGGTTGGGCGTGGAGGTGGAACTCCTTGGCCCCCTTGACCATCTTCCAGGGCAGGTTACTGGGCAGGTCCGGCGTCTCGACGAGAACGGGCGGCTCCGTGGCGGCTCGAAGGCCCGGCACGAGTTTGCCGCGATCTGTCGCGCTGCCCAGCGGCCCTCCAGGTCCGGCATGATCGCGCGGATAGTCCTTGACGGCGGGATGGTGCGGGTGTTCGGGCTTGGCCGCCGGCTCGGCGCCCTCGGTTTCCGAGGTAGATCCCGCCGCGACGACGAGGCCCGCCGTCGCCAGGGTGCCGCCCCGAATGAAATCTCTACGGGTCGTCTCGGGTTCCATCGCGTGTACCTCACGGAAGAGTAGATCGAAGGCCCGTCAACCGCACGAGGCAGGGCAAGTATACCACACCTGCACGCGTTGGACTCGTCCCGCGCCTCCCACCTTCTGGGTTCCTACAACACATCCACGATGGCGCTGTCTGTAAGCGAGCTGTTGTGCGTATCGGTGATCGCAATCGTTTGGCTGCCTCTCCTGCGCAGGACCAGGCCGGTGAAGGTATGCACGCCCCGATCGGACGCCGTTCTGTCCGCTCCATCGCCCCGGTCGAAGGCGCCTGCCGGTCGGCGTGGAGTTGCCGGTAATCCTTCTCCAGGCGGCGGAGGACCGCGGCCGCTTCCTCGGGCCGGTCGCGCAGGATCTCCTCAATGATCGCGAGGATGTGCTGGTAAGCCCACTCTTCCTGGGTTCTGCCGGCCCTCTCCTCCGAGACCTGCTGGCTGAAATCGGGCCATTCCCGGTCCAGTTCCTCAAACCGCTCCAGGGCTTCCGCCAGGGTGCGTCGGCGGTCGATCAGTTCGCGCACCACGCGCTGCCGGACCTCCACGCGGCGAAACGTCGCCTGCCGCAACTGTTCCAATTCCTCGTTACGGTGAACGGCGGAGAGGTCCGCCGGGGTACAAGCCAAGCGAAGGCCGAAGACGCACACGGCCAGAAGGCCCAAGGCCACCGCGACTATCGCCGGTCGGAGCTGTGAATTCATCCGAGCTTCTCCTTTGAAGCCCCTGGAGAGCCGGTCAAGGACTCTCGCGCTGGGCGATGGTCTGCGTTACCAGGACCGCACAGTCGCTCGGGCGCGCAGACTGAGCGCCGGGGCGGTGCCGGGCCGGCGGGCGGCTTGCTTGGCGGTAAGACCTCACCGGCCGCCTTCGCAATAACGCGAGACACAGTAAAACCGCAGGAGACAGTGAGAGGGCGATTAACATCGCGGGCTATCCGCCGTCCTCTGCGTGCTGACTCGCATCCGTTACTGGACCGTGTCTTCCCGTTCCTCATTGCCGAAGCTCAACAGATTGCGCTTCGACCTCGGCAAAACGAACCTCGTCCCGTCATCCAGAGCGGCCGCAAACAGCCGATCCAAACGCTCCACGTGATCGGGGGTCAGGGCCGTCTGGGTCGGGGCGAGCGCAAGCATCCGGGACGAGGCAGTCAACGCGGCGGCGACCGCCGGTTGGGAGTCATCGGGGGGAGTGCCTGACGCGGCGAGGGAGGCGCCGGTGCCGTGGAGCATCCACGGTTGCGCACCTTCGGCCGATGCCCCGGCGCCGGGGACACCGTTCGCCGCATGCGTGTCGCCGCGCGACAGACCTCGGGACTCGTCGCCGGGCCGGGACGTTTCTCCGCTGTCATTGCCCGCGAGCTGATCGCTGATCCCTTCGTACAGGCTTGAGATCCGGAACGACCGGTACTCCGACTTATTGACCTGGAGGACGTAAGCCTGGCTGCCGTCCGGCCGCACTTCGATGGTCTGGGCGAATAGATTCGGCGCCTGCCCCTGCCGTCCCGAATCGAAGGAATAGTCGCCGTTGGCGAGCCTCTGGGCCGACCCGAGGGCGCTCGAGTAGTTGCCCAGGTCGGCATTGAACACCAGGGTCGCCGTCATGGTCTGCTCATCAATTCTCCACACCTGGCCGCGGCTGTCGGCCGTGGGATCGGTGGCTTGGCGGGTGTCGCCGTCGTCGAAGAGGATCAGTGTGTGGTCGTCGATGTAGTGGGCGTCGTGCTGGGCGGAGAACCACGGGCTGGGGTCGGTGGAATTGACGGTGAAATCCCCGCCCTGGCCCAGCCGCCAGATGACGTGGCCGTCCCCCGCCCCGTTCTGGTAGGCGATCTTGATCACCCAGTCCTGATTGCGAAGGGAGAGGGTGAGGTTTCCGTCCGCGGGCGACCAGGCGACGGCGTTCGCGTGCAGCCAGTCGATCGCCGGGAGGTTGGGAACGGCGGCTTCCGGGTCCGACGTGCGAGCACTCGGCAGCACGGTCTCGCCCAGGATGGGGCCGCGGTTGACGTCCAGGTGGTCGAAGGAATCCCAGACCCAGGCCACCTGGAAGTTCTGGTCGAGCACCACGACGTCGTCGCCGATGTAGTTGGTGGGCGTGCCGTTGATGGTCACGGTGCGCTCCGTCAGGCCGATCACGGCCGTCTGCCCGTTGGGCAATCGCTCGACATCGTGGGTGAAGCCGTAGATTACGTCGTGCCCCATCGCCGTGAGTTGGGCGTTGACCGCATCGAGATTCGTCTCGCGCAAGGTGTTGCCGGCCAGGTCGATCTCCCGCAGCACATCCTGCGATGCGGGGAAGGCGGCACGGCTGTCGGCGCCCGTCAGCAGCACCGTGCCCCCCGGTACGAGATCGGCACCCATGGCGAGGACGCCATGGAGGCCCGCCTGGGAGAGATCGTAGTACCACACCACCTGTCCCGCGAGGTCGGTAGCGAAGGGATTCGGAAAACCTATGGGCTCGCTGCCGAGCTGCTGGAAGAGCAAGCCCTGATCGAGTTCGCTGCCGGCCCCCGGCGGCTGCTGCACGGTGAAGGTGGGCAGTTTCACGGTCGCCGGGATCGCCCCGGTCGTGAAGAACAAGGGCGTGGAGGTCGTGCCATCGCTGAACACGTCCCGCATTTCATAGGTGGTATCCGGCAACATGCCCGCTACGAAGAAGTTGGTACTTCGGCTCGGCGTGCTAGACAGGTCGTTGGTGCTCTGCCACGCCGGGTTGTCGCTCGCCACGGCGAATTCGACGTGTACGGTCCCTTTCGGACCGGGCGGGACGCTGTACAGGGCCACCAGCGGGTTGGACGTGGGCGTGATGACCGCCTCGTCGCCGGTCACGCGCGAGTCCACCTTATCGGTCACGACAGCGGACTGGATGTCCTTGGCGTCGAATCCACTCTTGACGCTGACCTCGATGCGGTAGTTGCCTTCCTGCATGGGGGCCCAGGTGAAGTAGTTATCCGGACTGAAGTCGCGAACCATCTGGAAGGGGCCGCCGGGGGAGCCGACGCTGAACTGATAGACAAGCCCGGAGGGCGCGTTGGGCACCGTGGCGGTCCAGGTGATCGGCTCGCCGACCAGTTGGGGGGCCGCCTCGCTCGGCGTCAAGGTGATGCCGCCGCTGAGGAGGCAGCGCTCTTCCAGGGCTTCCAGCCGGAGGCGGGTCGTTGGAGTTGGCCGCTGCCGCCGTGTACGGCGGGCATGCGCAGAAACCGGTGTCAGAAAGTCGCGCACGAAGGAAAATCTCATGGATTGAGTCTCCTTTTCGAAAACGGTCTGCGGTAGAATGGCGACCTGTCCCGGCGCGCAGACCGAGCGCCGGGGCGGTGCTGGGCCGGTGAGGGGCTTGCTTGGCGGTAAGGACCTCACCGGCCGCCTTATTGCTGGCTCAGCAGTCAGGAGTCAGCCATCACTGTGGCCGACCCTCGATCCGATCGCGGTCAGAAATCACTGTCCGGGACGACTTCGAGCCCGGCCCGCGTAATGAGTGCAGCCATGATGCGGATGTCCATGCCGAATTTCAGGAAATGCACCGATCCGTCCACGAACACGGCGTTGGCCCCGCCGGTGTGGAAGGCGTAGACTTCCTGGTCGTTGTTGCAGTTGAGGGCGCACTGCCCTGGTTTTGTCAACCCATTGGATGACGAACCCTGAAGGATGATCGGACCCTTGAAGTGGTCCCAGGGGCCGCCCTCCAGCGCATTGTTGGGGCCCTCCTTACCTGCTTGCCAGAGCCGCGGTCGACCCGCATCCTCGGTTATCAGGATGGTGGTCGAGGTGCCGTCCATGATGTCCGTAATGCGCGTGCCGGCAGGGTTAGGGCTGAGGCCCAGAGCAGGAGTTGGGGTGTTGGTCAGGGCGCCCCGACAGTTCCCGACCGTGTCCACCCAGTGCAGCTGCGCCAGCACTGGATCCACCCCCAGCGCGATGGTGTAGTCTCCACAGGCGCCCTTGGTCCCGAAGGCCGCGAACGGCCCAGTCGTCATGTACCGATCCTGCTCGGGCGTCGAGGGGCACTGAAAAATGGGCAGTTGGTGGGCGACAACGGGCTGGTTCTCGGGGGTGTACTGTGGAAACCCCCAGCGGTAGAGGTTGGAAAGCGCTTGCTTCTCAATGTAAGGCAGAAGGAACGGCGCCCAGCCGTGAGTGTCGTTGAAGCGGTACGGGACGTAACGACCCTTGTTAATGTAAGCCGGTGGGAACATGTTGCGCGTATCGTGGTAGTTATGCATGGCCAGCCCGAGCTGCTTCAGGTTGTTCGCGCACTTGAGCCGGTTGGCGGCCTCGCGGACCTTCTGTACCGCCGGCAGGAGGAGGCCGATGAGGACGGCGAGGATGGCGATCACCACCAACAGCTCGATCAGCGTAAAGCCGAGCCGATTTCGAGAGCGAAGGGATCGAGACATCGGCACCCTCCAATCGAGGACAAGGATCGCCCCGAAAGAATTAACGTTCTCCGTGTTTCTTGCCTTGCCACAGGGCCGCATCCCAGATGGTGATTTCGCCTTTGCCCTTGTAGCCGCTGGCCACGGCCAGGCGTTGGCTGTCCGGGCTGAACGCCACGCACTGGATCGCGCCGGCAACTCCCCCGCGCGGCCGGACCTCCTCATTTGTCTGTGTGTCCCAGATGATTACTTCCGCGCAGCTGGCCGAGGCGAGGTAACGCCCGTCCGGGCTGAAGGCCACGCTGACGGAGTGGTGGCTATGCGAGAAAGGGGGATGGACCTCCTTGCCGGCCGCCCAATCCCAGATCCTCACCTTGTGTTCCGAACCGGTGGCGAGCCAGCGGCCGTCGGGGCTGAAGGCCACGCCGGTGAAGCCCGTTAGGGAGGGGCCGATTTCCTTGCCGGTTCCCGCGTCCCAGACCTTCGCCGTCATGTCCGCGCTGGCCGTGGCGAGGTGCTTGCCGTCACGGCTGAACGCCACGTCAAAGATAAAGTCGCGGTGCCCGCGCAGAGATAAGACCTGCCGGCCCGTCGTCGTGTCCCAAACGTGCGCGAGCTGATGGGCGCCGACCGTCGCCAGGCGCTTGCCATCCGGGCTGAAGGCCAGGCTACGGACGGAGCCCCGGAAGCCGGTAAGAGTGAGGACCTCCTTGCCAGTGGCGGCGTCCCACACCCTCACCGTCCCGTCCTTGCCCGCCGAGGCAATGCGCTCCCCGTCTGGGCTGAACGCCACGCTGAGGACCGTGTGAGTGTGTCCGCGAAACGTGAGGACCTCCCGGCCGGTCGCGCTGTCCCAGGCCTTCACCGTCTGGTCGCCGCTGGCGGAGGCGAGGCGCCGGCCGTCGGGGCTGAAGGCCACGCCGTACACGATACCCGTGTGTCCGGTCAGCGTCAGGCTATGGCGCGGGCCGTCCACTTCGAGAGGTGTGGCGTCCCAGACCTTGAGCGTGCCCTCGAGGCTGACCGTCGCCAGGCGCCGTCCGTCCGGGCTGAACAGTGCCCGGGTTACCTGTTCGTTATGGCCTCGGAGCGTGAGCACTTCCTGCCCGGTCGTCACGTCCCACAGTTTCACCGTCTCGTCCTCGCCGGTCGAGGCCAGGCGCGTGCCCTGTGGACTGAACGCCACGCTGATGACCCGATCAATGTGTCCTTCCAGAGTGTGAACCAGTTCGCCAGTCGCCGCGTTGTAGACGCGCACGCTGCCGTCCGCCACCCCACCCGCCACAGCCAGGAGTTGACCGTCCGGGCTGAAAGCGACAGCCCAGGCGCCGGAGGAGCGACTGCGCCGAGGGGGAGATGGGAGAATCAACACACGACCTTCCGGCGATGATGCCCCCGACCTGAAGGACGACAGGTCCCAGACCCTGGCCGAGCTATCCCACCCCAGGGAAGCGAGGCGGCGACCGTCGGGGCTGAAGAACACGCTGAAGACCGGCCCCGTGTGGCAGCGCAGGCTGAACACCTCCGTGCCGGTTTCCACGTCCCAGATCTTCACGGTATTGTCGGTGCTGCCCGAGGCGAGCCAGCGGCCGTCCGGGCTGAAGGCGATGTTCAAGAAAAAATATCGGGTGTACTCCCCCCAGAACTCATGCACCTGTCCCCCCGTCGTGGTATCCCAGACCTTCACACGTTTGTCCTCGCCGGCGGAGGCGAGGCGCCGGCCGTCGGGGCTGAAGGCCAGGCCGCGCACGGGGCCCCGGTGCCCCTGTAGCCTGAATACCTCCCGGCCGCCGGCCGTGACATCCCAGACTCGCACGGTGTGGTCTTCGCTCGCCGAGGCGAGGAGCCGGCCGTCCGGGCTGAAGGCCACGCGAACCACTCGCCCGGTGTGTCCGCCAAGGACCAGCACCTCCTCCCCGCTGGGGAGATCCCAAACCTTGACGCAGGGATCGCCCTTCGTCGAGCGGCAGGGCGCGGCCAGGCGCCGGCCGTCGGGGCTGAAGTCCAGGCCGAAGCCGGTGCCGCCGACCTGCCGTTCGCCCAGCGTCAGCGTGAGCGGGGGGGCGTAGCGCAGTCGTTTGAGATAGTCCCACTCCCAGTCGCGCAGGCGCTGGGGACAGGCGTCGAGCAGTTCCTCGGCCCGTCCCGTGTTGTTGGTCGCCAGCTCTCGCTCGGCCAGGGCGATGTCCGTGAAGTAGAGGTTACGTTCGAGCCGGTCCTTCTGGGAGGCGGCCTGGCGGGCTGCCCAGAGGGCGCTGGCGACGACGGCCCCCACTGCCACCAGCAGCATGACGCCCAGCAGCGCCGCGGTCGCCAGCGGCCGCTTGTTGCGCCGCACAAACTTCCCCAGCCGGTAAGCCATTGTCGGCGGGCAGGCCAGGACGGGCTCGTCGTGCAGGTAGCGCTGGACGTCGGCGGCGAAGGCGCTGGCGGACTCGTAGCGGCGGTTGCGGTCCTTCTCCAGCGCCTTCAGGACGATCCAGTCCAGTTCGCCGCGCATGAGCTGGCTCAGCCGCCGTGGCTCGCTGCCCCGGTTGGCGGACACGGTCGCGGCAGCCTGACCCAGCGTGCTCACCCGTGCGCTCGGCCGGGCCGGCTCCTCCTCGCGGATGACGCGGCGGATCTCGTCATAGCCCAGCGTCCGCAGCCGCTCCTGGTCGAAGGGCGTCGTGCCGGTCAGCAGCTCGTACAGCAGCACGCCCAGTGAGTAGATGTCGCTGCGGGTGTCCACGTCCAGGCTGCTGAGCTGCGCCTGCTCGGGGCTCATGTACAACGGCGTGCCGATCATCTGCGCGAAGTTGGTGAACAGCGTCTTCTCGGTCAGTTGCTGGCCGGTGGCCTTGGCGATGCCGAAGTCGATGACCTTGGCCACGGCCTTGTCGTCGTGCAGCGTCACCAGCACGTTGGACGGCTTGAGGTCGCGGTGGATGACGCCCTTGTGGTGGGCGTGCTGCACCGCCTGGCAGACGTCGGCGAACAGGGCGAGGCGGTCGCGGACGACCAGCCGGTTGTGGTCGCAGAACTCGGTGATGGGCACGCCGCGGACCAATTCCATCACGAAGTAGGGCCGCCCCGTGGGCGTCTCGCCGCCGTCGAAGACGTGGGCGATGTTCGGGTGGTCCATGAGGGCCAACGCCTGCCGCTCGGCCTCGAAGCGGGCGACGACTTGCCGCGTGTCCATGCCCGGCTTGAGCACCTTCAGGGCCACCTTACGGCGTACGGGCTGGCTCTGCTCGGCCATGAAGACGACGCCGAAACCGCCCTCGCCGATCTGCTCCAACAGCTTGTACGGCCCGATCACCGTCCCCACACTCTCTCGGATCGGCTGCTCATCCACAGTGGCGATCAGGACAGGAACCGGATGGTCCATGAAGCCGCTGGCCCCAACGTGAGCGCGCAACAACGCTTCGACGCCGGCTTGCAGGGCCGCGTTGCCGGCGCAGGCTTGCCGAAGATACGCGGCGCGTTCCTCGGACCCGCTGAGGACCAATGCCTGGTGGAAGATCTCTTCTTCGGTCATGATCCACCTCGGAGACCGACCGTTTCCGCCTCTATGATTCAATGCGAGAAAATGCGTGGGCGGCACCACATTTTTTGGGAAAGGAACGTCAAGACTCGGTGCCGAAGCCGAGTTCGCGGCGAAGCCAGGCCCGAGTGTAGACCCACTGCCGATCGGCACTACTGGGGGAAATGTCCAGGATCTCGGCCGCCTGATCGCCGGTCAATCCCGCGAAGTAACGCAGTTCGACGAGTTTAGCCTTGAGCGGCTCGTGTTGGGCCAGCCGCTGGAGGGCCACATCGAGGGCCAGCACGTCCAGGTCCGGCTGCGGCGCGACCAGGGCGTCCGCGTCGAGATCCTCGCGTTGTCGGCCGCCACCGTGCTTGCGGCTCTGTTTGCGGCGGGCCTGCTCGACGAGGATGCGTCGCATGGCCTCGGCGGCGGCGGCGAAGAAGTGGCCGCGGCCGTTCCATTGCGGGGCTTTCTCCAGGTCCACCAGCCGCAGATAGGCCTCGTGGACCAGCGCCGTCGCTTGCAGAGTCTGTCCCGGCTTCTCCTGGGCCAGACGCTGCGCCGCCAATTTACGCAACTCGTCGTAGACCAGCGGCAACAGCTGCTCGGCGGCGTGCGGGGCGCCTTGCTCGATGGCCTCCAGAATCTGGGTGATGTCGGCCATGACTTACGAGTTTATCGGCCGCGAACGGGGCAGGCAAACGCAAAGAGCGACATGTTTTTTTTCCTCGAACTGGTCTGGACGTGTTCGAGAGTCACTCGTAACATGCTACTTCCACACGGACGTTCGCTCACCCCACGGAACCTCACCCGAGGGCGGAACATGAGGGGATCTGCCGAGCCATCTCGTCGCCTGCTCAACATCCACACCGCCCTCGCTCTCGCAATGCGAATTCACTCTCCGACCGCGCGCCCCGCGAAGATCGTCGGCGGAGAGATCGCTTTTTCAGGAGACAGGAAGCCGTTGCCAGGGAAGGCAAAGCGGGTAGGGATGCCCCGGCTTCCTTTGTTCACGTTTCTTCGCCGGCCACGCTGTCGCTCTTGGTGATCTCGCGCAGCAGCACCGTGGCGTAGCTGCCGGCCGGCAGCACGAACGTCAGACGCACGCCCTCCGGTTCGATGTCGGCACTCAGGTCATCTACGTACACGAGATTGTGCCGCCGGGTGCCGGACAGCAGTTTGCCAAACGCGGTGAAGTCGGCGGGCGTCAGGCCGGCGTCGCGCAGCACCTCATCCTCACGGCCAGCGGCCTCGGTGGCGGCGCGGAACATCTTGCGGCCAAACATCGGTCCCGCCGGCACAATCTCGCGCGCATCCAGACGGGCCTGCTCCACCGGCACATCCTCGGCGACGAACATTCCGCCGAATGGCCAGCGAGCCATCACATCTCCGGGCAAGACGCGGCGCATCAAACCATCGGTCATGCGGCGAGCGAGACAGTGATTGAACAGCGCCGACTGCGCCGCCGACAGGGCCAGCTTGCGCAGAAATGGATTGCGCGGGTTGGTCCGAATATCGGCTGGCGGCGCCTGCCGGCACAGCAGAGACATTCCCAGTAGGACGGTTTCGCCGTCGCGGCCGAAGCGCTGGCTGCCGTAGAAATTGGCCATACCCTCGCGGCGCAGGCGCTCGATTAGGGGTGGCAGACGCCCGGCGGCGTCGGCGACCACCTCACGCAGCAAGATGCGAAATCGGTTGCCGTGCAGATGACCGGGCTTCAACTTGTTGCCATGCCGGCTGACGTTCAAGAGACGGATGCCGTCGCCGTCGAGTTGATTGAGGCGCGGCTCGGCGTGGGCGGGAACGGACACCATTTGCCGCGTCACGGCATGGCGGTCCTTCAAGCCGGCGGTGCCGACCTCGGACGGAGCAATGTCGAGCCGGCGGGCCACCTGGCGAACGAAATACTCGGCACCCATGCCGCGTTTCTCGACCCACAGAAACAGATGTTCGCCGCTGCCGGAGGGCGGATAAGCGGGGATCTCCTCGACCTCGAAGTCTTCCGGCCGCGTTTTGATCTGGCCGCCGATGCCGGGCAGGTCGGCCGTCGCCAAGGGTGGCGGAAACAAAGGATCAAAGGTCGGCGCGTTCATGACGAGAAGCTCGCGGTCGAGACAAGGGAGGCTTTCGCTACTGTATCGCGCGGGGAGAGGCGCGAAAACAACGACCGACAAGCCCGGAGCGCCAGCGACGGGTTTTCCTCATCCGTCGCTGGCGCTCCGGGCTTGTCGGCGAATCGTAAAGGGGTGTGACAGGAAATCGGCCAAATTCTTGTACGCGCCCTGCCCACTGAGGGCAGTATCATGGGAGGATGATCCCCGGCACCGGAGAACGCGGTTCATGGCCGGTCAACCCGTACCTCCTCTTCTTCGGTTCATCCGCGCGATTGGCCCCGCCGCCGACCCGGAGGCGACGGACGGTCAGTTGTTGGCGCGCTTCGTGCGCCAACGCGAGGAGGAGGCGTTCGCCGCACTGTTGCGGCGACACGGGCCGATGGTTTGGGGCGTCTGCCGCCGTATACTGGCCGACGCCGACACCGCCGAGGACGCCTTCCAGGCGACGTTCCTCGTCTTGCTCCGCAAGGCCGGCTCCATCCGCCGCCCCGACCGCTTGGCGAATTTTCTCTACGGTGTCGCCTATCGCACCGCCGCCAAGGCAAACGCGCTGCGCGCCCGCCGGCAGGTCCATGAGGGCCAATCGCTCGTCGAAGTGTCCGTGACGGACGACGATCCGGGATGGCGCGAACTGCGTCCGCTGCTGGATGAGGAGTTGCAGCGTCTGCCGGAGAAATATCGGGCGCCGCTGGTGTTGTGCTACCTCGAAGGCAAGACCTACGTCGAAACGGCCCGCGCGCTGGGCTGGGCGGAAGGGACCGTGTCGGGGCGGCTGGCGCGGGCGCGTGATCTGCTGCGAAGCCGGCTGCTGCGTCGCGGGCTGGTTTTGTCGGCCGGTTCGCTGGCCGTCTGTTGGCCGCGGGTCGCGCCGGCGGCGGTCCCGGACCTCGTGAGCGCGGCGACCTTCAAGGCCGCAGCCGGGGCGGCGTCCCCGACAGCGGCCGCACTATCCAAAGGAGTGCTTCACGCCATGTTCCTGAGCAAAGTCAAAATCACCGCTTCCGCGCTGCTGGCCGTCGCCTTGATCGGCACCGGCGCCGGCGCCACGACCCACCATTACCGGGCTGCCGGACCTTCCAACTCGCCCACCCTCGCCGTCTCATCCCCGGAGGCCGAGACGCTGGCTCCCCAGGGCAAGGAGAAAGAGGACGCGAGGAAGGACAAGGCGCCGAGTGCCACGTCGCCCGACGGCAAATTGATCGCGATGGGCAAGGCCAAGACGATCTCGCTCATCGACGCGGCCTCCCAGAAAGAGGTCCGTCGAATGGCAAGCCATACCGATAATATCACGGCGCTGGCCTTCGCGCCGGATGGAAGTCGGCTGGTTTCCGGAGGCGCGGACAAGACGATTCAAATGTGGGATGTGGCCACGGGGAAACTCCTCTGGAAATTCCAAGGAGAAAGCGCGATCACCCGTGTCGAGTTCTCCAAGGACGGCCGACAGGTGATGGTCCAGGAAAGGGCCGGCAAGAACCGCAAGTTGGACGCGGCCACCGGCAAGACCATCGAGTAAAGTTCCCTCGGTCAGGCGGGGGCGGCGTCGCCGTCCTCGACGTGCCGGAAGTCGGCGGCGCGGCGCAGGAGACGATAGCAGGCGCGTTCCAAACCGAGCAGCTCCTCCCGCGTCGCCGAAACCAGCTCGTAGTGCAGCGCCTCCACCGCCTCCATGACGAAGGCCTCGTCGCCGTCGAAGGCCAGCAGGATCGGCGGATCGGCGCGGACGGTCGCGTCCAACAACAGGCCATCCAGCAGACAGCGGATCATCACCAGCGCATCTCCTCCCGAATCAGCGCTCGCTTCACTTCTCCTTCGCTCAGGGTAACGCGAAGTTCCCTCTCGTTCCAAGGTCGGTAGCCGCCGGCGCTTCTCAAAGTGGTCCAAACGGGGTATGATCTCAGAAAATGCATCCAGACCCGTCCGAAGCACCAGCGACGGCGCAAAATCGCCCTCGCGGACGCTTTGGGCTGGTTGGAGATTGAGGAGTCCCCCATGAGCGACCTGTCCGAATCGGCCCCGACCCCGCCTCCCCCACCGCCCCCTGCCATGAACCCACCGCTTCCGCAGCCGCCGGCGGGAATGTATCGACCCTTGCGGCCCCCCACGCCGCCGCCAAACAATTCGTCCATTCTCGGCTGCGCCTTCGGACTGTCGCTCGCCCTCAACATCGTCGCTGGACTGGTCTTGCTTTTGTTTTGTTTCGTCGGGTTCTTTTTCAAGAAGTCGGACACCTCGACCGTTTCGCTGACCGAGCAGCACTACTCCGGCAAGAGCGGCGCCAACGACAAGATCGCCATAATCACCCTCGACGGCGTCATCCTCGAAGGACTGAACGGCTATGTTCACAAACAGATTGCAGAGGCGGCCGGCGACAAGCGCGTCAAGGCGGTCGTCGTGCGCATCGACAGCCCCGGCGGCAGCATCACCGCCAGCGACGAACTGTACCGCCAACTCCTCGAACTGCGTAACGGCAATTCCAAAAAGAACCACGGCGCCAAGCCGCTCATCGTCTCGATGGGAGCGATAGCCGCCTCGGGCGGTTATTACGTCGCCATGCCCGGACAGACCCTCTTCGCCGAACCCACGACCATGACCGGCTCCATCGGCGTGTACAGTTCCTTCCCCAACGTCAAGAAGTTGGCCAACGAGCACGGCGTTTTTTTGAACACCATCAAGCAGGGGCAAATCAAGGACAGCGGCTCGCCGTTCGCGGAGATGAACGAGCACGAGAAGCAAGTCTTTCAAGACCTCGTCGATACCGCCTATCAGCGTTTTGTCGAGATCGTGGAAAAGGGCCGGCCTCCCCTCGCCGGCGGCAAGCTCCTGGAGCCGATCGACGTGACGCCCGTGAAGGCGGGGCCGGACTTCCTCAAGAAGGACAAAAAAGCGGAGCCGTATCGTCGCTATCTCGCCGACGGCGGCGTGTGGACGGCGGAGAAGGCCCTGAAATATCAGCTCATCGACAAGATCGGCTCGCTCGACGATGCGGTGCAGGCCGCCCACGACGCTGCCAACCTCGGCGAAAGCTATCAGACCATCAAGTACAAACGTCCCAGCAGTCTCGCCGACCTGTTCGGACTCGGCGTCGAGTCCCGTTCGCTGTCGGCCGGCTCCGTCCTCGATCCGGCCCGCCTGGAAGCGGGTTTTCGGCCGCGCTTGTGGTATCTCGCCCCCGGAGCCGAGGTATCCGGCTTCTTCGCCGCCGCCCGCGAATGACCCGCGGAGGAGCCATGAAACGAGCCCGTTGCTCCTTGCTCCGAACGGTTGCGCTCTTGCTCCTATCCTCTCTCGGCGCCGCGGTTTCAGGGTCCGATGCGGGCGGCGAGAAGAAGGAGAGACCATCCGTCCACGGGTTCGACCGGCTCCACCGGGGCATGACGCCCGAACAGGTGCGGCAACACGTCGGTTCGCCCAAACGGATCGCCCGTCAAATTCTCTATCATCGCCACGTCGAGCAGTGGGTCTATGACCCGCCCAACGCCGCGCGCCTTCAGTTCGATTGCCGGCGCGGGCAGAAACCGCTCTTGCTCTGGGTTTCTACCCTTTCCACGGAGAAAGGCGAACGCGGACGGGCCGCCGCTCCCCGCTGACGATCGGCCGTCGCAATCCCCAAGTGTCGGACCCGAACGCAGGCAAGGATTTGCCCTTGCAACGCACAAAACAGGCGCTCTCCCCCTCTTCCGACGAATAATCGGGACACCGTGGCGAAAACATTCAAGGCGGCAAGCGGAAGTTCCGCTCGTTCGTCTTTTTGTCGGATATACTTGCATCGCTCCGCGAGCAACGTGGCGGGATGTGGAGGAAAGCAGTCCTTCTCTGTCAACTGCGCACCGGCTGACTGTAAATCCGGCAGCGAAGTGTTCAATAATGAATCAGCCGACGCAAGCTGTCCGGCGAACGATAGTCGAGGATCTGCTGGAAATGCCGTATTATCAGGAAGTTACAAAGAATGCCGCAAAAGATCGTTAAGAGAGGAAAATGGCATAGAGATTGCTAATCAATGCCAATTAGGATCTTACTATCCGTTTTATTCGGGACCGAGCGAGGCGAACTCAGACGAGCGGATCGAACGAACGGATTGTCCGTGAGACGGATGGGTCTGAGGGGAGGGCCGACGGCCCAACCAGGCAAGCGAAGTATCATCCTTTGACGCGAGGTGGTCAGTCATGGCACGACGAGACGCATTACTGCGACTGCATAAATCGCTGCTGAGCCGTCGGTCGGACATCCGCAAGAAGCTGGCGGATGAGCTGGACGGTTTACGCAACCTCAAGGCCGGCGACGCGACCGGCGATTCGGCGGACGTGGCCTTCGAGTCCGGCAGCGAGGAGATGGCCTCGCAATTGGCCGAACTGGACGCGCGGGAACTGCACCAGATCGAGCGGGCCTTGCATCGCCTGAAGCAGGGCACCTACGGCGGCTGCGAGGCGTGCGGCTGCAAGATCCCCATCGGCCGGCTCAACGCCCTGCCGTACACGACGCTGTGCATCGCCTGCCAGCGCGAGATGGAGAAGTATCCCGATTGGGCCGACCGCCGCTCCGCCGGCAGCTGGGACAAAGTCTACGACACCACCTCGCTGGAAGATCAGCGCGAGGTGAACCTCTCCGAAATCGAAATCGATCTGTCGAGCAACCGCTAAGAGCGATCAGCAATCAGCTAAATCAGAAACGGGCCGCATTCCTTCACAGGGACGCGGCCCGCCGCTTTTTGGCTGATCGCTGATCGCTGATCGCTATTTGTCGCGGAAGGAGAAGCGGCGCTCGATCTTCGCCTGCGGATGCTCCTTGCCGTCCACCTCGACGTAAGGGTAGATGAAGAAGTTGAGCGACGGGCCATCCTGGAGCGGCACGAGGTTGAGGTCGCGTCCGGTGCTGAACGCGACGCGATCTTCGGTCAGGTTGCCGAAGTAATAATCGCGCAGGCGTGGCTCCTTGTTGGCCTCGGAGATGTCCACCGGCACCCAAACGCCGGAGCGAAGATGGAACTTCGCCCAGCAGTGATAGCCGGCGAGGTCGCCGGCGCCGCGCTTGGCGGGCAGCCCGAAGCCGATCTCGAAGCGGGCCGGGATGCGCCGCGAACGGGCCAGCGACAAAAACAAACTGTGGAAATCGGTGCAGTTGCCTCGGCCGTTCTCGCACGCCCACACCGAATCGCCGTTGCCCCAACCCGTGCCCTCCTTGCTGTAGCGCATGTGCCTGTTCACCACGTCGTAGAACAATCGCGCCGCCTCCATCTCATCGCGGGGCACGTCCTTCCCTTTGAGAAGTTCCAGCGGTTTGCCTTCGATCGGCACACGCTTGTTCGCTTCCCTCAACCGGGCCAGTTCCTCGGCGTCCTCGCCTTCCTGGCGCGGCAAATGGTCGCGCTTCAGTTCCCGGCGTTTCACCCGGTAGACCATGCGGAGCCGAATCTCCCCTTTGTCGTCGGCCTTGGCGCGCAGATAAAGGATACGATTGCCGTTGGGCTTTTCCGTGTGGATTTTGCCCTCAGCCGGCAGATCCTTCGTCACGATCGAAACTTCCTGATCGTCGTTGGAGGGTGGGACCGGCAGCCAAATGCGCGCCGCCTGCCCCAGCTTCAAGTCCGTGACCGTGGCGGCGTAAGTGAACTGAAACGTGCGGACGCGCGACGCGGCGGGAGCGTCTTCCGCCCCGAAAAGGGGAGACGATAGAAAAATGACGACGACCAAAGGGAGAAGTCGTGTTCGACTCACGGAGGCAACTCCTTTCGTTCGTGAAGAAGGTTTGACTTGCTCTCGACTCGGTGACAGGGACATAATACAGAAGTTTATCAGACGCGCCCCGTCCACGGACGTTTTGCGCAAGGAGATCCCACACATGGCTGGCCTGCCGCAACGTATTCCGCCGCTCGCGATTGCCGTTCTCGCCTGTTTGTTGCTGGTGTCGCCGGGAGGGGCGTGCCCCTTCTGCGGCGTGCAAGGTCCGACGCTGACCGGAGAAGTGGGGCAAGCCAAGATGGTCCTCTACGGCGCCATCACCAACGCCGATCAGAAAGCCAACAACGGTGATGGTGCCACTGACCTCCTCGTCGAAACGACCATCAAGAACGAACTCGCCGGCAAGAAAGACGACCCCCTCGCCGGCACCAACCGCACCGTGCGGCTCGACCGCTATCTGCCGCCGCAGGCCCAGCCCGATAAATATCGCTACCTCGTTTACTGCGATGTCTTCAAGGGCAAGATCGATCCCTATCGCGCCCTGCCGGTCCTCAAGAACGGCAAGATGGCCGACTATCTGCTCGGCGCCCTCAACCACAAGGACGAGTCGATCGGCAAACGGCTGCGTTTCTTCTTCGACTACCTGGACAATCCCGACGTGGAAATCTCCAACGACGCCTACAAGGAATTCGGCAACGCCGATTACAAGGATTACCGCGATATGGCCAAGGAACTGCCGGCGGAGCGCGTCGCGGGTTGGCTGAAGGACAAGAACACGCCGGCTTTCCGCTATGGCCTGTACGCCTCGATGCTCGGCCACTGCGGCAAAGAGGAGCATGCGAAGTTGCTGCACGACATGCTCGACGATAAGGAAAAGCGGCTCGGCAGCGGCGTCGATGGCATGTTGGCTGGCTACGTCATGCTCAAGCCGAAGGAGGGTTGGACGTACACCTTCGACATCCTCAAGGACGGCAAGAAGGAATTCATGCTCCGCTACGCCGCCTTGCGGGCCGTGCGCTTCCTGTGGGACTCGCGGCCGGATCTGATCGACCGCAAGCAATTGAAGGAAGGCATGAGCGTATTGCTGGAACAAAGCGACATCGCCGATCTGGCGGTGGACGATCTTCGCAAGCGCGACTGCTGGGACATGACCGAGCGCGTTCTGGCCTTGCAGAAGACCAAGACCTACGAGATCCCGATCGTGCGGCGAGCGATTCTGCGTTTCGCCCTGAGTTGCAAAGACCACGAGAAGGACGCCAGCAAGAAGGCGGCGGCGGCGGCGTACGTTGAGGAGCAGCGCAAGAAGGACGCGCAAGCAGTCGCCGACGCTGAAGAACTGTTGAAACTGGAGCAGACGCCGCCGGCACCTGCCAAGTGACGTTACCTTACCAGCCCGCAGCGCCAGCAAGGGCAACCCTTGCTGGCGCTGCGGGCCGGTAGGACAGGAGGAATCGAATGTTCCGCTGGACGATGGTTACGCTGTCGCTGGGGGGGCTGCTGCTCGTCCTGCCGGGACCGGCGCATTCGTGTAGCCTGTGCGGCGCATCGCTGCGGCAAGCGCCGACGTTTCGTCAGGAAGCGGCCCTGGATACCGCCCGCGTCATCCTTGTCGGCACCGCCGAGAACCCACAGCTTAACGGCACCACCGGCACCACGGATTTGCGCATCAACGAAGTGTTGCGCTCGGACCCGGCGCTGGAAGGCAAGAAGGTCATCCGCGTCAAACGCTACTTGCGGGTCAGTGATCCCAAGAACCCGCCGCGCTTCCTCGTCTTCTGCGATGTCTTCAAGGGCGAGTTCGATCCTTTCCGCGGCGACCCGCTCCAGAACGCCGACTCGGTCGAGTACGCCCGCAAGCTGATGAAGCTCGATCCCAAGGACGTGACCGGCAATCTGCAGTTCTTCTTCCACTACTTGGAGAACTCCGATCCGGTGATCGCCCGCGATGCTTTTCTGGAGTTCGCCAAGGTCAGCGACGCCGAGATTGCCCGCGTGGCCGGCAAACTCGATCCCGTCAAGCTGCGCGGTTGGCTCAATAACGACAAAACACCCGCGGAGCGGCTCAGCGTTTACGCTCTGCTGCTGGGCGCCTGCGGGACCGATGCCGACGCGCGCTTCCTGCATTCCCTGCTCGAAAAGAGCAGCGAGCGCACCATCAACGCCTACGACGGTATACTCGGCGGCTACATTCATTTGAAGCCACGCGAGGGCTGGGATCTGGCGTACGAACTCTTGCGAGACAGCCGAAAGTCGCTGCCGATCCGCCTGGCCGTCGCCCGCACCGTGAGTTTCTTTCAAGGCGCGCGGCCGAAGGAAAGCCGGGAAAACGTGCTGAAATGTTTGGATGCGATGATTAGCCAGGGCGAACTGGCGGACATCGCCGTTGAGGACATGCGTCGCTGGGAGATCCGCGACCGCACGCGCGACATCCTCGGCCTGTACGGCAAGAAAGGCTACGACGCTCCGCTGATGCAGCGGGCCATCGTCCGCTACGCCCTGTCGTGCAAGAACGACGCCAGCGCCCGCGCCTTCCTCGACGAGCGCCGCCGCGCTGAGCCGGACGTGGTCAAGGAAGTCGAGGAATCGCTGCAATTCGAGAAATAGGACGCCGCTTGCGGCTTAGCGTGGGGTGCGCTAAGCCGCAAGCGGCCGCGTCCGTCACTTCTTCCCTTTCAGCTGTGCCGTCGGCACCACCCAGAGATCGAAGCCGCCCTTGCCGCCGGGTCGATCCGAAGCGAAATACAACATGCTGCCGTCCGCGCTCAGCGCCGGCGCACGATCGCCCTTTGCCGCCTCCGGGTGATTGAGCATCGTTAGCGGTTCCGGCTTCGTCCATCCCTTGGCCGTCTTCGTCGCCGCGAACAGGCCGGTGCGCTCTTTTTCGAGCGGACCTTGCAGATACATCGTCTTGCCGTCGCGCGTCAGGGTGACGTGGTGGAAGTCGGGCGGCAGATCCTCGACGAGGACCGCCTCGCTGAAGCCCTGGGCGCCGGTGGCCTGCTGGCGTTTGCAGACGTACACGCGCCAGCCGTCTTTCGTCTTGCGGCTGAAGTATAGCTGTTTGGCGTCGGCCGTCAGCCAGGGGTTTATTTCGTCGGCCTCAGTATCGGCGGCGTTGACCGGCGTCGGTTCGGTGAACGCGGCGGCGGCGCCCTGCTTCACCGCCACGTAAAGGTCGAAGTTCTTGGTTTCCTTGTCCTTTTTGGTGGCGAAATAGAGGTATTGCGGATAGGCGCCGTCGCGCGTCAGCGAGACGCCGCGGTCATCGACCTCCGTCCGCACGTAGTCTTCGAGCAGCTTCCCCTTGGCCCAGGCCGATCGGACGTTTCGACGCTGCGCCCGCATGATGTCGAACTTGCCGCCGGCGTTGGAGGCGTACCACAGCGTCAGGCCGCTGCTGGAGAGAAATGGATCGTCCTCGTCCGCCTCGGTGTTGACGGCCAGGTTGACCGGCTTGACGAGCTTGACATCGTCGGCGGCCATGACTGGAGGAACCAGACCGGCGACGGTGAGGACGGCGAGGAGAAGGACGGCGATTCGGTTCATGCGAAGAAAGCTCCTGCGGCGATGGTGGGAAAACGCACCCAACGGTGGGCATCTTGTTTAGAGTGTAGCATCCTTGCGGAAGTTCCCTGCAACGGGTCGGAGGACGAAGTCGAAGACGACGCGGACGCTGCCGTCTTCCTGGGCGACAACGCTCGCCGCCTGCCGTTCGATCCGCCCGGCGAAGACGAGCAAGTCGCCCAGACGGAGCCCGAGGTGGAAGGCGTCCTCGCCGCCGAGTTGGTGGGCGATGGCGCGGAACAGTTCGGCCGCCCCGGCGGCGTGGTCGGCGATGCCGCGCGGCTGGCCCTGGCGGATCTTGACGCCGGCGGCGGCCAGTTTGATCAGCCCCTTGAGAAAGTCCGCGGTCGTTCCGGTTCGGCCCGCCGCTCGCCATAGTCCCTCCCAGACCTCGTGCGCTTCCCAATAATAACCGTGGTTGAACAGGTCCACGCCATGCAGGTAAGCCCGACTCTCGGTCCAGCGATCCGGGGCCAGAGGCGGCGGCAATTCGATCGTCTTGCCGAACAAGTGGCCGTTCGGATCGCGGACGGGATGCGGAGTGCGGAAGGGGATGAAGGTGTACGGCGGGAACTCGGCGTCCGGCACGTAACGCGGCGGCGGACCCTCGGTGTCGTCGAGTCCGTTCGCCTTGAGGAACGCTTCGGCCCAGTGGTAATGATCGAGCAAACCGGCGGTGGGACGGCCGAGCAGATGATAAGCCAGGAACAGCGCCTCGATCGACGCCAGTCCGTTGTTGGGATCGGTGCCGAGCTTGGACACGCGCGGGTAGGCGGTGCGCCAGCCGGACAGCGAACGCGGCGGCACGTCGAGAAAATCGCGCGTCATCGCCGCCGCCCAGCGCCAGCTGCCGTCCAGCAGCAGAACGCCCTTGTCGGCGTCGGCCGGCGACAGGGGCGGACCCTCCGCCGCTAGTCGAACGTAGCCGTCCAGGGACGGCCGGTCCTTGACGGGGTGAGTCAAAAACAAAATGTCGGACCGGCCTTTTAGCGGCAGCACCGAGCACTTGCGCGGGTTCTCGTGCATGTGCCGGACGATGACGGTCGGCGGAAACGGCAATTCCATACGCGCTCTCATCCTCGCTTCGGGGCGGATCTCGGCGTACTCGACAAGATCCGACGCGCCATCTAATATAGCAATGTCCGCGGGCCGCGCGTCCGCGATGACCGACCGAAACCGAGAAGAGGTCGAAAGGAGACCGTCATGCACCTGGAGTTGCGTTACTGCGCGATGTGAAACTACGAGCCGCAAGCCGTCAGTTTGACGAGCAAATTGCTGAGCGCCTACAAGCGACAGATCCAGGATTTGAAGCTGGTTCCTTCCAGCGGAGGCTGCTTCGAGCTGACCGTCAACGGGGAGTTGATTTACTCGAAGCTGAAAACGAAAGAGTTCCCCGAGGAAAAGTGGGTGCTGGAGACGATCGGCGCGCGGCTCAAGAAGAAGACGTGAATCCGGCGCTTTCACCCGCGCCGGACTGTTGAAGCAAAGCCGGACGTGCGGGCCGGCGGCGAGGGAAGGAAGCACCATGCTGTTCTTTGGCCGAAAAAAACGGCTGATCGATTACGCTTCGTGCGCGGGTTGAGCAGGCAAGCTGCCCCCCCAGGGCATCGCGCAGGTTCTGCGCAACCTACCCAAGAGCGACGATCCCAATGTCCTCGTCAGTACCGAGACGCACGACGACGCCGGCGTCTACCAACTGACGGAGGATCTGGCCATCGTCCAGACCCTCGACTTTTTTCCGCCCGTCATCAACGATCCCTTCATCTACGGCCAGGTCGCGGCGGCCAACGCACTGAGCGACATCTATGCCATGGGCGGCACGCCGAAAACTGCCCTCAATCTCGTCGGCTATCCCGATAATGAAGACCCGGAATTGACCTGGCTCGGCGAGATTATCCGCGGCGGCGAGGAGCGCTGCCGGACGGCCGGCGTCGCCATCCTGGGCGGTCACACGGTCCGCGACGCGGAGATCAAGTTCGGCTATGCCGTGACGGGCGTTATTCACCCCAAGCAAATTCTGACCAACGCCTCGGCGCGTCCAGGCGACAAACTGGTACTGACCAAGGCGCTGGGCACCGGCTTTGTGACGACGGCGCACAAGAAGGGCGAATGTCCCGATGAAGTGTTGAAGGCGGCCTGCGCCAGCATGGTACAGCTCAACGACATCGGCATGACGGCGATGCGTGAGGCAGAGGCCCACGCGGCGACGGACATCACCGGCTTCGGCCTGGCCGGACATGCCTATGAGATGGCCGACGGCAGCAGCACGACGTTGGTCCTCGAGTTGTCACGTCTGCCGCTGCTGCCGGGAGTGGAACAGCTGGTCCGGAAAGAGTATCGGACGCGAGCCAGCACCACCAACGCCGCGTATGTGCAGCCGTTTTTGCGGATCGAGGAGAAGGTGGACCCCTTGCGGTTGGAGGTCTTCTACGACGCGCAGACTTCGGGTGGTCTGCTCATCAGCGTTCCAGCGGAGCGGGCGGAGGAATTGGTGGAGAACGTCCGCAAGCGCGGAGCGAGCAGCGCCTGCATCATCGGCGAGGTGGTGCCGAAACAGGATGCAGCGTTGATTGTGAAGCCGTAAAGATCGCTTCCAGCGTGCCAGAAGCTACATGGATTTCGCTTCGTGCTGGCAGGTTACTGTGGTCGTGATTCCGCCGCGCGGCGTGAACGCCCCAACAACTCGACAACGCACCGGCTGGCAGGCGGCCACGAAATCATCCAACAAGCGGTTGACGACCGTCTCGTAAAACGCGCCCTGGTTGCGGTAGCGTTGGAGATAAAGTTTCAGCGATTTCAGCTCGACGCACAGCGGGCCGGGCGTGTAGGAAAAGGTGATGGTGCCGAAATCGGGCTGGCCGGTCTTGGGGCAGAGACTGGTGAACTCGGGGCAGACGATTTCGATGGTGTAAACGCGTCCGGGCTGAGGATTGGGGAACGTCTCCAGTTGATCGGCCTGGGGCGCGAGATCGGCGGACACGGTTTCACCTCGAACAGTGCGGCAGGCGGCGAAATGAAAAACCCCGCCGTGTCTTTCGACACGGCGGGGTAATCAATGTCAAGTCGGCGTTGAGTCAAAGCGTGGTTGCAAACATGTGTGGTGTTCGGTCTGGTGAGTCAGACCGAAGAATCGAATCCTTAGAAAGGAGGTGATCCAACCGCAGGTTCCCCTACGGTTACCTTGTTACGACTTAGTCCCAATCAGGAGTTTCCCCTTCGGCGCCTGCTTGGTGAGGCGACTTCGGGAGCCCCTCCCTTTCGTGGCTTGACGGGCGGTGTGTACAAGGCTCAGGAACACATTCACCGCAGTGTTGCTGACCTGCGATTACTAGCGATTCCAACTTCACGAAGGCGAGTTGCAGCCTTCGATCTGAACTGGGCCGCGTTTTTTGAGATTGGCTCCCGCTCGCGCGTTCGCTTCCCTCTGTGCGCGGCATTGTAGCACGTGTGCAGCCCTGGGCATAAAGGCCATGAGGACTTGACGTCATCCCCACCTTCCTCCGGTTTAACACCGGCAGTCTCTCCAGAGTCCCCGGCATGACCCGCTGGCAACTGGAAATAAGGGTTTCGCTCGTTATGGGACTTAACCCGACATCTCACGACACGAGCTGACGACAGCCATGCAGCACCTGTGGTAGGTTCCGGACTGGATACCGTTACCTCCCCGTTTCCGGGGAGCTACTTCCTACCCCTTTCGGACATGTCAAGCCCAGGATAAGGTTCTTCGCGTAGCCTCGAATTAAGCCACATGCTCCACCGCTTGTGTG
>DATBGU010000013.1:0-12718 GCA_036557825.1 Gemmataceae bacterium
ACCGCTTGGCCGATTTGAAGCGTTCGATTCGGGCCAGCCTGTGCTATTTCCAAACCGTCCGTCAGCGTATCGAAACGCTCATCGCCAAATGCTACCCTCGCCCCGCAAACCAGACGTCATCAACCGGACCATGAATTAGAGTGGGCGCTACTGGATTCGAACCAGTGACTTCCACCGTGTGAGGATGGCACTCTAGCCGCTGAGTTAAGCGCCCAAAAAGCCGGCTTTGCCTGCGTGGATCAGACGCGCGAGCCGGCGAAAGGGTTCACGCCTTGGGCGGCGTGGTGATGTTGTTGGCCGGCGTCGTGATGTTGTCCTCGAACTTCGGCGCCGTCGTCGTGATGCGCTGCGGCGGACGCGGTTGCTCCAGCGGCAGCTGCTCCTGACGCGGCGCGGCGGCGGCCGACGGATCGAAATCGTCTTCGAGGCCTTTGATGCCCTTCTTGAATTCGACGATGCCCTTGCCCAGATAACGCCCCACCTCCGGCAACTTCCGCCCGAACAGCAGAACGCCGATGATGAGCAGAATCAGCATCTCCTGGGCGCCGAGGTTGAAGAAACCAAACAACGGAGTCATGGAAGAAAACCTCTTTGCGGGATTGGTCTCGTGAATGTTTTCGGCGCGGTTTGCTGTATTCGGCCGACCGCACCACACAACTATAGCAACGGGCGAGCGGCCCGGACAAGCGGAAAAGTACGAAGTACGAAGGACAAAGGACCAACAAGACCATATCTTCTTTCGTACTTGGTCCTTTGTACTTCGTACTTAACCGCGGATGTCCTCTTCGATGCCGCGCACTTCCTTGCGGAACTCCATGAAACTTTTGCCCAGCCAGCGGGCCAGGCCCGGCAGTCGATTGCCGAACAGCAGCAAACCGATGACGCAGATCACCACAATTTCCGCCACGCCAAGACCGAACATGCGTGTTACTCCTGTGCTTCGGGAGGATGAACAGGATCAGAATCCGCCGCCCGTGGACTCGCTCGGGAGGTCAATGTGGACGGCGGACTTGTGAGGAGGGGTCGGAGCAACGACGCCCTGCGGGGTATCCAAAGGCTGGATGATGAAATTGTACCAGCCGCCGATGCACCAAGACAAGCAAGAAATCGACAAACTTTTTGCCGCACGGCTCCACGCCCGCTGGCGTTGCCGGCCGGCGTGGCGTAGGATGAACGCACTCTTTGATCCGATAACAACGATTCCGCGGAGAATGCGATCATGAAACGACTCGTGGCGGGGTTGCTGGTCTGTCTTGGGACGGCCGGCGGGTTGACGGCGGAGGAGAAGCTCGCCGAGACGTCCCATTATCCGCTGCAAGTAGGCACGACCTGGCACTACAAGGCCGGCGAGGGCAAGTTCACCGTCCGCGTCGCCAAGCACGAGAAGGTCGGCGATACCCTGTGCGCTCGCCTCGAAGTGACGCGCGACGGCAAGATCGTCGGTTCGCAGCACCTCGCCGTCACCGCCGACGGTGTGTATTGCCACGATTTGACCTACCGCGCTCCCCAGGCCGACTCCGCGACCGGCAAGGACGGCGAGCGCGAGGTCACGCAAACGCCGAAGCCGCCAATCCTCCTCCTGAAACTGCCGGCGAAGAAGGGCGACAAATGGAAGGTGGACTCCAAGGGCGACGGCACGAACTTCCGCGGCAGCTATCAGATCGACGTGCAGGAGGTGAAGGTGCCGGCCGGAACCGACAGCAAGGCCATCGTCGTCACCAGCCAGGATCTCGAAGTCAACGGACTCAAGCCCGTCATCACCACCTATTACGCCAGCGGCATGGGCATGGTCAAGCAGGTGATTCAGGAAGGCAACGTCACGACCACGATTGAGCTGGTGGGGTTCGAGATGGGCAAGTAAAGAAGAACTAAACCACGAAACACACGAAAAACACGAAAAAAAAAGACAAAAAAACCAATCGACGCCCGACGGTTCCCCGACCAGGCGATCTTGTTGTCTTTGTCTTTTTTTCGTGTTTTTCGTGTGTTTCGTGGTTCCTTTCTTACCGTGTGACCTTCAAGCGTACTGTGACAGGGAGATGATCGCTGACGCCGCGCTCCGACAGCGGGACTTTTTCGCGCTCGGTGCCGAACGCCAGCGGACGGCCTTTACTGCGGCCGCGCGGCACCACGAAGCGATGCTTCACGATCTCGGCCGTGTCCGGCAAGCACTGCCAACCGGCCTTGCCGTTGACCATGCCCGGCGAAACGACGATGTGATCGAAGATGTACGCCTTGCCGCGATAAAAGTGCGTGCCCACCTTGTTCTCGTCCTTGTTCTCCGCCCAACGCTTGGCGAACACGTCGTACAGAAGCGGCGGATCGTCGCCGGCCCGCACCTTGGTCAGATCGCCGCTGGCGTGCAGGTGGTCCGTGACGCTGGCATCATCGGGGTTGTCGTTGAAGTCGCCGCACACCAACAACGCCGCGTCGGGGTCGGCCTTGTACAGGGCGCGAAATCGGCCGTAGATCTGATCGGCGTACTTGTCGCGGCCCTCGCCGCGCTCGTCGGAGACGCGCGAGGTCCAGTGCGTCGCCAGCACGGTCAAGTCTTGCCCCTCCACCTTGATGTGTCCTTCGAGGAGACGCTGCCGTCTGCCCAGCAGCTGCGTCCGGTCCTCGACGACCGGCAATCGCGTGAGGATCGCGGTGACGATGTCGCGTCCGCCGTGCGGGTTCTTCTTCAAAATATGTTTGTAAGGGGGTGTCTCCGGCTTGATGGCCTTGTTGAGCGACTCCATCAACCGTTCCGCCGCCCGCGATTCCGCCTCGACCTCGGCCAACGCCAAAATGTCCGGTCCCTTGCCGTCGTTGAGCGCCGCCAGCACTTCGGTTAGGTTCTTCACCTTCTGCTCGAACACGCCTTTGTCCTCGGCGAACCAGCGATCGAACGTCTTGTCCGGCTCT
This sequence comes from Gemmataceae bacterium, assembly GCA_036557825.1. GTDB lineage: Bacteria > Planctomycetota > Planctomycetia > Gemmatales > Gemmataceae > JAJPHU01. The sequence goes on from DATBGU010000013.1 coordinate 2,908, forward strand.
CGTTTCCAGCCGTTGACGTGGTCGTCGAAAAAGTTCTCGGTGTTCCAGAAACAGAACAGATACTCGCCGGACTCAACCGGCGGAGCGCTGGCGCAGCCGGTCAGCGCGATCGGCAACAGGGTCAGCGCAAGCACAAGAAGAAAGAGAAGAGGGAAACGGTTGGAGTGCCGATCGCGGCGTGCGGATCGCGGATCAACGAGGGAGGACATGGCAAACCTCGCTTCCAGGGAGAGCCAGGAAACCCGGCGAATCTTTACGGTAACGGCAATTGAGGCAATCCGCAATCCACAATCCGCGATCGGAAACTGTGGTTGCGGCGGGAGCGGCGGTTGGTATAGTGCGGCCGCCCGGCGGGTTGCCGAGCATCGAGAAGGGGAGGAAATCTGGTCATGAACGATGTCCGACGACTGATCTGGTTGGGACTGGGATTGCTGCTGGGAACGGCCGGCGCCGTGTTCCTGATCGGTCATCAGCCGCGCGCCGCGGCCGGCAACAACGACCGCTGCGACGATTACATTCTGTGTACCGGCACCGTGGAGACCGCTCGCCGCACGCCGACCGACGGCGTTTGGCTGCTCGACTACCGCGCCGGCAAACTGCTGGGCACCGTCATCGACCGCACCGCCGGCAAAATCGTCGGCTGGGCCGAGGTGGACCTGGTGACGGAATTCAATCTGCCGCCGCGGCAAAACGTGCATTTCCTCATGACCACCGGACAGATCGCTCAGGCCCAGTCGGCGCTGTACATCGCCGAGACGACCTCCGGCAAGTTCGGCGTCTACACGATGAACATGCGCACGGACGCCCAGCCCGGCGTCGCCATCCGCCGCCACGATCTCGTTCTGTTCCGCCAACCCCCGAAAAACTGACAGGGTGACACGGTTGTCTCGTTCCCAAACTCTATTTGGGAACGAGGACCAACGAGACCTACCTTCCGAATCCCCTCTGGCATCCTCCGGCCGCACGCGCGCAAACGCGCATCTACAACGGCGGCGCGGGAGGGTATAATGCATTTCCCTGTTCCCCGGATCATTTCTTCAGGACGCCGAGCAGGGGGAGGGAGCTGTCATGCTGTTTCCCGCAGTCTTATCGAGCAATGTCCACGCGGATCTCGATCTTGGCCGGCACGGCATTCATTATCCCGGCGCGGTCCACTACCAGTTAGCTCCGGCGGCATGGGTCGAGTTGGCGCTGGCGCGCGGCGAGGGCGTGCTGGCCGCCAACGGCGCCTTCGTCGCCCATACCGGCACGCACACCGGCCGATCACCGAAAGATCGTTATCTCGTCGCCGAGCCGCTCTCGGAGCGCGACATCCGCTGGGGACCGACCAATCGACCGATAGAGCCGGGCGTCTTCGAGCATCTGCTGCACCGCGCGCTGGCCTATCTGCAAGGACGCGACCTGTTCGTCTGCGACGGCAGCGCCTGCGCCGATCCCGAAAGCGCCGTGCCGGTGCGCGTCATCGCCGACAAAGCCTGGCACGCCCTGTTCGCTCAGGCGCTGCTGCGCGACGGCGAGTCCGGCACCGACGCCGCTTGCGAGGAAGGGCTGACCGTCTTGTGCGCCAGCGGCATGCACGCCGATCCGGTGCTGGACGGCACGCGCAGCGACACCTTCATCGTCCTGCATTTGGCGCGCGGCTTGGTACTGATCGGCGGCACCGAGTACGCCGGCGAGATCAAAAAAGCGGTGTTTTCGGTTCTCAATTATCTCTTACCACTTCGCGGCGTCTGCACCATGCACTGCGCGGCCAACGTCGGCCCGGCCGGCGACAGCGCCCTGTTCTTCGGCCTGTCCGGCACCGGCAAAACGACGCTGTCGGCCGATCCGTCGCGGCGTCTGATCGGCGATGACGAGCACGGCTGGTCGGACGCCGGTATCTTCAACATCGAGGGCGGCTGCTACGCCAAGACGATCCGCCTCTCGCGCGAAGGTGAGCCGCAAATCTGGGACGCGATTCGCTTCGGCAGCGTGTTGGAGAACGTGGTGCTCGATCCGCGGACGCGGCAGCCGGACTACGATGATGAGCGTTTCACGGAGAACACGCGGGCGGCGTATCCGCTGAGCCACATCGACGGTGCCGAGCCGTCGAGCCGCGGCGCTCATCCGCGAACGATCCTGTTTTTGACGTGCGACGCCTTCGGCGTGCTGCCGCCGGTGAGCCGGCTGACGCCGGAGCAGGCGTTGTATCACTTCCTGTCGGGCTACACGGCGAAGGTGGCCGGCACCGAGGCGGGCGTGCGCGAGCCGGAGGCGACGTTCAGCACTTGCTTCGCCGCTCCGTTTTTGCCGCTGCCGCCGGCCCGCTACGCCGAGTTGCTGGCCGAGCGCATGAGGACACACGGCAGCCAGGTGTGGCTGGTGAACACGGGTTGGATCGACGGACCCTTCGGCCGCGGCCGACGCATCGAATTGGCCCACACGCGCGCCCTGGTGCGCGCCATCCTCGCCGGCGCTCTCGATGACGCCGTCTTCACGCCGGAGCCATACTTCGGTCTGCTGACGCCGGCGAGTTGTCCCGATGTGCCGCAGGAGTTGCTGCGACCCCACGAAATCGGCGGCGACGGGGACGATTACGAGAAGCGCGCACGCCATCTCGCCGAGATGTTCCACGCCAATTTCGAGACGTATCACGCGCCGGACGTGCCCGAGGCGGTGCGACGCGCGGGGCCGCGCATTTGATTTGGAGCCAGGCATCGCTAACCAAATCCGTATCATTTGCCACGCGGGAGCCCTCGCCTCAAGAAAGGATTCTGCATGTCCGCATTTTCTCGCTTCTTGATTGGGGCCTTCGTAATCTTCGCGTTCATGCCCTCAGCCATCTGGGCCGGCGACGGCGACAAGACGCGCACGGACCTTTACGGTGATCCGTTGCCGCCGGGCGCCGTCGCCCGATTGGGCAGTGTGCGGTTTCGGTTCTCCTCCTATTCTCCTTGCCCTCTCATCTTCTCCGCCGATGGGAAGAGTCTCCTCGCCGGAGATGGTGAATCCCTACTCCTTTGGGACCGCGCGACCGGCGAACGAATACGAAAGTTCGACCTCAACCTCCCCTGCCGCAGTGTCGCCGGCTTCTCCTCCGGCGGCAAAGTTTTCGCGCTGGTCGGGGAATCTTCCTTGTCCGAGGCCGTATTCGTGAGGCCGCAATCCAAGTCGGAACGGATGCGGCCGCCGTCGCTTGGTTTAAACGTGCAGCCGCTTGCCTTATCGCCGGACGGAAATCAGTTGCTCTTCTGGCGCGGCAACGAACTGGTTCTCTGGGACTTCGCGGCTCAAAAGACGGTCAAGTCCGTCTCGGTCAAAGACTCAAAATCGCCTTTAGGCTCTTTGCTCCCTTACTCCACGGCAGCCCTCTCCCCGAATGCACGTATCGTTGCCTTCATAAAATGGAAAACGGGCGAGGTTTGTCTCCTTGATCCTCGCACGCTGCGGACCCTTCGCAAATGGGATGGTCCTTCGAGTCCCAATGGTGCTCCCCACCTAACATTCTCCTGGGATGGTAAGAGCTTGATCGCGGGAGGAGGGTTCGGCATTCGCGTTTGGGATGTTGCCAGCGGAAAAGAATTGCGACGCTTTGCCGAGAATGGTCCGTATCCTTGGGGAACCCTCGCGGTCTCTCCCGACGGCCAAACGGTGGCGACGGTGGATGAGATGCACAAGGTCATCGTGCTGTGGGACATGGCCACGAGACGGCATACAAAGCCGGCGGGGGATGAACCTGGAACGCTCAACGCGCTGAGCTATGTCGATGGTAACACCCTGGTCAGCGTCGCGACGGACGCAGTTGTCCGTCTCTGGGACGCGCGCAGCGGTAAGTGTCTGCGCCGCGCCAGACCGGATAAATCGTTCGGCCGCATCGTCGCGGTTTCCCCAAAGGCGAGTTGCTGGCCGGCGCCACGGAAGCGCATTGCGTCGGCGTTTGGGATGTCGCCGCGGACAAAATGCTCTGGCAAAGCACGACGCCTCTCGATGCCGCGACCAAATTGGTCTTCACTCCCGATGGCAAGACGCTGGTGGGAGATGTTGTCCAGAGGGACGCTCCACGGATCGCTTGTTGGGACGCGGCCACGGGCGCGGCGATCTCCGCGAAGTGTGTCAGCCGAGACTTCCTCTCCGCCCATGGAATCATCGCCGCGGTCGGCGATCCCCACGATCCGCGCGACGATTCGGTTCGCCTGTTCCGCATTGGCTTGGACGATAGATGGCGTCCACAGCCCACACCGATTCCGCTCCAGGGCGCGGAGCATCACGAACTGTCGCCGGATTGCCGAATGTTGCTGGTGTTCTGCGTGAAAAATGGGTTCGGCCGCTATCCGGCGCGGATCGGCCTCGTGGAGACGGTATCGGGCGGCTTCGCCGGCTGGCTGTGCTCCGGGACCAAAGGGGACGAAGTCGCGGTCCAGCACGCCGTATTTTCTCCCGACAGCAAAACCGTGGCCGTCAGCTACGACGACGGTTCGGTTCGTCTCTGGGACGTGGCCACGCGCCGCGAGATCGAACGCTTTACCGCCGACGCGGGGAAGGCTGGTCCGATCGCTTTTTCGCCGGACGGCCGGACGGTGGCCAGTGCGCGATCCGATGGTACGGTGCTGGTGTGGCAGGCGCGGCCGCTGCTGGATCTCGATCATCTATGGAGCGACCTTGCGGGAGGCGATGTCGAGGCGGCGCAGCGGGCCATCGCCAGGTTGGAAGCATCGCCGCAGCTCAGTGTGCCGTATCTGGAGAAGAGTTTGCCGCCCCTGCCGCGAAGCGATGCCAGGCGGCTGCGCCAACTACTCGCCGACCTCGATAGTGATACCTATACGATACGGCAAAAGGCCTACCGTGAGTTGGCGAAGGAGGGCGAAGGCGCCGAGGACCAACTGCGTAAAGTGCTGGAAAACAAACCGTCGGCGGAACTGCGGCGGCGCGTCTTGGAATTGCTGACCACGTTGGAGGAGACACGGCGAGACTTTTCTCCCGACGATGTGCGCGTCATCCGCGCGGTGCAGGTGTTGGAAACGATTGGCACCGCCGAGGCGCGGCGGGTGCTGAAAAATCTGAGCGAGGGCATGGGCGGCGCGCTGCGAACACGCGAAGCGCGAGCTGCGTTGCGACGACTTGAGAAATGATCGACAAGCCCGGAGCGCCAGCGACGGGTGAACCCGTCGCTGGCGCTCCGGGCTTGTGCGCGCGCTATTTCGTGAACACCTTGCCCTTCGTCTTCGTCTTGATTCGTGTCAACATTGTGTCCGCGGTCACGTACAACACGCTGCCGTCTTCGCCCCAATTGCAGTTGGCGGTCTTCACGCCGGTGGCGATGGTGCCCAGGTGCTTGCCTTCCGGCGTCAACACCAACACGCCGCCAGGACCCGTCGCAAATAGGTTGCCCTTCGCATCCACCTTCATGCCGTCCGGCAGGCCCGGACGGTCCTTGCCGGCCAATTTCGAGGCGTCGAAGAACACCTTGCCCGCGCCGAGCGTGCCGTCGTCCTTGACCGGGAAGGCCATCCAGATCGGTTTCGCGGGATCGGAGTTGGCGACGTACAGCGTCTTCTCGTCCGGCGAAAACGCGATGCCGTTGGGCTTGCTCATCTCCTTCGTCAAGAGCGTCAATTCGCCGTCCTTCGATAGCCGATAGACACCGCAGAAATCGAGATCGCGGCCGGGAAATTCGTCGCCGCCCTTGGGTTCCTTCAGCCCCCGGCCGTAGGGCGGATCGGTGAAATAGAGATCGCCGTTGGATTTGAAAGCGCCGTCGTTGGGACTGTTGAGTCGCTTGCCCTTGTAGCGGTCGGCCAGGGTGGTTTTGCCTTTGCCGTCCCAGCTATCGAGGCGGCTGACGCGGCGGTCGCCGTGCTCCATCAGCACGAGCCGGCCGGCGGGATCGAGCAGCAGGCCGTTGGAACCCGGTTCCTTGAGGAGGGAGGCGTCCTTGCCGGTGCCGCCGGACGGCTCCAGGAAAATGCTTTCGCCCTTGCCCTGCTGCCATTTGTAGACGCGGTTGCGCGGGATGTCGGAGAAGAGCAGGAAGCCGCCGTCGCGCGGCACCCAGACCGGCCCTTCGGTCCAGACGTGGCCCTCGGCGAGGACTTCCAGTTTCGCATCGGGTCCGATCAGGTTGTCGAAGGCGGCATCGAGGCGCTCGATTTTGCCGAGCGTCTTGGGCGTTTTCGCGTCGTCGCCGCGCGTCGCGGAGGGAGCGGCGAGGGCGAGGCCGAGCAGGGCGAAGACGGGGAGGAGGAGGAAGCGTTTCATGGCGGTCGATCGTCTCCTGGAGTACGGGGGAGGTCAGTGAACCGACAGCATACCAGAGCCGGCGGCGCGCTCAAGCGGGCAGAGGAATTTTCCTCAAGAGTGTGCGAAGAACAAGTTCGGCGGCGCGGTTACGGAATCCCGGCCAGTGCGTCTTCCTTCTTGGACCGCGCCGATTCTTTTCCGTCGGCGGCCTAAAGGAGACGTTACCCATGAAGCCCGTGAAACGGTTGCTTGCCGGACTCGTTCTGCTCCTTGTCGTGTCGCAAACCCATGCCGAGTCGCGCACGCTGCTCATCCAGGTCAAGCCGTACAAGGACAAAAAGGCTTCCGTCACCATCCACTCCGATGAGAAGAAGGAACAGAAGTCCGCGGTCTCCGTGGACGACGCGGCCAAGGCGATCGGCGAAATAAAGGGATGGGGCAGCCGAGTCGGCGTCTATGTCGCGTCCGACCGGGCCATTCCGAGCGCCGCCCTGAAAAAGCTGCTCGCCGCGATCAACGACAATCCCTGGCTGGAGCTGGAGTATTTCGGCCGCGAAGTTCCCAAGGTGGTCGCGGACCACTTTCTCAAAGGCACCCCGGAGCCGATACCACCCGCGCGGAAGCCAGAGGAATGGAAGGAGGCTCTCGTGGGCAAGTGGGTGTCGGACGACGCCGATAAGATTCCGGTCGAGTTCGGAGCGGACGGGTCGATCCGGCTGCCCCTCTTCCAGCGGGACGGAAAATGGCAGACGGCGGAGGGCGCCTATGCGGCCGGCGAGAACGGACGGATCAAGTACACCGCGAAACTGAGCGGGCTCGTCGTGCGCGGCCGTTTCACCATGAAGGACGGCGTCCTCATCGGCCCGACGGGTTCAACCCCGGCGGCGCGGTGGAAGAAGGCGGCAAGGGAGCCGAGGTCGAGCGGCGGTCCCCCGGCCGCACCGCCACGCGACCCCGAGGAACTGTTCCGCAAAGCGTGCGAACGGGTGGTGGCCCTGGAGAGCAAGCACGCCTTGCTCAAGGGAGTGTCCAAGGTCAAGCCGACCGTCCAGCGGGATGAGCGCGAGCGACTGAAGTCCGCCGACTTCGCCTTCGAGAACAATGCAACATCTCCGGGCAAGAACGCCGCCAAGGCGAAGGACGAATCCCAGCCGTACTTCTATGTCTCCGTGCAGCTCTGGTCCGGCCGCACGCCGTCGCCTCCGGGGAACTTGTACGAGTTTCAATGGCAGGGCCGGACGTACCAGATGTGGGTGCGGGTCTATGGGAGTGACGCCGAACTCGTCAAGACCGTTCGGAAGTCGGTTCAGGAGCCGCTGCTTGAGCCACTTCTGTCGGACCAAAAGGAGAAAAAGTTCGAGCCGGGCACGTCGGCCCCAGCCCACAAGGCATCCGACGTGGCGTTGATCGCCGATTGGCTGTGCGGAAATGATCCGGCCAAGGTGTTCGCCAAGCCGTTCGGCGATCGCAAGTCCCTCACCGATAGCAAGGATCCCCTGCTGTATACCGACATTCCGGGGGTCAAGCTCCCGGCCGGCCTGAAGGCCGTCAACTACGAGTTTGTTCACGCCCGGATGCAGCGGATCAAGAGGGGATACAAGGCTTCCCCGGCCGTGCTGATTGTCCGCTCGTCGTTGGACGAACCGGCCGAGGACGAGATCCGCGCCCGCCATGACAAGGTCGAGCCTGGCGGTCGGGTGTACTATGTGGAGGTGGCGATCGGCAATCTCGCCTGGCACTGGCTGAAGGTGGTCGTCCGGGACGAGGGCGACAAGATCAACGCCCAGATACTCTGGCGCAAGGTGAGCTAGAAGCGATTGCAAGACCTTGGCGGGTCGGCAGCGTCAGCGACCGGAGGAGCGATGGGATCTTTCATGGGTTTCGTTTCTTCGCCATCGCCGTCGCCTCGTGCTTGAACGGTTGCAGGATCGGCTGCTGCTCCTCATCGACCCCCGTCAGCATGAGGATGCGCTGCTCCGCCTGGCGCAGCTGCTGATAACACGATTTGATGAGTCCGACGCCCTGCTCGTAGCGCGCCAGAGCCTCCTCCAGACCGAGACGGCCGTCCTCCAGTTCGCGCACCATGCGCTCCAGCTCCAGCAGCGATTCCTCGAACGTCCGCCCGTCGTCCCGCGGCTCCGTCATACTTCGCCTCCTCTCGTCTCTTCGATCCGACTGATGATCTCGCCATGTTGCAATCGCGTCACGAGGCGCTCGCCCGCCTCGACTTGCCGGGCGCTGTGCAGCATGACCGTCTCGTCTTCCTTGCGCGTCAGGCTGTAGCCGCGCGCCAGCACGTTGAGCGGGCTGAGCGATTCCAGCCGCGCCGCCTGTCCCTTGAGTTGTTCCCCCAGTTGCTCGACGCGGCGCTGCACGGCGCGGCTCGCACGCTCGCTCCAGTCATCGAGCAGTTGTTCCGCCTGATGAATGCGTTCGAGCGGCCGGCGGAAGTAGGGGCGGCGCGCCATTTCCTCAAGGCGGGCGCGCGCCGTCTCCAATCGACGCCGCAGGTCGGCCCCGAAGCGCGATTCGAGTCCCGCCAGCCAGTCCAGCACGGCGGTGCGCTCGGGCACCACTTTCTCGGCCGCCTCGCTGGGCGTCAGCGCCCGCAGATCGGCTACCATGTCGGCGATGGTCAAATCGTCTTCGTGGCCGATGCCGGTGACGACGGGAATGCGCGACTGAAAGATCGCCTGGGCGACGCACTCCTCGTTGAAGGTCCACAAATCTTCGAGGCTGCCGCCGCCGCGCCCGACGATCAGCACGTCGATGGCCCTGCCCTCCCCCGCGATGCCATTGAGCGCGCCGATCGCCTCGGCGACCTCGGCGGCCGCTCCTTCGCCCTGAACGTGGACCGGACAGATCCACACCTCCGCCGCCGGCCAGCGCCGCGACAGGATTTCCAGCATGTCGCGCACTGCCGAGCCACTCGGACTGGTCACCAGCACAATGCGGCGCGGCACGCGCGGCAATCTGCGTTTCCGTTTCGGGTCGAAATAACCCTTGAGCGATAGTTTTTCTTTCAATTGCCGAAACGCCAACTCCAGCGGCCCGATGCCCTTGGGCTGGATCTCCTCGATGAGCAGCTGATATTCGCCCCGCGGCATGTACAGCGTGAGCCGGCCACGGGCGATGACGCGCAGGCCGTCGCGCAGGTCGAAGCGCATGCGCAGGGCGATGGCCCGGTAGAGCACCGCCTTCAAGGGCGCCTCGTCGTCCTTGAGGGTCAAGTATTGATGGCCATAAGAACTTGGCCGCGACAGGTTCGACACCTCGCCCTCGACCCAGACATTGGCGTGCGTCTCCTCAAGCATACCCTTGAGGGCGCGCGTCAGTTCCCCGATGGTGAGGATCTTGACGCCGGGTGGTGGGAAGGGGGCAACCATGAGACACGTCCGTGTACGAAATCTGGGCTACAACCCACAGAGGGTACAACAGTTCAGGTTGTGATGCAAGCACTTCTGGATCGAATGAGAGCGGATTCAATATTACCGCGACGACACAATCGGCACGATCGGCGTTTTCCGCGCTAATCGGAAATCCATTGTAGGATCGGACGGCGGCGCGGGACTATTACAGTAGACCTATGCGCCCG
>DATBGU010000014.1:0-8441 GCA_036557825.1 Gemmataceae bacterium
AGTTCGGTGACCGCTTGCTGGCGGCGCATGTCAATGGCGCGACCGTCTTCGCCAAGGACATGTACGGTTATTCCTACTTCCCCAGCAAGCATGGGCGGATGCATCCGAACCTCTCCTTCGACCTCCTCGGCGCACAGGTGAAGGCGCTGAGGAAGCGGAAAATCTGGACCCTCGCCTACTTCATGCTGACCTGGAATCCTGAACTCGCCGAGCGGCATCCCGAATGGCTGGTCGTCCACCAGCCCGGCGACAAGTCCCGTCCCAAGCCTGAGCAGGTCTCCGACGGGCAGAAGGCGTTCACGAATACCGTGAAGCCCGATGCCCCCCACCGCTCCAAGGACGGCCCCGGCCCGAAGCCTGCCGGGCCGCCCGCGGAAGACAAGGGATATCGCCCTTACCTGTGGCAGTTCTGCATTGGCCGGGAGCCGTTCCTGAGAGGAGAACTCGACCTTATCCGGGAGCTTGTCTCCAAGTACGAACTTGACGGCGTTTGGCTCGACGGGGGTAGCTCTCCTCCCTGCTACTGCGACGAATGCCTTCGGCAGTTGCGGAAGAAGGGGCTCGATCCATTCAATGCGAGCGTGCAGTATGCTCACAAAGAAGAGCTTCGTCAGTCCTTCCTCAAGCGTATTCACCAGGTGATCAAGAAGACGCGCCCTGGGTGTCTGGTGTGCCCCCAGAACCAGGGAACCTTCTACGGCCTCGCCAAGCGCGCGCCACTCGTCGATTGTTCGTCCCAGGAGGTACTCTTCACGGATGCAGTCCACTATGGCTACCACTATTTTCCGACGGTGATTCGCTACGCCCGCGGCTTCGGGATCCCGTTCCATGGTTGCACGGTCTGTTTCAAGGACTTCTGGGCCGACTTCGGCGGCCTGAAGTCGCCGGCGCAGTTGCACACGGAAGTCGCCGCTTTTGTAGCGCAGGGCGCGCGATGTGACATCGGCGACCAGGTGCCTCCCGACGGCCGGCTTGAGCCGGCGATCTACCACGTCATCGGACAGGCCTACCGGCACATTGAACGGATTGAGCCGTACCTGGAGCAGGCGGTGCCGGTGACGGAGGCGGCTCTGCTGGCAAGCGGGGACGCCCCGTGCAACGAGGTGAACTACGGCTGGGTCAAGCTGCTGACCGAGTCGCGGGTCCAGTTCGACATCGTCGAGCGCGAGACGAAATGGGATGAGCGCTATGCGCTGGTCGTCCTGCCGGAGAATTTCGGGGTCGATCAGGCCATGGCCTCGCGCCTTCAGGCGTTCATCACCGGAGGCGGGGCGGTGATCGCAACCCACACGTCGGCCGTGCTGGCGGGGACAGAGAAGAGCTGGCTAGAGCGGTACGGGCTGCAGTATGCGGGCATGTCGCCCTTCAAGCCGGCCTACATGGTGCCGAAGGCGCGTTTCACCGGCGACATCCCGCCCTACGCGTACGCCCTCTACGAGGGCGCTTCGCAATGGCGGGCCAAACCTCCGGCAGCGATTCTGGCCGTGCTGGGCGAGCCGCTCTTCCAGCGCGGCCCCGAGCACTATATGAGCCATCAGCAAACGCCCTTCGATCACACCACCGCGTATGCGGCCGTGGCACGGAGCGGAAAGGTGGCGCTGGTGGCCTTTCCCCTGGGGCAAGGCTACTACAATCAAGGATTCTGGGCCTATCGCCAGGCTTTTCAGAAGGCACTCGGCGAAGTGCTTCCCGTGCCCTTGATCCAGACCGATGCCCACCTAAGCACCGAGCTATCGCTCACCCATCAGGCGGCGAAGCCGGACGCCGGGCGAAGGGAGCGTTACACGGTGCATATCGTGAACTTCTCGCCGGTGCGGCGAACGCCGAAGCACACGGACTTCCATGACGACCCCATCCCGCTGACCGATGTGACGGTCCGCGTCAATCTGCCGCTGAAGGTATCCACGGCCAAAGCCCTCTATGCCGGCAAGGACTTGTCGGTGCGTCGTGCGGCGGGCGGGGGCGTGGAGTTCCTGGTTCCGCGAGTGAATATTCATGAGGTGGTGTGCCTTGAGCTGCCGTGACAGGTGTGGATCGCCTGCCATAGCCTCCGACACAGCCCATCTGGACCTACGGCGAACTGGCGTCAGGAGCAGCCCAACGGTTCCGGTCCGAGCGTCGAGCGCGGGGCAGGGACTTGCTTTACTTCCAGCACCGTTGTCCTACTTCGACCACAAATGTGACGTACTTTCGCCTGGAGAAGGCACATCAACAGTGCTAAGCTTTTATTTCGGCCAATGGCGAACGTGATCGCCCATCCCTGGTTCGAGCTCCTGCCCCATGGTTCCCTTCCTTGCTCGCCCCTCTCTTGCTGGCTCGCGTCCGTCGCGGCGCGATTGGTTGCGCATCGGGGTGCCTGCTGCCGTCGGCGCGCTGCTGCCCGGTTTTAGCTCCGCAAGAGCCGCGTCCGCAGCCCGCGCCAAATCGGTCATCGTCGTTTTTACCAGCGGTGGTCAAAGCCAGTTTGAAACTTGGGATCCGAAACCATCCGCTCCGGTCGAGGTGCGCGGCGCGTTCGGCAGCCGGCAGACGGCGATACCCGGCGTGCGGATTTGCGAACACCTGCCGCGCCTAGCCAGGCTCGCCGGCCGCTACACAATCGTTCGGTCGATGACGCACGATGATCTCGATCACGGGTCCGCGTGCTATCTGGCTCTGACAGGCCAGCTCCACCCGATCAAGTCCTCGAATCCGTCGCCGCGATCCACGGACTCTCCGGCACTAGGTGCGGTCTTGCAGCGCGTGCGGCCTTCGGATCGTTTTCCGCACGCGGCGTTTCACATCAACGGTCCGCTTCTCGCTCCCAAAGAGCCGGCGCCGGGACAATACGGGGGATTTCTGGGGCAGGGTTACGATCCGCTCCAGCTCGGCGACGTCACCCATGACACATCGCTCTTGAACGGGATGACCGTGCGCCCCGGATTATCGCCGCGCCGTTTGGCCACTCGCCGCGTCCTCCTGGACCAACTGGACCGAAGCAGCCCTTTCGCCAACGCGCGGCTGTCGGCTCATCAAGACCACATGCGCAAGGCTTACGACCTGATCGATTCGCCGCGCGTCCGCGCTGCCTTTGATCTCCGCAAGGAATCGGCCCAGGCCCGTGAGCGCTACGGCCGCTACCGCGGCGGGCAGGCGTGCTTGCTGGCGCGACGCCTCGTCGAGGCGGGCGTACCGTGGATCACTGTTTTCTTCAATCACAACATCCGCGGCCAGGACGATCATCCCGACGTCGCGGACGAATATGGCTGGGACACGCACAACGACATCTTCACATCCATGCGCGAGCATTTGCTGCCGCGCTTCGACCACAGCTTTTCAGCCCTGCTCGAAGACCTGGAAGCGCGTGGACTGCTGCAGGATACGCTGGTGGTCTGCATGGGCGAGTTCGGCCGCGCGCCGCTCGTGGCCGTAGAAAGGAACTTCAAAGGTGGTTCGCCTGGCCGGAAACATTGGGCGCAGTGTTACTCCGTGGTGCTCGCCGGCGCGGGCATTCGGCGCGGGGTCGTCCATGGCGCTTCGGATCGTCATGGCGCGTACCCGCAATCCAGCCCCGTTACCCCCGGCGACCTCTCCGCCACGCTCTTTCACGCGCTGGGCATCCCGGCGGATACGCATTTCACCGACCTGACCAACCGGCCGCATCGCGTGGCGAGCGGCGATCCGGTGGCGGTGTTGTTTGGGTAACGCAGAGCGGTATGATGATGCCATCGTCCGGCGTGCTCTACCTCGCCGAAGGCGAGAATAACATCATTCGCGCCCTCGACACGGTCCGTGGCCCGATTCGGACCCTGGCGGGCGTCGGGCCGAAAGAGCACCGTTACAAGGGCGATGGTATTCCCGCCACTCAGGCGCCGCTTCGACAACCGCTTGGAGTTTGCGTGGGAGGTGCATTCATGAGACGGCGGGAATTCCTCAAAAGGTGTAGCGTTTTCACCGCCGGCTTGGTGTTCGGCGCCCCTTCGCTAAGTCGCGCCCACCAGCCGGCGCATCCCTTGGAGGTCGGCGCCGGTCCGCAGTTGTTCCTGGACAATTACCTCATCGACCAACTCGACGGCCTGACGCGCCATGTTGAAACCCCCAAGCGCCTCCCAAAACCGGTACTCGACAGCGAAACGTTCGGGACGACGCAACCGTACCTGACGGTCCTCCGTGACACGGAGCGGCAGGGCTACCGGATTTGGTACAATCGTGGCCCCGCCATTTGGCACGCCGTGTCTAGCGACGGCGTCCACTGGGGCAAGCCGCGCCTTGCCTGGGATCTGGCCCGCAGTTACGGCGCGAGCCTCGTTGACGACGGCAAGGCGGCCGCCGACCCCGAGCGGCGCTTCAAGCTGGCCAACTGGCAGGCGACCCGCGGCCGGGATGCTAAACAAGGCGACAACGCCGGCATGTACGTCGGCTTCTCACACGATGGCCTGCGCTGGACCGCCTACGACCATAACCCGGTCCTGTCGGGTTGGCCCGAAGGCTTCCCGAAGATCAGCCGTCACGGCGTCGGCGACATTGTCGATGTCTATTTCGACCCGCTCCGGCGCCGGTACGCCGCGGCCATGAAGCTGCACGCCTTGCCCGAGGACGGCTACGCGCCGGCGCCCCGCGCCGGCAAGGTCTTTCGCCGGCTGGTCGGCCTGTCCACCAGCAAGGACTTCCTCCACTGGGAGAAACCCTGGCGCATCTTCACGCCCGACCAGAAGGACGACGGCCTGCTCGAATTCTATGGCATGGGCGGCATGCACCAGCGTGGAGCGTTGCACATCGGCCTGGTCCGGGCGCTGCGCGACGATCTCGCCTGCGACGCTGGCGGCCCCAAAGATGGCATCGGCTATTCGGTGCTGGCGACCAGTCGCGATGGCGTGCAGTGGCAGCGGTTCCGCGAGCCATTTCTCGACCGCAATCCGGAGCGGGGCAGCTGGGATCACGCGATGAGCTGGATTGGCGGCATCTTGCCGGTCGGCGATGAGCTTTATTTCTATTACGGCGGCTATGCCCGCGGGCACAAGATCGCTCCGGACAAAGAGCGCCAGATCGGCTTGGCCCGCCTGAAAAAAGACCGCTACGTCGCGCTGGCGCCCGACCGCGAACAAGGTACGCTCCGGACCAAGGCATTCCTGGTTCCCGGCCCGAAGCTGACAGTCAACCTGCGGGCACCGCGCGGTGAGGTGCAGGTCCGCTTGCTGGACCAAGCCGGCAAGCCGCTGGCGGCGCTGGGCGCTGCGGACGCCAAGCCGCTGACCGGCGACGTCCTGGCCGGCGAGGTGCGCTGGCCGCGGTCGCTGGCCGAGCTGAAAGGCAAGCCGGTCCGCCTGGAGTTTCGCGTACGGCACGCTCAGCTCTTCGGCTTCGAGTTGCACGGGGAGAAGGAGTAAGACCCGTACGAGTGCCGAGATGGTTCTCCGAACGACCCGAACCGGCAGCAGTCAGGCCGTTCCACGGCGCCGGGTGCGTGCTGGAAATGGCAGGTGTTGTGAACCGCCGCCAAGTGGCGGCCCCTAGAGCGTTTCTTGGAAGGCATCGCCCCGCTGGCATCAGCGTCACACTATCCTTTGCACGAGCGAGGAGAAAGACGAATGATTGGACCCAATAGGCGCGCGCGGCGGTCGCGCTTTTCCCTTGTCGCGCCGCGAGTCCTTTTGATCGGGTTCGCTTGCATCGTGTCTGGGCAATCGTTTCTTGCGGCCCAGGAGCGCGTCACGCCGCGCCAAGCCAAAGGCGGCCAGAAACAGGGCCAGCCCTGGGCTGAGGTGCCGGAATCGTTCCGCAATCTTAAGGTTCCCGCGTGGCCTGTACCGTCCAATTTGAAGACGTGGCAGACCGAGGGGAGAAAGAAAGTCCGCCAAACGCTTCTCGAATGTCTGGGCGAGATGCCTACCCGGCCGGACCCGAGCAAGGTCCGTATCGTGTCCCGCGAGGATAAAGGCGATTACACCCTGGAGCGGATCGCCTTCCATAACGGCGTTGATATGGTCGTTCCGGGAATTCTACTCGTGCCGAAAGATCGCTCATCTCCGCGCCCAGCAATCATCGCCCTCCACGGTCACGGCAGTTCGAAGGAGAGCGTCTGCACCGACGCCAAGAATAGCCAGCTTGTCGGTCCGCTGCTGGCTAAGAAGGGCTATGTGGTGGCGGCGATCGATGCGGCCTTCAGCGGCGAGCGTGTGGGGAAAGGCCCGGCAGGCCAGCTCGACGACAAGGCGGGCCAGGAGGCCAGCCTTTTCAAGCTCTATCTGTGGCAAGGCCGCACGCTCTGGGGCATGATGTTGCGCGACGAACAGTGCTTGCTCGACTACCTCCAGACGCGGCCGGAAGTGGACAAGAATCGCATCGCGGCCACGGGCATGAGCATGGGCTGCACGCGCAGTTGGTGGCTGGCGGCGATCGACGACCGCATCCAGGCCATCGTCGGCGTTGCCTGCTTCACGCGCTACACCGAACTGATCGCCCACGGCAATCTGCGCGCCCACGGCATTTACTATTTCGTGCCCGGCGTGTTCAAGCATTTCGATACCGAGGCGATCTATGCGCTCGTCGCCCCTCGGCCGATGCTGATGCTCTCGGGCGATCAGGACGGCGGTGCTCCGACCGACGGCATTGAAGTGTTGGAGAAGAAATTGGCCACCGTGTACAGTTTGCATGGCAAGGCCGACAACTTCCGGAGCGTCGTATACCGCAACACGGGCCATGAGTATCTGCCGGAAATGAAGGACGAGATGGTGCAATGGTTCGACCGCCACTTGCCGGTGAAAAAATAAGTCTTGCCGGCAGCGCGGCTGAGCGTGTGAGCCTTAACACATGCTCTGTTGTCATTCACGGCCGAGATGTGATTCATGTTCTCCGTCAAAGGAACATCGAGACGGCTTTGTGACGGCACATCGCGGCGCGACTTTCTGCGCGTCGGTGCACTGAGTTGCCTGGGACTGTCCATGCCCCAATTGCTGCGCGCGGCGCCAACCGCCTCCGCGGGAGAGACGGGATTCGGGCGGGCGAAGCGCTGCCTACTGCTCTTTCTCACCGGCGGACCCCCACAGCTCGATACCTGGGATCTCAAGCCGGATGCCCCGGTCGAAGTTCGCGGGGAGCTACGACCCATCGCCACATGCGTGCCTGGCATCCGCATTAGCGAACTCTTTCCGCAGCTGGCACGCCAGGCCGACAAATACTGCATTGTCCGCTCCGTGACGCATCAATGCACCGTCCACACGCCGGCTGGATATGCGATGCTCACGGGCGTCTCCCATCCGAGCGTCAACGCGACGTCAGCCAAGGAGATTCGCCCGTCCCCGGAAGATCATCCGCATGTCGGTTCCGTGCTGGCTCGTGTCCGGCCCCCGCGCGGTGGTGTGCCGACCTTCGCCGCGCTGCCGGAGATCATCAAGGATGACGCCATCAATGAATATCCCGGGCAGAGCGGCGGCTTCCTCGGCCAACGCTACGATCCGTTTCGCATTGAGGCCGATGTCGACAAGTCGGCGTTCCAGATTCCGGATTTGGTGCTGCCACCGGGCATGAGCGCGGCGCGCCTTGAGGGCCGCCGGGCGTTGTTGCCGCTGCTCGACCGGCAATTGCGGGCCGTGGAGTCACGCGGCGCCTTCGCCGACCTGGATGCGCACTATCAGCGGGCATATGCCTTAATCGGTTCCTCTCGGGTGCAGCGCGCCTTTCAGCTGGACCGCGAACCGGACCGGGTGCGCGCGGAGTATGGCAGGCATCTGTTTGGCCAGGGTTGTCTGCTGGCCCGACGCTTGCTCGAAGCTGGTGTTTCGCTCGTGACGGTTTACTGGCACTACGAGGGCCCGAAAGATTCGCCCGTGTGGGACACACATGCCAACAACTTTCCGCATCTGCGCGAGCGGCTGATGCCGCCGACGGACCAGGCACTGGCGAGTCTGCTGGATGACTTGGCGAGCCGCGGTCTGCTCAAGGACACGCTGGTGGTGTGCATGGGCGAGTTTGGGAGGTCGCCGCGAATCAACGCCCACGGCGGCCGCGAGCACTGGCCGTTTGTTCAATCCATCGTGCTTGCCGGGGCCGGCATCCCCGGCGGCAGCGTGTACGGATCCTCCGACCGCATGGGCGCTCAACCCGCGGATAAACCCGTTACGCCCGCCGACCTGATCGCCACCCTCCTGCATCTGCTCGGCGTTCGGCCCGGTCTGGAGCTGTACGACCGGAGCGGCCGTCCCGTGCGCGTCTGCGATGGCAAGCTGCTCCAGGGCTTTTTCAGTTAAGAGGCTCTATCTTTTTGGCGAGGCGGGAGCGTAAGAGCGTTCGGAAAAAATGAGCCAACGGCACGCTAGCTGCTTCCTTCTCCTTTGGAGGCTCTTATCTCCAGTCGAGAAAGGAGTAGCCATGAAACCCCTGGTTACCGATGCCTTGTGGCAACACCTTGAACCCTTGCTGCCGCCACCGCCGCCACGCCGCTTTCGCTTCCCCGGCCGCAAGCC
>DATBGU010000015.1:0-7901 GCA_036557825.1 Gemmataceae bacterium
ACGAGAGCATCGAGAACTCGATCAACGACCACCTCCAGCTGGAGCGGCACGGGATCGCGGACAGCATGGGCACCGAGGACCTGAAGCGTGGAGTGACGGCATTCTTCGACGGCGAGACGCCCGAGTTCCGGGGCGACTAGCCGGCGCTGCCGCGCCTGATGCAGGCGTACGGCCCGCGATCCACGCCGTGACCGAAGGCATCGATGCGCTCAAAGGCCGTGCCGTGCGCCTGTGAATCGGTCCAGGGAATCCCATCCTTGTCCTGTACCGCCTGCAGTATCTCCACCGCGCGATCGAAGTCCTCGCGAGTGAGCTTGCCTCTCGAGGCGGCGTCCACAGCCCAGGCCCCCGCCAGGCAGTCGGCATCGAGTTCGGCATCGATCGTGTGCTTGAACCTGACGCCGAGCTGATGCTGCACCGAGTGCCCCCATTCGTGCGCGAGGACGAAAACGGGCGCGAGCGGGCTCTGTCGGAACAGGGGGATCATGAAGCTGGGCTCGTCCCAGGCGATGTAGTTGTCCGGAGGACAGAAGAACGCATTCCCGGGCAGCGCGTTGGGCTTGCCGCCGCAGGTCACGTTGGCGCCGTTGGCCGGGTCGTAGCCGCCGACGAACCGCGGCGGCGTGTACTGACGCCCGTAGAGCTCCGGAACCCGCCGGATCCAGAAGCCTCCGATCTCATTCGCTGCGGCCGACATCAGATCACGGAACGCTCCCACCGTCTCGGGGTCCTCCTGGACCGCCTGGTAGAGGACGGCGTTCTCGGCCTTCGCCGCCTGATACGGAGCCGTTTCGAGCGAGACGTGCTCGGCCGGACGCTGCGCGTTAGCGGCTGCCTTGTCCGCGGAGGTCGAGCCGCCTCCGTCGGAGCCGCAGGCGGCGACCAGTGCCGATAGGGCGCCGAGGGCCAACAGGGTCGACAAAGTTCGGGGAACTGTCATCAGACCGACGATCCCAACCCCGTGACGCTCCCGGCATCGGTACTTTGCCGCGGCTTTGAGCGGAAAGGCACTTATGTGGCTATCTACCGATGCGGCTGGGAATTTGGGTTGACAGGGTCATCCGGTGCGTGAGACCGGAACCGTCCGTCGATCTCTCGACACCGCGGATGCCAGGCTGAGCCTGGAGATCCGACCTCAGCGGCTGTGGCGGTTGCGCCGCGCGTGGCATTTGAAGATCAAGCCCGTATGGAGGGCCTGGCGGCCGATCGCGGTCATCGCGCTCGCCGCGACGGTCCTCGTCCTGGGGACCATCGGCTTCAACAAAGAGCCCGGCAACGACTTCGCGGACTCGCTCTACAACGCCATCCAGTTGTTCGGCTTTGGGGGCGCCGCCACGTCAGACCCGGGGTGGGAACTTCAGATCGCGCGATTCCTCGGTCCGCTCCTCGTCGGATACGCCGCGATCCGGGGACTGATGGTCCTCTTCCGGGAGCAGATGCAGCTCTTTTGGTTCCGCCTCGTCCTCCGCGACCACCTCGTCATCGCAGGGCTGGGCGAACTCGGTCAGCACGTCGCCCTCCGGATGAACGAGATCGGCGCTCAGGTCGTCGCTCTCGAGGCCAATCCGGTGAGTGAGCGAGCGAAAACGCTTCGCAACCAGGGGATTCCGGTCGTACATGGCAGCGCAGCAGATCGGATCACCCTGCGCCGAGTCCAGGTTCAACGCGCGGCGTACATGGTGGTGAGCTGCGGACATGATCAGGTCGATATCGAAGTCGCCGTTGCGGCCCGACGGCAACCCAGGCGTAGCGGTGTCCTGACGGTCTTCCTGAACCTGGGCGATCCTTCGCTCTGGCGAAGCATCAAAGCTCCGGCCCTATCTGAGGCCTCGATCGGATCCGCGCGACTCGAGCCGTTCAGCCTGCTTGACAGCGCCGCGAGCCTCATGGTCGAGGAGACGCTTCCGCCGTTTGTGTCGGAGAGCGCGGCGACCGTGCTTGTCGCCGGCGACAAGACCATCTCCGAGAGCCTCGTCTTACACACGGTCCGCCTTCGGGCGAACTCGGAGCACGCCGGAGACCTGCGAATTCAGCTCTTGCGCCCAGGGGCCGAACGCGACCGGGCAGAATTGCTCGGGCGGCACCCCGAGCTCGCCTCGATCTGCGAGTTGTCGGCAACGGAGGATGCGGCCGACAGCTCTGTTCTGGCGGACCGAGCCCGCAGCGCCACTGCCATCTATGTCGCTTACTCCGACGAAGCGCGCGGCCTCGCAACCGCGTTGGCGCTGCGCGCTGCCACCCGAGACGCAGCAGTGCCGATCACCCTTGCGGTGCGCGAGGAATCGAGTGGCACGGCAGCCGCCGCCGAGGGCGGTGGAATCCGGCCTTTCGGGGTTTTCACCAAAGCGATCGGCGAAAAGTTCCTCGACCGCGGCATGAACGAGGTGATGGCCCGGGCGGCCCACGCCGAGTATGTGCGAGCCAGGGAAGCTCTCGGTGAGACTCCCGCCGACAACCCCTCGCTGGTCGCGTGGGAGTCCCTACCGCACTCCCTGCGCCAATCGAACCGGCGCCAGGTGGACGGGATCGGGCCAAAGCTCGCGGCGATCGAGTGCGCGCTGGTCCCGTCCCCCCTCGTTCGGCTCAAGGGGGAGGACTTTCGCTTCACGGAAAGCGAGCTCGAGCAACTCGCGGTTCTCGAGCACGAGCGCTGGGAACGGGACCTCCGCGATGAAGACTGGCGACATACCGCAGGGCCAAAGGATCCGGAGCGGTTGAGACATCCTTCCCTCGTTCCCTGGGACCGACTCTCCGAGGAGGAACGGCAGAAGGACCGCGATGCCGTGCTCGCCATCCCGACCATCCTCACGCACGCCGGATACGCGGTCGCGCGGCTTGCCTCCTCTAACCCTCGAGTTCCCGGGCATAGCGCGAGCGCTCCTCTGGTGTGAGGGCAGCGTCCACCCGGGAACGGGCGAGTGCCAACAGCCGATCAAAGGACACGCAGATTCCGCATCGCATGACGTAGGTGTGGCGATCGAGACTGGATGCGAGGATCTGGGTCCCGTCGCGGTTATAGGTGACGGAGGTGATCGAATCCTTCGGGCCAACAAGCGTGTCGAGCAGCTGGCCTGAGCTCACGTCCCATACGCGAACGGTTCGGTCATCGCTTCCGGTCACCAGTTCCTGACCGTCCCGGCTGAAGGCCACGCTGGTCACTCCGGCGGAATGCGCCGAGAGGGTCCTCAATGGATGCCCCGAGTCCGCGTCCCAGAGCCGGGCGGTCCGGTCCCCACCACCCGCAGTCGCGATCGTCCTGCCGTCGGGGCTGTAGGCGACGTCATAGGCAACCCCACGGTGCGCCGGGATCGCCGCGAGCTGCCCGCCGCTCGATACATCCCAGAGGCGGAGAGTGCCGTCCTGCCCCACGGTCGCCAGCCTGTGGCCGTTGGGAGCGAACGCGATGGCGGCAAGCGTCACGCCTCCGGTATCGAGTCTGATCGGAGCTGCGGCCCCCTCCAGGGGCCAGATCAAACCTCCGCCGATCCCGGCTGCAGCCACCCTCGTCCCATCCGGGCTGAATGCGACCCCGTAGGCGAGCTTGAGGGACGGGTGGAGCGCAGCCCCTGGCGTCGCATTGGGCTGCCAGATGGCGACCCGGCCATCCCCTGATGCGGTCGCAAGCCGGTGTCCGCCCGGGCCGAAGGCAACGGAATACACCACGGCCTTCTGGCGGATCGGCGGACTCACCGGCACGCCGGAGTCAGAGTCGCGAAGCAGAACCGCTCCGTCGACATCCGCCGTGGCGAAACGCGAACCGTCGGGGCTGACGACGACCCGGGTGACTGGACCTCTGCTCGCGATCGCCGCTGTCACATCCTTCTGCCCGGCCTGCCACAGGCGTACGGAACCATCGCTGTGCGCGGTGGCCACCGTGCGCCCGTTCGGCGCGAAGGCGGCGGCGTTCACCTCTCCCGCCGGACCACGCAGCGTCGCGAACGGATGGGCGAGCCGTGTGGGCGTCCTCCGGCTATTCACCTGCGGAACGAACCAAACTCGGGCCGATCCGTCCAAGCTGCCGGTGACTACCCGCCGTCCGTCCGGACTGAAGTCCGCGGAGTACATGGAGGTCTCCGATGCCGACATCACCGTCAGGAGGTGACCGTTCCCGACGCTCCAGATTCGGGCAGTCCCATCGTCGCTCGCAGTCACCACGCGCCCTCCCCGGGGACTGAACTCGGCTGAGTTCACATCGATCCGATTCGTGCCGCCCCCGGGAATCAATGTTCGCAGGAGGCGTCCGGTCCGGACCGACCAGATCCGTGCAGTTCCGTCGGCACCAGCGCTCACAAGCCGGCGTCCATCAGAGCTGAAGGCAACTCCCCAGACCCGCCCTCGATGGGCATCGGCGCGCACGGGGGACCTTGACCTCCCGCCCCAAACCCGAATCCCGTCCCGGCCCGCGGCGGCGACCAGTCGACCGTCGGAGCTCGTATCCACACTCTCGACGGCACCCTTCATCCCGGGCAATCGGCGAACCAGCTCACCTGTCGCGACGTTCCACGTCGTGACCGATCCCTTTGCGGTGCCGACGGTGAGGCGATTCCCGTTCGACGCCATGGCAACGTCCGTCACGATCCCGTCGCCGGGATCGATCGTCTTCCTCAGCGTCCGGTCCGCCAGGTTCCAGACCCGCGCCGTTCCATCATCGCCACCGGTCGCGATCAGCTGCCCCGCAGAATCGAAGTCGACACTGTTAACCGAGCCCTGGTGGCCGCTCAGGACCCCCCTTCCGAATGACGTGACCAACGTCTGCCGGATCGCGCTCTGAGCTTCATCTGTTGTGTCCTCGTCGGCGGCCCGAATGGCGAGGAGAAGCGCCAACTCGGGGTTGTTCTTGCTTTGCGCGACCGCAGTCGCAGCCAGCTCTCGCGAACGCGCCTCCCTCGCCCGGTCCTCAGCACGCTCACGCTGGATGAACGCATAGGCGGCCAGAGCAAGGGCAACGATCAGCCCGACGCTCAACACGGCCATGCGAGCTCGCTGGCTGCGGGTGGCCACCTGGCGACTGGTGATGATCAGGTCCGTCTGCAGCCGTGTCGGCTGGGGGTCCTTTCGCTCGTCGCCGTCGGTCAACCACCGCTCGGCCTGGGCCAGATCCTGACCTCGCAGCAGGAAGCTGGCGTCCCGCTCGTGCTCCTCCCACTCTGTTGCCCTGACCAACAGCCGAGTGTGTGTCGACACCCACTCGGGATCGGTGTCAAGCACCCTTCCGATCTCCTGAACCCCCGATGACAGCTGTCCATCGGGGATAGAGATCCAGTTGCGCGAGGCGATCGACTCGGGGAGCTCCTCCGGATCCACCTCACGGTGTAAGACGGGAAGGATCCGCTTGTTGGTGGCGACGGCATGCTCGACCTCCTTGCGGCAAACACCCGAGCGAGCGGAGGACGGGCTGATCACAAAGACGAAGGCGGCGGAGCCAACGATCGCCGCCCTGACCTCCTGCATCCAATCGGCGGTGGGCTGAATGCCACTCCAGTCAACCCACGTGTCCCGTCCAGCGGCTTTCAACGCAGCGGTGAGGCGGCGTACGAACTCCTCGTCCTCGCGTGCGTAGGAGATGAACACTCCCCCCTGGCGTGGCTTGATGGGTCTGTCGCCAGATCCTGGGGTCGAGGGCCGCATTGGTGCCTGCGTCGCCATCAGTCCCAGAGCCGCGCGCCGCGTCAGCCCGCCGTCGGGCAGGGAATCACCGGCGAGGCCCTTTTCCGCTTCTTCCTTTTCTTACCGTGCTTGCCTGCGGCTCGCCCGTTCTTGGAAGGCTTAGACACTGGGATCGAAGAGGTCTCGCCAGGCCGCAGGCATCCCGAGTCCAGAATGGTGATCGGCGTGTTCCCGCCCGATGTCTGGACCTTGTAGAAGCGACCGTTGGACCCAGGACGTGTGACGGAAAGCTCCTGGCTGGCCCACTTCTTGATGCACTTCCGGCACCGCTTTGTCGCCAAGGCGAACGACTTCCCTTTCTTTGTAGTTCCAAAAGTGAGGGTCATCTTCGTCGTGCCCGGGGGCACGACGATCCGCCTGGCGAGCTTCTTTCGGCTCTTGCCGCGGCACCACTTACTGATGCAGCGGACGCTGATCACGCTCCCGGTCTGCAGCGGGAACACCGGGACGCTGACGGCTCTGCTCCCGGCCATTGGCTGACCCTCATCCCGCTTCAACTGCAGGAATTCCGGCACCGTCACAGGAGATATGTCCGGTGGCCCGGCTCCGTCCCGATCAACGGCGAGGTCGATCGGGTCGATCCACCAGCCATTCGCAGCCCGGGGGGCGAGCGTCGTTTGTGCGCCGCCATCGGGATTGACCTTGATCACCCCTCCGCAGCCCTCGCCGCATCCTCCCTGGAAATAGGGGAACAGCGTCTCGTCGGCCAGCATCAGCCGGGGCTCCGT
Organism: Gemmataceae bacterium; assembly: GCA_036557825.1. Lineage (GTDB taxonomy): Bacteria > Planctomycetota > Planctomycetia > Gemmatales > Gemmataceae > JAJPHU01. Next base: position 6,396 of record DATBGU010000015.1, read on the forward strand.
GGGGCTGAAGTCGATCCCACTTGCTGTCGCCATGACCCCTCCTGCCGTAACCGGCTCCACGACACCCGTATCGGGATCGATCCTCAGCACCGCCCCATACCCCGAACTGTCTCCAAGCCCGAGGTGCGCGGCGTTGGCGTAGATGTTCGGGTCGACGACGAAGATGTCGCCCGAGGCGTCGACGACGGCGTTGCGCGGGCCGCCGGTTTTGACGAAGGGAGAGGATGTCCCTCCCCCGCTGAACAGCAAGCTGCAGTAGAGCTGCTTCTGGATCCCGGTGTTCGAGAGGCGCAGGACATACCCATTCAAGGCGTTGCACTGCGGCGGCACCGGGATGGAGAACTCATGCGGGCAAAAACCATTCGCGCCGACGGTGCAGTTCGATGGGGGCAGGGGGTTCCCCGCGTTGACGACGAGGATGTCCCCGTTTCTGGGATCGCGGGCAAGACCCCAGGGCGATCTGAGCCCACCTGGATAGTTGGACTCAACGGGTGCCGGGACAACGTTGAATACGGACTGAATCCGGGTGGCCAGGTCGACCCGGATGATGCGCGTGGTTCCCGGATCGGCAATCAAGGCATCGTTGAGCTCCGGGCGAATCAGGACGTCATACGGATCCTCTAGCTCGTACGGACCCGGCCCGTCGGGGCCTGCGATCAGCTTCACGACCCCCGTGTTGGGGAAGACGCGGAGGAGAGCGCCGCAGTGGTTCCCGCCGGTGCAATCGCTGAACCCAGGGATCGTTCCGGAATAGCCACCAGAGTCCGTCACGAGCAACGTGTCGTCGCGCTCGTCAACGTCGATACCGACGGGGGCTGTCAACGGAAGCTTCGGCTCGCCGGCCTCGTCTCCGCATGGCGGATCGTCCGGCAGCGCACAGGTCAAGGTCAGCCGCGTTTGGCCGAGCCCGTCCGTCAGCCGGACGATTCCTGGGCCGTCAGTAGCCGTGAGCGGAACCGGCGGGACGTTGGATCGAGCGCGATCAAGAACCCAGGTGTCACCGGCATGCGCGCCTGGCGCGAATAGCGCCACTACCAAGCCGACCGCTAGCGCGGCCTTGGCCAGCCGTACGGTGGCTCGGGTGGGCACCACTCCAACCATCTCCCGCCGCAAATCCTCCCCGCCGCTTCTTCGCCATGCATCGGTGAAAACCCACAGATCGCCCGCCTTCGCACGCTGCCCCTGCGTATCTCGGGTTTCTACGGAGTGCCGTCTGCAGGGCCAAACCCTGGGGGTGCCAATCCAATCGCTTCATGCCCCCGTACTAGAGTGAGCTGACCTGGCGACGACCGAAAGGTGGCCTCGATGAGACGTCCTCGCAAAACGGGTTGCGCCTGGCGGCGCACCCTCGCACTCACAGCGGTAGCGGCGATCGCGGCGCTTGGCCTCGCTGCATGTGGCGGCGGCGGTAGCGACAACAACGACACCACAGCAGCCGCGACTCCACCGGCCACCACCACTGGCGGAGGCGGCGGAGGCGGAGGCGGCTCGACGGTCGACATCTCC
>DATBGU010000016.1:0-3446 GCA_036557825.1 Gemmataceae bacterium
TGGCGGGGTTCTCGTCCCTGCCGCGCTCGAGCACGGCGTAGGCCAACGAGCGGAGCACGGACTCGGCATGTCGCCAGCCAATGGTCTGCAACGTCCGCGAGCCGTTGGCCGTGTAGATGGCCTTGTGGCCGATGTCGCGGAAGTCGCGGGCGCCCAGCCGCCAGAACGCCTCCATCACCTCGGCCGCCCCGGCGCAGCGCGACCAGGCGGCGATGCCGCGGTCGGCCTTCTCGACGTCCCAGTTGTCCATGCCGGACAGGAAGGTGCGCTTCGCGTCGGCCTCGGCGGGCAGCGAGCCCTCGGCCACGGGGGCCATGTGCCAGTCGCCCTCGGCCTTGTTGCGGCTCTGCGACGACTTGAAGTAGTCGATCGACCACAGCAAGGGCAGCCAGCGGTCCTTGTCGGCGGCCGCGAGGCTGGCGAGGTGGGCGGAGTTGATGACCAGCACCGCGTGGAACTTGAAGCCGACTGGCCGCGGCTGAATGCCGCGCACGCCAGCCAGGAAGACGGCACCGAGTAGTTCCTCGTAGCTGGTGCCCATGCGGATTTCGGCCGCGATGTGTTCGAGGAGCTTGTAGCGCGGCGTGTCTTCGATGAGACGGACGAGCGGTTCGATTTCGGGGGAGAGCGGGACGAGTTTTCGGGCGGCCTTGTCTTCGGCCGCCGGGGCGGGCAGGCCGTTGAGGAAACTGAAGTCGCCGAAGGCGGCGACGGCGCCCGCTTGCAGCGAGCCGGTTACGAATCGTCGGCGGTTGATCCGGGGAAACATGAACGGTCTCCTTCGCCAGAGAGAGGCGGCGCGGCCTGCCGTTCGGTCAGGGCCTTCTGTTTGAGACCACGGTAGATCAGGCAGCCCACCGCACCGAGCAAGAGATAGGGCATCCCCACCATGAGGTAAATACTTTGGTTGTAGGCGCGGGCTTCGCGGAGCGGGTCGTCATCTTCCTCCGAACCGGAGGAGGCAATCGCTTCCTGTCAGGAAGGGCAGGCGTACGCCGAGCGCGGCAGGGCCAGCAGCGTGACGATCAGCAGCAACCCCAGCAACCAGGCATACACACGCATTTCGTTCTCCTCTTCCGCCGTATTGTACCCGGCACTCATGTCAAAGGATAGAGCCGATACAGCATCCAGTAGACGACGACACCGGTGATCGCCACGTACAGCCAGATCGGCAACGTCCAGCGGGCCACGCGCACATGCCAACGCCACAGGCGGCACAGACCGAGCACGGCCGTCACCAGCGCCAGCGGGGCCGCGATCGCCGCCAGCGGTGTATGCGTCCACAGCACGGTCTGATAAACGATGCCGACCCACGCCGGCGGCGGCGGATTCACATGGCTCGTCTGCGCGGCGAACGACGTGGTCAGGCCGTGCTTGATGAGGGTGTGGTGATAGATGTACGAAGTCAGGAACAGGACCGAGAGTCCGAGCGCGATCAGCATGCAGGCGATGTGCAGCCTGACCAACCGGCGGCGAATGGCGGAGTATCCCAAGACGAGCAGCACGGAGACGCAAGCGTTCAGCGTGGCGTTGAAGCGCGGGAAATCGCTGGGCAAATACCAGGCGTTATGCTCCAGCGCGCTGATCTTCGCCTTCAGTTTTCGCAGGTTCGTCTCGTATTCCGTCTCATCGGGCGCAAGCGTGCTGGGCCGGCCGTCGAAGTAGCCGCGGATGCGTCCCTGACGATCCACGAGGACCAACTTGGGACTGTGGGCGACGGCGTTGTCCGGATCGCCGTCTTTGTTCTTCTCGGCGGGCAGGTGAAAGGACTTGTCCAGCAGCCGATAGATTTCGTCCTCTTCGCCGGTGAGGAAAAGCCAGCGCTCGGCGTCCGCGTGATAGCGGTCGGCGTATTCGCGCAGTTGCCTGGTATCGTCGTGTTTGGGATCGACGGTGAAGGTGACGAGCCGCACGTCGGGATCACGCGCCAGATCGTTTTGCAGTCGCTCCATGGTGGCGCTGATCTGCGGGCAGCCCATGGTGCAGCGCGTGAACTCGAACGAGGCGATCCAGATTTTGCCGAGCAGGTCGGACTTGCGGACGGTTTGGCCGCTGCGTTCGGTCAGGGCGAAATCGCCGACCTCGCCGTAATCGTCCTCGATGGGAGCAGCGCCGGACAGGCAGAGGAGAAGCAGACAGGCGAGGAACAATCGGCGAACGAGAGGAGATGGCATATCACTTCCGTTGTGCGCAAACCTATCGACAAGCCCGGAGCGCCAGCGACGGGTTCGACCCGTCGCTGGCGCTCCGGGCTTGTCGATCAGCGCGTTCCGGTCGTGGAGACGGGCGGCTCCAGCGGCGTTTGCTCCGGCTGCCAGGCTATGACGATGTCCGGCATCAGCACCAGCATCATCATGACGCCGAGAATGAAAATCGGCACGATGATGAAATACACCCGGCCCCAGTCGTACTTCAGGTGCATGAAGATCAGGCCGACGAGGAACGCCTTGATCACGGCCACGACGATGATGATGGTGACGCTCGTGTGCAGGCCGATCCAGCCCTGGCGCACAGCCTCGTTGGCGAGGAACGAAATGGCGGTGAAGATCGACAGGGCGATGAACACCGTGAAGTACGCCTTCACCCTCATGTCGTGGGCGGCGTCATGCGTCGTCGCGTGCCCGGTTTCAGTCATGACATCTATCTCCCAAGCGCGAGCGGTTGAAAGCGATCACACCAGATACAGCAGGGGGAACAGGAAAATCCACACGATATCGACGAAGTGCCAGTACAGGCCGGTCAGTTCCAGCATTCCGGCGTGCTGCGGACCGAGCTTGCCAATCATGCCCATCAGCAAGATGATCACGAAGACCACGATGCCGCCGAAGACGTGCAGCGCGTGGAAGCCGGTCATGGCGAAGTAGCACGACGCCCACAGGTTGCCGAACGGAATCGCCGGCGTCAGATGAATGTCCTGATGCTCCTTCTCGGCGTTTTCGAGGATCTCGTTGACGCGCTGGCCGACCTCGGCGGGGCTGGGCGGCCCTTGAAACTTGCCCATGTCGTCCAGCAGTTCCTGACACGCCTTTTTCACCTTGCCGTCCGCGCCGTTCTTGACGATTTCCTCAAGCTGTCCGCGCACGCGATGAGCGTAGCTCATGCCCGTCGGGTTGAAGTCCTTTTCGCGCTCGATGTGTTTCAGATCGGCGAGCGTGAGTTCGTCCTTGCTGGGGTCTTGTCTGGGCACGGGGAGGCTCTCGCCGATGTGGCCGGGCAGGATGTCGTGCTGGAACTTGGCGTTGTATTCATACGCCTTGATGACAAGGAAGACGGCGCCCAGGGCCAGGGTGATGCCGATGTAGGTGATGACTTTTTTCATGTCGGCCTTGACCGCCGCGTGGTGCGCCAGCACGACGGTGAAGCTGCTGCAAATCAGCACGAACGTATTGAGCGCCCCGATCCACTCGATGAGGTGTACCTCGTGCGGTTTCGGCCAGCGGAAGGAC
>DATBGU010000017.1:0-32959 GCA_036557825.1 Gemmataceae bacterium
GTAGGCATGCCAGCGTCACAGTCTTTAAGAACCCGTTCACGCAGGTCCAGGGAATATGCCTTCATGGCCGATCTCCTGAAAACCATTCAGGATAGACAACAATCAGCCATACCGCTAGATCAACTAGGGAAACGCTCTAGCGGTACAGGTTGATCAGAATCAGGAGAAATGAGCCGGCCATGACGAAGGTGAGCAGGAGTCCGGCCAGCACCAACAGCCAACCTCCCAGCATGTTGTCCTCGGAGGGCATCTGCGCCAGCCGCCGAGCCAGTTCGGCTTCGACGACCTGACGCAGCGGGCAATCGGCCGGATCCCAGCGCAGCGTGACGTGTCGCATCAGGGGGAAGCTGTCCAACTCCAGGATGGCCGTCTGCTCCAGCACCGTCACGTCCGCCACCTCCTTGGCCGCCGAGACGGAGGAGGTTTCCAACTGTCCTGCCGAGACGCGGACGCCGGTAGGCAGATAGTGCGGCGCCTGGATGGTCGAGCCGCCGCGCCGCTCGCCGGACAGACCCAGCGACATGCCGAACAGAAACAAGCCTCCGGAACGCACGGGATTGAGTCCCAGCTCCTCGCAGATTTGCGTGAGGGCGCGATCGATCTGCGCCACATCGGCGTTGTAGACGGCGGTCAAATGACGCTGCCGCCACAAGTAGAACGCCGACCCGGCGACGACCAGCACGAAATAGACGATCGACAAAAAGACCCAGAATTGCCAGACGCCGTCGGGACCGGCGAGGGGCATGTCGCCCTTGCCGAGCAGCCAGGTCAGCCGCCAGCGTTCGCTGATGCTGCTGAAGATGGCTGGGCCGACGAAGAAGAGGAAGCCGGAGACGCCGAACAGCAAACCGATGCCGTCCCATACTCCGGAGAGGAGCAGCGGATGGCGCCGCCGGTTGAGTAGGCCAAGGACGGAGAGATAAATGGCCAGGGGAAGGAAGAACGCCAGGAGGATCAACGAAAGGCCCTTCGCATCAAAGTCCGCCGTCCGCAGTTCGTAGTCCGCGACTCGGAAGGTCTATCTTTGCCGCGGACTGCGGACTGTGGACTGCGGACTAGAGGGCATTGTAACCGGCCGAGATGGTCGCGGTCAATCGACCCCGTCGCCGAGAATCGCGTCGCTCAGGCGCTTGGCGAGGTGCGGCGGCGCTTGCACAGTCCTCCGAGACTGAGCAGCGTAGAGCCGAGGCCGCCCAGGACGAGGCTGGTCGGTTCCGGCACGCCGTTCACGCCGCCGCCGGAGCCACCCGAATTGGGAGGCGGAGGTGGGTTGTTCACCGGTGGCGTGTTCACGCTGATATTGGCCGTCAACGTCTGTTGCGCCGTGCCCGGTGGTGAGATTTGCAGCGCGGGAATGCTCAGGGCGTAGACGTGGCCGTCGAGCTGAATCGAGTTCGCGCCGCTGAAGGTGGCGATCAGGGAGGAAGTCGTTGCCGTCAGCGTGCCGTTGAGGGCGCCGCTGAGGGTCAAGGTGGCGGAGTCGTTCGTGGTGGTGTCGGTGAAGGTCACTCCCAGGCTGAAGGGAACATGGTTGTAGACGTCCAGACTGCCGGCGCCGGCCGAACTGGAGTCCTGAATGCCGAGGATGGGAATGGCGGCGGCGGAGGTGCCCGCGCTGACTCCCGTCAACTGCACCGAGCCGGTGCCGTTGGCGATGACGGGCGGGGTGGCCGTCGTGGTGTACGTCCAGTCCATGAAGTCCGCCCGCGCCGGGATGGGGGCGGCTGCCAGCAGGAAAAACAGTGTTGTCGGGAGGAGGGCCGACCGTCGAGTCATGTGCCGGAGTCCTTTCCGGTAAGTTGGTATCAGGGTCGCCGTTCGCCGTTGAAACGGCCGATGCGGGAGGGATAGTACGAAAGGCGCCGCACCCTGTCAACGCCGTCCTCGCGCGCGTTGTTTGGGTCGTATGTCGATATTTTGCAGCGATGATTTTTTTGCTTGCCTCGTCTGCCCCCCTCTGCGCAAATGGGAGTTGGGGAAGAGAACCGATCGCCCAGAGTGGAGGTCTCCATGCGTCGTCTCGTCGCGCTGGGGATGGTTCTGATGGCGGCCCCTTTCGGTATCGCTGCCGGCGGGGAGCAAAAACCCGCGACCATCCCTGATCTCATTCACCAGCTTTCCAGTAACGATTTCCACGCCCGCCAGTACGCCGCCCGGCAGCTGGGCAATCTCGGCCTGGCCGCGCGCGACGCCGTGCCGGCGCTGGGCAAGGCGCTGCACGATAACTTCCCCGAGGTGCGCGGCAGCGCCGGCAAGGCGTTGGGGCAGATCGGCACGCCGGCGGTCGCTGAGTTGGTCAAGGCGTTAAAGGACCGCGATGCCGGCATCCGCACGCGGGCCGTTCAGGCGTTGGGACAGGCCGGTCCCGATGCGAAGGAAGCCGTGCCGGCGCTGATCGAAGCGCTCAAGGATACCCATGTGGACGTGCGCGTGGCGGCGGTCGATGCGCTGGGCGAGATGGGCGCGGAGGGCAAGGAGGCGGCTTCTCCGCTGACGCGATTGTTCCACGATTCCAGTGGCCGAGTTCGCGAGCATGTCCCGGCAGCATTGGGGCAGATTGGTACGGCCGCGATTGGTCCGCTCTGTGACGCGTTGGGCGACGAGAAGATCGAGGTGCGACTGGATGCCATCAAGACCATCATGCTTTTCGGCGCGCAGGCGAAAAAGGCGGTCCCGACTTTGCGGCAGGCCATGAAGGATGAAGACGCCCGCATTCGCGCCGCGGCGGCCGAAGCGCTGGGCAAGATGGAACTCGACGCCGAGGAAGCGGTGCCCGAACTGCTCGCGGCGCTCAAGGACAAGAATCGCAAAGTGCATAACAAGGCCGCTAACGCCGTGGTGCTGATGACGATGGCGGGGGTGCCGAACCTGTTGGAAAAGGTCCGAAAGGCAGAGAACAAGGAAGCCTGGTTAGCGCCGATGCTGCAAGCCAACTTGGCGATCAAGGCAGCTAACCCGCTGACACCCTTGCTCAAGGATCTGACGGATAAAGACCCGCAAGTGCGCAGCAAAGCCGCCCTGACACTGGGCAGCCTGGGACCGCAAGCCCAGCCGGCCGTGCGCGCCTTGACGAAAGCGCTTGGGGACGACAACGTCCAGGTTCGGCTCAGCGCGGCCATGGCGATTGCACGCATCGAGCGGACCAAAGTGGAAGTTAATCTGGCAGTAAAAAGGGTGCTGCGCGAGGTCAAGGACCAGCTCGACGACATGAAAGCGCTTCAGGCGCTCGCCAAAGCCGCGGCTGACGTGGGGCGGGTAAACCCAGTGGCGGCCGCTTCTCCTGATCCGACTCGCCCCAACCCCGCCCAGGTTGAGCAGTTCCTCATGACCTACATCGCCTTCAAAGTGACGATGCGTGCGCACGGCGGTTGGCCGATGATGGCCGCCCTCGAGCAGCGTCTTGAGTTGTATTTCAACCTTTTGCAAGAGGAAGCCGTACCAGCCCTGGTCGCGGGAATCAATTTCGTCGCCCGCAATAATCTGGGAGATTGCTGACCGGCTGACTCCTTGAGCACCAAGCTCAGTAGCCTGGTCGAGGCTACTAAAGATCCGATGGTTCTGATGTACGTTTTGGCAAATCTCGGCAAGGGCGTTCCGGATGATGCTTGTTTCAAAACCACCGTCACCGAACTCCGAAAAAAAACCTTCCGCCGCATGTTCAACATCCCCTCCGATCAGCAAATGTCCCAGATGATGGGCAATTTGCAGCAACTTCAGACCAGGCAGCAGCAATTCCTGGAGATGGTTGGCAACTTCCAGCGCGCTCGCTTGCAACGCAAGCAGAGAGAATTGATCGAAGACCAAATGACGGCGACCGCGCTGGACTCCCACGAACGTCAACTGGTCGCGCAACTCTTCCAACGATCGAACATCAGCCAGTTCATCGGCAAACTGGCCGAAGAGCAGCCGGACCTGATCCGTCAACAACTCAAGAGTAACGATCCGTTGGCGCGCCTGTTGGTTTTGCTCATGATCAGCCAGCGACGTTTGCATTTGGAGAAAGAGTTGATTGCGTGTTTGAATGATCCGCATCCGGCCCTCCGCGAAGTGGCCCACAAGGCCCTGGTTCGCGTCGCCCGCGGCACCGATTTCGGCCCGCTGCCGGGCTTCTCCCAATCCGGCATTGCTCACTCCACCGAGAAGTGGCGTCACTGGCTGGCACTGCAAAGCGGCGAATCCTCCAAGACGGTAGCGCCCATAGCTGGCGCCGCCACGGCCAAACCGGGCAATCTCGATCCTGACAAAGCTCTCAAATTCCTCCTCGATCACGGCAACCGCGAACTGCAAACAGTCCCGCCCGCAGTGACGCAGCTGTGCGATGATCTGGTGAAGGCCAAGGGCGATGAGCAGATGTCCATCCTCGCTCGTCTGCGCGACGCCAAGGGCATCGACAACACCGACGCCCTGGCGCTAGCCATCCCCAAACTTTCGGCGGGGGCCGCCCAGCGCGAGGCGCGCGACGCCCTGGCCCAACGTCTGACGCGCATGACGGCGAAGACGCTGCGCGACAAGTTGCAAGACGACAGCGTCGAGGTGCGCCGCGCCGCGGCGCTGGCCTGCGGCCGCAAGAAGGCCGACGAACACATCCCCGATCTACTGCAACTCTTGGATGATCCTGAAGTCGCGGTCATCCAAGCGGCGCGGAAGGCGCTGATGGAACTGACCGGCGAGGACTTCGGACCCACCGAGGAGGCGGGGAGAAAAGGACGGGCCAGCGCCGCCGCCGACTGGCGCAAGTGGTACGAGGAACATCCCCGCGAATCGAAGTGAGATGCCAAGCGGATAGGCTCGCGGCGAGGACCGCGAGCCTGTCGTTTTTTCGGACGCCGCTCCGACTCGCCGCGCCCCTTTTTCCGGTTTTTTCGGCATTTTCTGTTTCATCCCGTCGATTCTCTCTCGTAGAGTAAGAGAAGGTTTTGCCCGCCGTTTGCCGAAACCTGCCTGAATGCCCTCCGCGATGCCGCTATGACGTTCCTCCCTGCCCGCGCATCCTTGCTGTGTCTGAACCTGCTCTTGTTGGCGCCGATCGTCGTCCTGCTCGATCGTAAGGATGAACCCTCCACATCTCCGCCGGTTTCCGCACCGAAGCTGTCGTTGCAGTGGGTACGGAGCTATCCGCCGCTCAAACCGGCCTGGCCGGACCAGCCGCGCTTGCCGATCGACACCGCCTATCAACCCGTCGTCCACGGCTCTATGGTCTACATCGCCTCCTCGCGCACGGATCGCCTCACCGCCCTCGACGCGGCGACCGGCGAAGAGAAATGGCACTTCGCCGCCGACGGCCCGATCCGCTTCGCGCCCGCCGTCCGGAACGACCGCCTCTTTTTTGTCTCCGACGACGGCCATCTGTATTGCGTCGATGCCGTGCGCGGCCGGTTGCTGTGGAAGTTTCGCAGCGCGCCGTCCGGTCGCAAAATCCTCGGCAACGAGCGGCTGATCTCGACGTGGCCGGCGCGTGGCGCGCCCGCCATCGCCGAGGAGACGGACGGCTCGGCGACGGTTTACTTCGCGGCCGGCATTTGGCCGTTCATGGGCATTTTCCTGTGTGCGCTCGATGCAGACAGCGGCGCGGTTCGCTGGATCAACGACGGCGACGGCTCGATGTACATCAAGCAGCCGCATCAGGCCGACGCCTTCGCCGGCGTCGCGCCGCAGGGCACGTTGGTCGTCGTCGGCGACAAGCTGCTGGTGCCCGGCGGCCGTTCGGTGCCGGCCTGTTACGACCGTCACACCGGCCGATTGCTGCACTTCCGCCTCGCCGACAACTCGAAGCGCGGCGGCGGGCCGACGGTGCAGCCCAGTCCCGGCGCGGCCGGCGGCAATCTCTTCGTCAACGGTCCCGGCGCCTTCGACCTCGACCGCGGCGAGTACCTCGGTCCCGTCCGCGAGCCGTCGATCGTTCACGACGGCATTTTGTACAGCGCCGACGGAACGCACTGCCGGGCCTACTCGCTTCGTCGAGCGGCCCGCACGGCGGAAGTCATCGATCGCAAGGGCCAGCGGAGCACACGGAAAATCTGGGAGCCGATGCCCGTCGGCTCTGTGGCCACACCGCGCATCGACTGCCTGACGAAAGCTGGGTCGCGTCTCTTCGCCGGTACGACGGGCCGCGTGTTCGCGCTGGAATTGCCCCTTCGCGGAGAGCGAAAGGCGCTTTCCTGGGAGGCGCCCATCGACGGCACGCCGGTTCACCTGGCGTACGGAGATGACCGACTGCTCGTCAGCACGCGCGAAGGGCGGCTGTACTGCTTCGGACCGGATGAGGCGAGGCCGCGGAAACATTTCTTCGAGTCGAAACCGTTGCCGCCATCGTCCAACGAATGGCGCGAGCGGACGGCACGCATCCTGCGCGAAACCGGCGTGAGGGAGGGATACTGTGTCGTGTTGGGCGTCGGCAGCGGCGACCTGATCCGCGAGCTGCTTCGGCAGAGCCGGCTTCATCTGTTCGTCGTCGAGCCGGACGCCGAGCGCGTGGCCGAGTTGCGTGAGGAACTGATCGCGGCGAACGTCCACGGTGAGCGGGTCTCCGTATTGCCCGGCACCGCCGCGACAGTTCAACTGCAGCCGTATCTGGCGAGCCTGATGGTTGTCGGAGATGTGGAGCGAGCGGGGGAAACCGTCGATCTCGCCTTTTATCGCACGCTGTTCACCGCCCTACGGCCTTACGGCGGCGTCGCCTGGTTGCCTCTGCCGCGCGGACGGCGGCAGGGCTTGAACGCTTTCCTCACCGAGCAGACCGCCGGCGGACAAGCGAGGCTGCGCGACAACGGCGACGCCGTCTTGTTATCGCGCGACGGTCCCTTGCCCGGCGCGGCCGACTGGACCCACGAGCACGCCGACGCCGCCAACACGCGCGTTTCGCGCGATCAACTCGTCAAGGCTCCGCTGGGCCTTCTGTGGTTCGGCGGACCTGGCCATCAAGGCATCCTGCCGCGCCACGGTCACGGCCCTCAACCGCAGGTCGTCGAGGGGCGGCTGTTCATCGAGGGCGTGGACCGTCTGCGGGCCATCGACATCTACACCGGCCGGCTGCTCTGGGAAGCGTCGTTGCCCGGAGTCGGCAAGGCGTTCGACACGCTGCCGCACCAACCCGGCGCCAACGCCGGCGGCAGCAATTACGTCTCGCTGCCCGACGGCATCTACATCGCGCACGGCGACTGCTGTCGCCGTCTCGACCCCGCCACCGGCAAGCAGCTCGCCGTTTTCCATCTGCCCGCTCCGCCCAGCGAGAAGGCGGCGCCCGTGTGGACGTACCTCAACGCGGAGGGCCGGTATCTCCTCGGCGGCTGCAACGCGCGCGACGACTCCTCGCGCGGCAAACGCGCCGCCGTCGCCTCCAGCAAGTACTTGACCGTCCTCGATCGGCACACCGGCCGCGTCCTGTGGACGGCGACCGCCGCCGAGAGTTTTCGCCACAACGCGATCTGTATGGGCGGCGGCCGGCTCTTCGCCGTCGATCGCGCGTCGTTCGAGTTGCTCTCCTGGCTGAAGCGTCGCGGTCTGAAACCCGACACAAAACCGCGCCTGCTCGCCTTCAATCTGCGAACCGGCGGCGCGGAGTGGCAAACGGACGCGGATGTCTTCGGCACCTGGTTGAGCTATTCCGAGGCGTATGACGTGCTGGTCGAGTCCGGCCGTGTCGCCCGAGACACGCTGTCCGACGAGCCGAAGGGCATGCGCGCCTATCGCGGCGAGGATGGCAAAGTGCTGTGGACGCGCCGCGATTACGTCGGTCCGGCGATGATCCACGGCTCGCGCATCCTACGCGATCGCGGCGGCTGCGACCTGCTCAGCGGCGCCGCCACGATGCAAGAAGATCCGCTGACGGGCCGGCTGACCGAATGGACGTGGACGCGCAATTACGGCTGCAATACGCCGTTGGCCTCGGAGCATCTGCTGACGTTCCGCTCCGGGGCGGCCGGTTATTGCGATCTGAGCAACGACGGCGGCACCGGCAATTTCGGCGGCTTCCGCTCCGGCTGCACCAACAACCTCATCGTCGCCGGCGGCGTGCTGACCGCTCCGGATTACACGCGCAACTGCACGTGCAGCTATCAGAATCAATGCTCGCTGGCGCTGGCGCCTCTGCCGGAGGGCGAGATGTGGACCTTCCAGGGAACGCGCAAGGTCGAGGGCGTGGTCCGCCGCGTCGGCATCAATCTGGGTGCGCCGGGCAATCGCAAGGCCGACGACGGAACGCTGTGGCTGGAGCATCCCAAAGCGGGCGGTCCCTCGCCGCGCCTGGCCGTCACCACGGTGCCCGTCAACCCGCAATGGTTTCGCCATCACAGTTCGCGTGTCACCGGAGAATGGAACTGGGTCGCCGCGTCCGGGGCGCGCGGCCTGCGAAGTATAACGATCCCTCTGGCCGACAAGGCTGGCCCGCCGCGCGCGTACACGGTGCGCCTGTACTTCGTGGAACCCGATGGACTCGGCGCCGGTCAGCGGCGTTTCGCCGTCGCGCTGCAAGGGCGCACGGTCCTGCAATCGCTCGATATTAGCAGTGAGGCGGGCGGCTCGAATCGGACCTTGGTCAAAGAGTTTCATCAAGTCGGCGTTGCTCGCGAACTGACCGTGGCGCTGACGACCGATCCGTCGTGTCCGAGGCGCGAAACGATTCTGTGCGGTGTCGAGGTGATCGCCGAGGGATGGTGAATCGCCAGCACGGGTCCGGCTCGGCTCGCCGGACCTACCAGCGCGGTAGGTGCCGCGAGCCGAGCGGCACTTCGAGTCCGGCTCGGCTCGCCGGACCTACGGAATCTGTCCCGGCAGACCCGGCAGCGGCTGCCATTGATATGGACCGGGCACTTTCCACACGACGATGTTGACGCGCTCCTTACCGCGCTGCACTGCCTCCTGGTGAATGATCTTCGATCCCTTATTCCGCAAGATGTGAACGAGCGCCGATTGCAGCGAGACGAGGTGCGGATGACGGTTTTTCGACTCTTCCAGCACGACGTAGAAACAAGGCTTCGCTTCCACCGGCAGTCCGGCGCATCCTTCGACGAAAACGCGACCGGCGTAGTAGGAAGTCCAGCAGTACGGATCCTCGATGAAATTGCCCGTGGGCGTGTGATCGGCCATCCACATCCCGACGGAGCGGAAGCCTGCGCGGTCGCCGTGCAAGCGCTCCAAGGTACGAGGCAGCGGAACCAACGCAAGCAGCAACAGCAGTCCGAGCGCCCATGCGCGTCCGTCGGTCCAGATCCGGCCGGCGAGGACGGGCCGCAGACGCGCCGCGCCCAGGGCCAGCTTGTGCCCCAGCACGATGGCGGCGGCCGCGGCGGGGTACGTCCCGCACAGCACGACCAGCAGCAAATGGCGATCGGACAAATATCCCATCTTCTCGGCCACTCGGAAAAGCAGACCACACAGCAGAAGGCAGACCAGCGCCAGCACCCACGCACCGGGAACGAGGCGCGAACGTCCACGAAACCACCACGCGCCCAGCAGCGCCGGCAGCCACAGCATGTAAAAGAACGCCTTGCCCAACTCGGTGTACATGGCCTTCAGCGCCCACAGATAGCGGCGCGGCGGTTTCAGCTTCAGCATCTCCTCCGGCGTAAGGTTCTTGAGTCGTTCGAGTTCGGCCTTGCTGGGATGCCACCAGATGGCCAGCAGCGTCGAACCGTCGGCGGGGCCGCGCGCTTGCGGTTCGCCCTTTTTCGGCGACTGTGGGCGTAGCTTGCCCTCCCAATCGGCGTCGGGTCGCTGCTGATTCATCATCAGGTTGGGCGTGTTCTTGACGGTGACGCCGCCGATGAGAGCCATGTACGGCGTCATCACGGCCAGCGACGCCAGCGACAGCACGCCTCCGCTGACCAGCACGCTTCTCCACGACCGCCGCCAGCGCCGCCCGATTTGCAGTCCCAGCAGCACCATCCCGGCGGCGGCGATGATGAGCGCCCCTTCCGGCCGAACCAGATACGCCATTCCGCCGAACGCCCCTGTCAGCGCGAAGGCCGTCCGCGAGCCGCGCCGCAGGGCGACGCACGCCATCCACAGCCCGGCGCAGGCGAACAGCAGAAAGAGCGTATCGGACAGGCCGTCGCCCATGACCTTGCCGCTGGAGGGCAGGCACTGAAACAGCACGCACGCCCAGAAGGCGACGCGGCGATCGAACAGTTCGCGTCCGAGGAAAAACATCGGCACCAGGAGCAGCACACTGGCCAACGCGCTGGCGATCTGCGCGCTGAGCTGCCAGGCGCGCGGCAAGTCGTCGGGGATGAATTGGCGCACCGGCAAGGACACGGCGAGGACGGACAGCGAATAGCCGGGGTGCTGCGGCGCGGAGCGCAGGACTTGCCGCCAATCGCCGTGTTCGAGCTGCCAGGCGATGCGGATGTAACTGATACTGTCGCGCGAGGCGACCTCGGTATGCGTGATCTGCCACGTCCGCAACCCCACGGCCAAGAGGGCCAGGATCGCCAAGTAGCCCAGGTCCGCCCAGCCTGCGCGAACCGTCGGGAGGGTTGGATTTTCCGTGGTTTGCGCAGACGCGCCCTGTTCCTGCTCTTGCATGAGCGTCTCCGCTTCGGGGTGAAGGACGATGATTTCTGGCGTCGTGGATGCGTCGTCGACCGAGAGGCGGGGCGATAGTAGAGGCTTCGCGCCGGTCCGTCAAGCCGGGCCGGAAAGCGGCGTGATGGGAAAGGTCAATCCCGGCAGAGGCGGCGATACCCATTGCGCGAGAACGGCAGGAAGGGCTGAATCTCCTGCACGAGAAAGTCTTCCTGGCCGAAGCGTTTCTGACCTTCGTGCAGCGCTTCCCGCAGGGTGTCCCAAACCCCGATTATGGCATCTCCCTTCACGAGCGCTAACTTCCCCCCACACCCTTCGGCGAGGAGCCGGGCAACCGTTCGTTTGAAGGTCTGCCACTCCACGGCCACCGAATCTCCCTCCGGCAAGTCGTCGAGACTCTGTATTCGAGGCAACGAAGGGGAATCCGCTCTCGTTCCCTGCAATTTTGTGTCCACGATGGAGCGGTCCTTTCCTTTCATTCCCCGCTGATTCCATATTGCAAGGTGTCGATGATGAATTCGGCGTCGTGGATGCGTCGTCGGCCGAGGGTGCCGACGATAGTAGAGGCTTTGCGCCGAGGCGTCAAGGCGGGACAAACGACCGCGAGGCCGTCGCTGCACGCCGGAACACCCGGCGCTTTCGTCAGGTCTTGAACGTCGCGGCCGCAATCGAGCCGCGCCGAGGAAAAAATCGTTCGCCATGCGGGCGGAGAGGGGAGTATGATACTGGTGTGTGTCTGTATACCTGATCCATATGCACGCGGGACCGATGGTTGGATACCCGACAACGCTGACCTTCTCCGGGCACGAGACGTTCCCGTTGAGGAACGGACGGCGGAAATCGTGCATCTGCCCGCTTATCTGACATCGGGCGACGGGTGATCCACTCTTAAGTCCCATCAATCATCGGCTGCCCTAGAACCGCAGGAACACTTGGGATAGACTTTGGAGGATTGATTCGCTTCCTCCAAAGGATCATGCCCACAATGAGCGAGCGACAGGAATCGAGTAGCCTCCCGGAAGATCAATTCGTTGAGTTATTCGCTCAGGTTTTCGGTCCCGAGAAGGTGCAACTCCTTGCTCACGAGTACCCCGTCGAGGACATCTACGGTGGTAGTCGTTACGTGGACTATGCGATCCGCACTCCCGATGAGAAAGTCGCATTTGAAATTGACGGCTTGACCTGGCACATCCCAGGGATGATTTCGCTCGACAAGTACGAAGAGGACTTGTTTCGTCAGAACAGCCTCATTCATCAGGGGTGGCGCGTCATCCGTTGGACGGATCGGCAAATCGCGCTGGAACCAGAGGAATTAAAGGAACAACTCGCTCTCTTTCTCGAGCGCATCCCCGGCCTGCTGTCCTTCGATGAGTTTCTGCCGAAGCAGCACGGCGAAGTCATCGAATTGCGCGCCCACCAGGAAGAAGCCTTGACGGCACTTGCGAGAATGCGAGGGGAAGGAAAGACCATCGCGCTGCTACCGCACGCCCAGGGTGCAGGGAAGACGGTAACAGCCATAATGGATGCACGGCGTCTGGGCGGACGCACGCTCTTTATCGTCCATACCCGCGACCTCGTTACGCAAGCCTACGAAAAGTTCCGCGAACTCTGGCCGGAGGCCTCGGTCGGCCGTTACTTTGGCGGTGTGTCCGAGCCGGACAAGCACAACGTGGTCGGCTCAATTCAGAGCGTTTCGGAACATCTTGAAGACTTCCCCCCTGATACGTTCGATTACCTCATCATTGATGAGGCCCACCACGCCGCTGCCCCAAGCTACAAGCGCGTGCTTGGATACTTTCGTCCCAAATTCATTCTTGGTCTGACCGCGACGCCTGACAGGGCGGACGGGCAGTCGATCTTGGAATTATTCCAGGACTGCGCCCACCGACTGAGCCTTCGGGAAGCGGTCGAGCAAGGCGAATTAGTTCCTGTACGTTGTGTTCGCGTGTTGACGAATGTGGATTTGAGCAAGGTCCGATACAATCAGGTCCAGTACAATCGGCGCGACATCGAGGAGTCGGTGCTGGTTCCCGCGCGGGACCGTCTCATCGTGGACACCTATCTTCAGCATGTTCTCGGCCGGAAAGCAGTAGTTTTCGCCGTGAATGTTCGGCACGGGGAATCGCTGGCAGAGCTTTTCCGCATCTCGGGCGTCCCTGCACAAAGCGTCTCCGGCCGCATGCCGCGAAAGGAACGGGAGCGTCATCTTGGCGAGTTCAAGGAAGGGCAATTGCGGGTATTGTGCGCGTGCGATCTGTTGAACGAAGGTTGGGATTGTCCCGATATTGAAGTCCTTCTCATGGCCAGGCCGACGCTCTCGAAGGTGATCTACTTGCAGCAACTCGGCAGGGGCACTCGCCGAGCGCCGGGTAAAGAGTGTCTCATCGTCTTCGATTTCGTGGATAATGCTACTCGCTACAATCAGTCCTTGAACCTGCATCGTGTCCTCGGGGTGAAGCGGTATCGCCCCGGCGGTCTGATCTTGGCACCACCCCAGATGCTTCAAACCGAGGAACAGGCGATTGCGAATGGGGAACGCCCGACAACCGTTCTGGACATCGGTTTGTGGGCCCGAGACTATCAGGAGATTGACGTTTTCAACTGGCAGGAACTCGTATCCGGCATTGATCTCCCTGAGCGACTTGGAGGTTTCCCTTGCCGCATCAGAGGGAATCGTCAAGCGCGCGATTGATCGCGGGACGATTACCCCGGATCATACTCTGGCAGTCGGAGAGAGGATTTACAATTACTTCAACCGTGAGCGCGTCGAGGAAATCAGAGTCGCGCTCGGACTGCCGAAAGTCGATGAAGTGAGCATCAAGGAGTTGTTCACCGGCTTCGTCGCCGAGATGGACATGGCCTCGTCCTACAAACCCGTAATGTTACTGGCCCTGCTCGATTGTGTCGATACACACGGCAAGGCGAAACTGAGCGACGTTGTCCGCTCCTTCCGATGCTTTTACGAACTCCGAAAGGAGGCGGCTCACGTCGTCGAGCGCGCGACAGCCCGAATGTTCAGAATCGACTCATTGGACGATGCGACGGTTCAGCGGATCATGCTCGAAATGCCGTTCGAGAAGTTTGAACGCCGAAAGTACCTCAAGTATGACCGAGATTTGGCCTACGTCCGCTTTGATGCCGCTCTCTGGCGTCAACTTGACTCGGAGGATCTAGCACGCATTCGGTCTATCTGCGAGCAATCGATTGCCGCTTATTATGAGCGAATCAACAATCCCTGAATGCCCGTTCTGCCGCATCGCGGAGGAACGAATCATTCTCCACAGTGAGCTTGGGTTTACCGTGTTCGATGCGATTCCGGTATCGCCAGGACATTCTCTCGTCATCCCCCGCCGTCATGTCGCCAGTTTTTTTGATCTGACGGGTGCTGAAGTCATGGCCCTACATGAACTGCTTCAAGTGATGCGGTCGTACATCCAACAAGCGTTCTCCCCCGATGGATACAACATTGGTGTCAATATCGGCCGTGGTGCGGGGCAAACTGTCGCCCATGCCCATGTGCATTTGATCCCTCGGTATCTCGGAGACGTACCTGTCCCAGAAGGTGGCATTCGCAATGTCATCCTCGGTAAGGGGCGATACCGCGAGGTCTGTGACGAGCCGGAGGCCAGTTGAGTGCTACCGTCCGACTCCCTGCATTCCGAGCTATCGCAGCGGGAATGAGTTACTACGCTTGCAAAATGACCTACGAGCAGGTCGCAGATCAAGTTCACTTCCATCACGGATGGACCCGACATCAGGTGATGCAAACCCTTCTTGAATCTCGTTTAGCCAACAATGCCTCCCTGAATGACTTTCTGGCCAAGTCTCTGGATCGCTTCCTACCGAAGCCTTGTCGTAACCGTTCGCGGTGGGAACCCTCAATACACTTCCATGCAGTTCGACGACCCTTATGGAAGGCCATCCGTTCATGCGTCCCGTGATCCAGAAGGCGATTGCGTGGGTCGCCGCCGAGATCATGAAGCAAGGCAACTTATCGTGGGGCGAACTCATGAACCGTCTCGGTGAACTTCCGTGGCGGCTCGCCTCGGCTCCCTGGGAGGCCGTGTTCAATATCGAGCGCGGTACGATGCAGGCCGGCAAGGAATTCAGTGAACTGCTCTGCGACCTACTGCATGCCCACCTTGCTCCGGTCAGCCTTCAGTCGATCAAACGAGCGCGCAAAACGTTCAAGGAGTTGAAAAACAAGCAATACCCGATTGTGGAAGAGGAACTCGCGACACGCTTGCCCAAGGAGGATGCGCCCCCCGTCAATGAAGTGCGACTCGACAACGTGCCGGAACTTTCCGCGAAACCAGAACCTGTTGCGGAAGCGTCAGCGCCAGCCCCAACCGTTCCGCTGGAAGGATAATCGCTCTGGCCGATCCGCCGAGGTCAGCGGCGTAAGAGGGCAAGACCGATGCGGTTTAATCGACGGAATCCTCGTCCTTGTCCTCCTTCTCCTCATCCTCCTCACCCGACGTGTCGAAATGCTCGACGGCGAGATCGCGTAGCAGTACGGCGCTGGTCAGCACGCCGAGCAGCGTCGCGGCGGCATGGGGTTGTGTCGGCGCGACGAAGACGTGATCGGCGGTCTGCGCTTGCTCGACCGTCGGCGCGGGCAAGCTGGATTCGCCGGGGGGCGGCATCTCCGGGGCCGGAGCGGCGGCTTCCGCGGCGGCGACAGTCGGAGGAACAACGGCGGGTATATTGTCGAGCATGGGAGCATCTCCGAAGACTGAGGACACCGTTGAAGTATACCATCCTTCCCATCGCCGGGAAACAGAGTAAATCCGGCAATGCCTCAAGCGTCTATCGTCGAAGGCGGGGCCGACAGCCATTGCGACAGGGCACGCGGCAGTTCCTCGACGAACTTGCTGCGCGGCAGCACCGGCTCGCAGCCGGCCGAACGGGCCGCTCGCAGACCGTCGGCGTCCACGTGCGAACCGTAAGCCACCACGCGCGGCGGCGGATCGCACACCTCGCCCAGACGACGGAACAGATCCGCCAGCACCAGACCCGGAAAGGCCAAGTCGATCAGCACGCACGAGGGCGCTTCCCGACGCGCCAGTTCGAGAAGCTGATCGAGCGAGCGAGCCGGCGTCACGGTCAGGCCGAGGGCGCGGGCCTCGCCGGTGATGCGGCTCGCGAACAGCAGATCGTCGCACAAAAGCAGTCCCGATGGCATGACGCCTCCGCTAAGCCGCAAGCGGCCTTAGACCAGCCGGCCCAACTGCTGATACAGATACAACGTCGCCCAGGCCTTGGCGTCGATGCGGGCCGTCGGATCGTCGCACAGACGGCACACGCCGGCATGATCCAGCAACACCACTTCCAGATCCTCCGACGCATCCAGCTTCGGCTTCGTCTTCGGCGTCGCCCGCGCCTCGACGAAGGCCAGCGCCGCGGACTCGTCCGTCAGGCCGCTCGACGAGTACAGCGGCGGACTGACGCGCTTGACGGCGACGACCTCCAGACCGGTTTCCTCCATCAATTCGCGGCGAACCGTGTCCTCGATGCTCTCGCCGGATTCGAGCAGGCCGGCGGGGAAGGCGAAGACGTAATCGCCGACCGGCACGCGAAACTCACGCACCATCACCAATCGCGGCGGCTCATCGGGCTGACGCAGAATCGGCACGATGACGACGGCGTCGGCGGCGCGGTCGCGGTTGGGTTGCGGCTTGCGCGAAGCGAACACCCAGCGGCCGGTGTGGCCGTTGTGCTCGAACGCCGCCGCATACAGGTTCAGCCATTTCTCGTGCGTCAGTTGCTCGATTTTATGAATGTGCATGGCTAGATCGCTTCGGGTCCGCGTTCGCCGGTGCGGATGCGGATACAGTCCTCCAGGGGCAGAATGAAGATTTTACCGTCGCCGATGCGCCCTTCCGGTCCGGTGCGGCCGGCCTCCATGATGGCGTTGACCGTCGGTTCGACGAAGTCCTCGTTGACGGCGATTTGCAGTTGCACCTTGCGCAGCAGGTTCACGGTCAGTTCGTGGCCGCGATAGACTTCCGAATGGCCCTTTTGCCGGCCGAACCCTTGCACGTCCACGATGGTTAGACGGAAGACCTCGACCTTGTTGAGCGCCTCCTTGACGGCTTCCAGTTTCGACGGCTGAATGATGGCGAGAATGAGTTTCATAACGGTCCCGTATCCGGCTCCGCGTATCGGGAGAGATAATCTCGATGTTACGGCAAACAGTGGGCCGCGGCGAGAGAAACCTAAAGCGGGCGGCGGCGAAGCAGGTTCTACCCCTCCACGGCAAAGGCGTGGTATAGTGGTCATCCGGGATCGGAGGAATGAGCCGACGGTTGTTGAGCTATTTGACAGTCCATACTCAGGGGGATGATGACGACCATGCACCCACGATTTCGCGACCCGCGTTTTGTGCTCGCCCCTGTCCTGCTGCTCTTGGGCTGCGGCCTGGCCGGCGCGGGCGATTGGCCGCGCTTCCGCGGTCCCAACGGCACCGGTATCGCCGCCGACACGGACGTGCCGATCAAATGGAACGCCGAGAACGTCCTGTGGAAGACGGCCATTCCCGGCTCCGGCCATTCGTCGCCGATCGTGCAGGGCGGTCGCGCCTTTCTGCAATCGTCCTCCAAGGACGGCAAGGAGCGCTGGCTGATCGCCCTCGACGCCGCCAGCGGCGAAATCCTGTGGAAGACAGCGACAGCGGGCCACAACGCCCGCAAGCACGACCTCAACACAATGGCCTCCTCGACGCCGGCCACCGACGGCGAACGCGTCTACGCCGTCTTCTGGGATGGCGAGCACATCCACCTGGGCGCTTACGACTTCAAGGACGGCAAGCCGGTCTGGGAAAAGGATCTCGGCAGTTTCACGAGCCAGCACGGCGTCGGCCATTCGCCCATGCGCGTGGGCGACAAGGTCGTGCTGGCCAACGATCAGGACGGCTCGGCGCACTTGCTGGCCTTCGACGCCCGCAGCGGCAAAGAGGCTTGGGAGGTCGAGCGCAAGGCGTTCCGCACCTGCTATTCCACGCCGTTCGTGCGCGCCCGATCCGACGGCGGCGAGGAGTTGATCGCGACCAGCACGGCCGGCATCACCGCCTACAATCCGGCCGACGGCAAGATCAACTGGTCGTACACCTGGTCGTTCCCGCGCAAACCGCTGCGGACCGTGGCGTCGTCGATCGCGGCCGGCGAGCTGATCGTCGCCAACAGCGGCGACGGCGACGGCAGCCGGCACCTGATCGCCGTCAAGATGGGCGACAAGGGCGACGTGACGGCGAAAAACCTTGCCTGGCAGAAGAACAAGGCCACGCCTTACGTGCCGTGTTTGCTGGCTCGCGGCGACCACGTCTACAGCGTCACCGACGATGGCATGGCCGCTTGCTATCTGGCGCGCACCGGCGCGGAGGTGTGGAGGGAGCGCCTCACGGAGCGCGGCATCACGGCCTCGCCGGTGATGGTGGACGGCAAGGTGTACGCCGTCGCCAACGATGGTTCGGTGTTCGTGTTCGAGGCGGCGCCGACGTTCAAACTGTTGGCCAAGAACACGGTCGGCGAACCCGTTTCGTCCACGCCCGCGGTGGCCGATAATCGCCTGTTCATTCGCGGCAACAAGCATTTGTTCTGCATCGGCAAAGCGGGAGTCAAGGGAGCGGCGAAGGGGCAGTAACGGTGAAGGAGTGCGACCAATGAAGTATCTGCTGGGTGTGATGATCGTGGGCCTGGTTATCGGGAGTGCCGTCCATCTAACGCATGGACGAAATGCGGACAAGGGAGAGAAAAAGGTGGATACGCGCATCTTCGAGTTGCGGACCTACACGGCCGCGCCGGGCAAGATGGACGCCCTCAACGCGCGCTTCCGCGATCACACCAACCGCCTGTTCGAGAAGCACGGCATGACCATCATCGGCTTCTGGATGCCGGCGAAACAAAAGGAGGGTGAGGAGAAGCTGATTTACATCCTCGCCTATCCGAGCAAGGAAGCGGCGGACAAAAGCTGGAACGCCTTCCGCGACGATCCCGTCTGGAAGAAGGTCCGCGAGGAGTCCGAGAAGGATGGCAAGCTGCTCGCCAAACCGCCGGAGTCGGTGTACATGAAACCCACCGATTATTCCCCGCTGAAGTAGCACATCGACAAGCCCGGAGCGCCAGCGACGGGTTTGCCCGTCGCTGGCGCTCCGGGCTTGTCTTTTGAGTTTTTTCATGCCTCTCGATCATTTCCAACGTCTCGCCGAACTTCTCGAACTCGAATCGCAGGCCGAGGC
Source organism: Gemmataceae bacterium (assembly GCA_036557825.1). Lineage (GTDB taxonomy): Bacteria > Planctomycetota > Planctomycetia > Gemmatales > Gemmataceae > JAJPHU01. The sequence continues at coordinate 18,758 of DATBGU010000017.1, forward strand.
GCGGCAGATCCTGGAGCGCGTGCGGCGTCTGCAATCGGGTGAGGCGGAGCAGAGCGGCGCGTGCCTCGTCGATCTCGTGGTGCGCGACGAGTACGCCGGGCTGGGCGGCCGGTCGCTGCTGACTCTGGGCAAACGCAATCCGAACCAACCGCTGCCCTGGACGCGCTTGCAAGCAGGCACGCCGGTTCTGCTCTCGCCGCAGGGCGGTCGCGCCAACGGTTGGCGCGGCGTCGTCTCCGAACGCGGCGATAATTTCCTTCGTGTGGCCTTCGACGAGCCGCCCGACGACCAACGCGAACAACCGCTGTATCGTCTCGATCTGTCCCACGATGAAGCCGCTCGTCTGCGTCAGCGTCAGGCGCTGGACCGCGCCCGAGCGGCGCGCGGCGATCGCCTCGCCGAACTGCGCGGCATCCTGCTCGGCCAAACGCCGGCGTCGTTCGCGCCGCCGGAAGACTTTGCACCGCTGGATGCGACCCTCAACGAATCGCAGCAAGAGGCGGTGCGCTTCGCCCTGTCCGCCCGCGATGCCGCCGTGATTCACGGCCCGCCGGGCACCGGCAAGACGACGACCGTCGTCGAGTTGATCCGTCAGGCCGTGCGTCGCGGCGACAAGGTGCTGGTGTGCGCGCCGAGTAATCTCGCGGTCGATAATCTTCTCGAACGCCTCCTCGCGCACGGCGAGCAAGCCGTGCGTCTCGGCCACCCTGCCCGCGTTCTGCCGCAGCTGCGCGAACATACGCTCGATCTGATGGTCGAGAACCACTCCGACGTGAGGCTGGCCCGCAAGTTCGCCAAGGAAGCGTTCGCCCTGTTTCGGCAGGCGAGCAAGTGGACGCGCGCCAAACCCGAACCGGGCGCCCGCCGCGACATGCGCCAGGAAGCGCGCTCGCTCCTCACCGACGCGCGCCGCCTGGAAACGCAAGCCGTTGAAAGCATCCTGAACGCCACCCCCATTCTTTGCTCCACGACGACGGGCCTGGATGGCGAGATCGTCGGCCGGCGCGCCTTCGATCTGCTGGTGATCGACGAAGCCTGCCAGACGACGGAGCCGGGATGCTGGATTCCGCTCGCGCGCGCCGGCCGAGTGGTGTTGGCCGGCGATCACTGCCAACTGCCGCCGACAGTGCTGTCTCAGGAGGCCGTCCGGAACGGCTTCGGCGTCAGTCTCCTCGAACGGCTCGTCAGCCTGTACGGCGACCGAGTGACGCGCCGCCTGGATGTGCAGTATCGTATGAACGAGGCGATCATGGGGTTTTCGTCGCGCGAGTTTTACGAGGGCGAGTTGATCGCCGATGCAACCGTGGCGGAGCATCTCCTGTGCGATTTGCCGGACGTGCGGAGAGAACCGTTGACCGAGCAGCCGGTGCAGTTCATCGACACCGCCGGCGCGGGTTACGAGGAGGAAGTCGAACCGGACGGCGAAAGCCGGCTGAATCCACAGGAGGCCGATTTGGTCGCGCGCAAGGTCCATGCTCTGCTGCAAGCCGGCGTGCCGGCGAAGGACATCGCGGTGATCGCGCCTTACGCCGCGCAGGTGCGCCGTCTGCGCGAACTGCTGCCGGTGGCGGGATTGGAGATCGACAGCGTGGACGGTTTCCAGGGGCGCGAGAAAGAGGCTGTCGTGCTGTCGCTGGTCCGCAGCAATACCGAGGGCGAGATCGGCTTCCTCGCCGACGTGCGGCGGACGAACGTGGCCCTGACCCGCGCTCGCCGCAAACTGCTGGTCATCGGCGACAGTGCCACGCTTTCGGTACTGCCGTTCTACCGGCGCTTGTTTGAGTATTTCGAGGCGCTGGGCGCGTACCAAACTGTGTGGGCGGAAGAGATGCCGTGAACTTAGGCGGGGAGAGCTTTCTTCGCCGTATCACCGGCGAAATCGGCCAGGATTTCGGCCGGTGGTATCCACACCACTTCCCCATTTTGAGAAACCGCGATCGCTTGTCCCGCCTGGGCATGTTTCAGGACGGCCTCTTGAATCGCTCGATTGACAGCGGCGGTGATGAGATCGCGATCCGCCAGTAATTCCGCAATCGAAGGACGGGGTTGATCGTTCATGAGGGCAACTCCTGCTTCATCAATTGCCAGGAAGGTTCCATCAAGATGGTTTCGAGGCTCGTTCCTTCCCCCTCGGCGACTACCCGAGAAGTGCCGCGCTGGCTGTTGTCAAATACTCGCCAGGTGTTGATGATGGGGCGATAAAGAAGGAAGAAATTTTGGATGCTGCGATGATAGCGCTGACGAACCGTCACCTCCGGGATATTGTGCCCTCCCATGCTGACCCGTTCAGCCACCCGCGAAACCGCGAGGTCCGCGCTATCCAACCAGAAGTAGAGCAAATGAACGACATAGCCCGTTTGTCGCAGTTTGTCCAGCCAACCCGCGAGAGTAGCCCGCGAGCGTCGTCTCGAAGGCGAAATCCGCTCGCTGCTCGGCCAGGGAGTGCAAGCGCTCCAGCATGATGCGGCTCGCTTCGATGGCGGCGCTATCGGGATCGAATCCCGCCAATCCTTGGGCAATGACATCGGCGTTGACAAAGGTCATTATCCGAAGCGTTTCCGCGAGCAGCGTTCGAGCCGCCGTCGACTTGCCCGCTCCATTTGGACCGCCCAGCACAATCACGGTGGGAGGAGAATCCGTCATCCGTTTACTCCTCTCGGTTCTCACTCCCAGCCCGGCGCCAGCAGGACCGCCATCCGGTCGAGATTGCGAATCTTCTGCCCGCTCATCCACTCCTCGGCCCGGCGCACCAGCTCTTGCCCTTGCGTCCCGCCAAGGAGTTGTCCCAACCGGCGACGAGCGACGGCTGCATGCAGGCGCATCTCGGCCTTCTCGAAAGCCTCCGTCGCCGTGCTGAGTATCTCGCCGGATCGCTTCGCATCGCCGCGGCGGAAGGTGAGGGCGGCGTCGATCAGCAGCGCCAACGCCTCGGGCCACAACAATTTCTCTCGATGTAAGGAGCGAGCGTCGCGCTCGGCGCTACACAGCCACATCGCGGAATCCTTGCCGGCGGCGCGCGTCACGGCGACGCGCGCCCGCAGGTGCAGCATGACAATGCGGATCTGCTGAACGCGCATCAAGTGCGTACGCTCCAGAGCCGGCCACGATTCCGCCAGACGATGCCAGGCGCTTTCCGCATCGCCGAGATACAAATCGATCTGGCCGTCGTCGAAGAGGCGATTCATGTGCTGGACGTGGAAACCCTGCTGCGACCATCGCTCCATGACCTGGGCCAACTCGGTGCGGGCGCGTTCCGGCTCGTTGGCGGCCAGGCGCACGAACGTGCGCACGGCCAGGCACAGGTTCGTTTCCTCGTACAGGTCGTCGCGTTCGCGCGCCTCCTTGAGCAATCGCGGCAGACGGCGGTTGATCTCGACAACCTCGCCCATGAACATCAACGGCCACAGGGTGAAGCGATGGGCTGTGCCCAGTTCCCAAAGCGCGCCGGTGCAGGAATCGCGCAGGATGTGCGCGGCTTCGTCGCACAGCCGTAGACCGTTGCGCCAGTCGCCTTCCAGCGCGGCTGCGATGCCGCGTGACAGGGACACCAGCGCATGCGCATAGGGACGGTCCACCTGCCGCGCCAGTGCCTCGGCAGCTTGGAGATAGTACGCGGTGCGGCGGCGGCTTCGACTGCCCTCCACGGACGTGTGCGCGGCCTCCATCGCCAGGGCCGTCACCAAGCGATTGGGTTCGCCGACACGCAGAGCCAGGAGCAGACTGCGCGTTTGGAAGTAGGCTCCTTGCAACGTATCCACCATGCTCAAGCCAACGGCAGCCGACTGGCAGATGTCCAGGCGAGTCAATTCCTCCGCGTTGATCTGCTCGGCGGAACGTGACCGGAAGCGAACGCCGCGTAAGTATAGCCGGAGGCGCTGAAAGACCAGCGCCCAGAACGCGCGCCGCGGCGTGGGCAGCAGTCGCAGGCCGACGGCCGCGAGAACGGTGCGCAACGTATCCACTCCGTCATCGATGTGGCCGCTGCGCAGGAATTGCAGCGCGGCACTGCGCTGTAATTCGAGCATCTCGGCCGGGTCGGCGCCGCCGGTGGCCGCCAAATAGGCCCGCGCCGACTCGGCGCCGCGGCCGGCATTCGCCAGGGCGTCGCCGAGTTTGGTGCGCAGTTGCCGCTCCGCCTCGCCCCGCGGCGCTTGCAGTTCCAGAGCGAAGCGGTACAGCTTGGCGGCGCGGTCGAACGCCAGCGCCTCGGCCGCTCGCGCCGCCGCCAGGGCGTAATAATGCCCGGCCCGCGCCGTTTCGCCTGCGCCGACAAGGTGGACGGCAAGTACTTCCGGGTCGGTCCCCTCGGAGGCTTCCAACACGGTAACAAGCCGGCAATGATGGTGACGCAGCGTATCGGGGGCGAGGTGCAGCAGGACCGTCTCACGGATGCGATCGTGGTAGGTCTCGATCTCGCCGTGCTCGCCTGGACCGGAACTGCGCAGCAGCCGGCCGGAGCGGAGCGAGGCGAGGGCGGTATGTTCTTCGCCGACCTCGGCGGCCCGGCAGGCATCCGTCTGGCACAGCGGGCGGCTGGCCACGGCCACAACCTCAAGCAGCCGCCGCGCCTCCTCGGGCAGCCGAAGGATGCGCGACCACAGAACCTCGCTGAGGGAAACCAAATCTCCCGACTGCGAACTCGACTTCGAGGGCCGATCGCCGCTGGGCGCGCCGCCCTGGACGTACTGTGCCAGCTCATAGACGAAGAAGGGATAGCCGCCCGACTGACGAGCGATGGACTCCGCCCGCGCCGCCGCCGTTTCATCGTGCGGATCGAGCAGCGCCAGGGCCAGCTGGCGCCGCTCCGCCGGCTTCAACGGCTCGACCGGCAAATCGCGTCGCTCCAGTCCCCCTAGATCCTGGACCTTCCGCAAGGCGCGCAGGCAAGCACTGGTGTCCGCCTCCTCGCGGCGATAGCACAGCAGCAGCAGAAGCGCGGGCTGATCCGGCGGCCGCAGCAAGTCGGTCAGCAGGGCGGCGCTGTCCTCATCCCCCCATTGCAGATCGTCGATGGCCAGCACCAGCGGGCGTCGATCGCCCAGACGGGCCAGCAATTCGCGGAGCGCCGACAGGGCGCGGCGGCGCACTTCCTGCGGATCGGACACCTCGAAGGCGCGGCGCGGCGCGCCCGACACGGCATCGAGGCGGCGAAGCACCGGGAACACGCGCGCCAGGGCGACGAGGTCGCGCGGCCACAGCGCCTGCGCCTCCAACACCGGCAGCCGCTCCAAGTAACGGCTCAGCGCATCGACCAGGCTATCCAGCGCTTTGTAGGGCACCGACTCTTGCTCGTAGCAGCGTCCGGCGAGTATCACCGCTTCGCCGCGCTCACTCAACTCATCGAGGAAGCGCTGCACCAGGGCGCTCTTGCCCGCGCCGGAACGGCCATGCACGTCCACCAAGATGGTGTGGCCGCCGCGCATTTCCTCGAACGCCTCCGTCAGCGTCCGCAAGTGCATCTGCCGGCCGATCAAAGGCACTTCCAGACGATGCGCACTTGGTGGCCGACTTGCTCCGCGAGTCGGAGCGCTGCCGCCGGGCGCCGGCTCGCCGGGAGAGAGCCGGCCCAGCACTTCTCCGCCCGAAGGCCGCCCCTGCGGAACGCGTTGCAAAAGCTCCATGCACAGCGACGAGAGATCCTCCGGCGTTCCCGGCACCATCGCCGCCGGCGCGGGTGGATCGAAGCGCAGCTTGTTCTGCAAAATCTCGTAGGTCTCGCCGTCGAACGGCAGTATCCCCGTCAGCGCCTCGTAGAGAATGACGCCGACGGCATACCAGTCGCTGGCCGGCGAGATCGGTTTGCGCTCGCCCTGCTCCGGCGACATGTAGGCGACGGTGCCTAGCAGATGAACGCTGCAATGTCGTTGATCGCGGTCCAGTTCGGCGGCCAGGCCGAAATCGAGCAGCACGACGCGGCCTTGCGGCGTGACCAGCACGTTGCCCGGCTTGATGTCGCGATGCAGCTTGCCCGACTCGTGCAGGAAATGAACGCCGGAGGCCAGCTGCGACAGCGCCCCGCGAAGCCGTTCGAGTTGATCCGGTTTCAGAGGGGCCAGCCGCCCTCTCGCCGGCACGCTCTCGGAACCGACATCGCGGAGCGCCGGCGTGTAAGACCCGACATCGGGGTCGCCGTGAATGTAATGAAGGAACGAGACGCCCTCGATCAACTCCATTGAGAAAAACCAGTGCAGGCCGTCGCCGGTCAACTCATAGAGGGCGACAAGGTTGGGGTGGTTCAGACCGGCGAGGCTGCGAAATTCCTGTTTGAAGCGCAGCAGCGAGCGCGGATCGACCCCCTGCATGGTCTTCAAGGCCACCGTCCGCAGACGCTTGCGGTCGAAGGCTTGATAGACGACACCCATGCCGCCGCGTCCCAGTTCGCGGACGATGTTGTAACCGGGCAGCGAAGGCATGGCCAGCGCATGCGGCATCGGCGGCGCCCCCGCCGTCGCCAGCGTCGGCCGCGATTCCGACGGCCCCGCATTGGTGCTGTCAAACTCGTCGGCATCGAAGCCGTCGGCCTCCTGAGTAGTCGGCAGCGAACGAGCAAGAAGATCGGCATGTTCCGGGAATTGCTGAATGTATTCTGCCGGTTGCGGCGATTCGCCGTGCTGTCGCCGCAGCGCGAATTCCTGGCGGATCATCTCAAGAAGTTGTGCCGGATCGGTCCGCAGGGCGGGACACAGTTGCAGATATTCGTCCAGCCGCGGCCGTTCGCCGCGCCCCCAGCGCTCGCGCTGATCGATGCGCAGCACTTCGCCGACCTGCGCCGCGCGGAGGTCGCCGGCGTCGGCCAGGAATCGTCGCACGTCGGGTTGCGGTCCTTGTGCCCACAGTTCGCGGAACTGTTGGGACAGATCCGGCCCCGAACGCGTCGGAGTGTCGGCGGGGTTGGGCATGGTCGAGAATCCCGTTCCCTCTTCGGGGGTGGATAGGCTCCATCACTCGATTGCCGCGCCTCCATGATACTCAATGAGGGACGCGGATGCGCGGCTGGATGCCGCATTCCAGGGAAGGTTCCCTGCCAATCTTAAGGCGTACCGCCCTTTGGCCGAACCCAGAACCAATTCGCATCTCCACCGTATTCAAGGAGCCGAAGCAGCGGCAATCCGACAAGCCCCGCAAAATCGACATGGCTGGCTTTGGCCGCAGCAGCAACCGCATCGCTGGCATACCCCACCACGGGCTGAGTTAGCCCAAGTTCGGGCATGGCCAACTGCAACCAACCCCCTTGCAAGAGTCCGAAATTACTCTGGATGTCTGGAGCGTCGCCAGCCTTCAATCGTGCCATGCTCGGTGAGGCAAGGATCAAGGCGCAAGGATTTCCAGTGTCCGCGAGCAATTCCAACTCGAGAAGAGTGCCATCGAGCGCTTCCAACCGCAGGCGAATCCAAGGGCGATCCGGTTTTCCTTTGTATGGGTTTCGCTGCTCAAAAGCGACAACGATCATGGGCGCTTAACCTTGTGAAAAAATGACCGCCGTCTCAGGATAATCTGCTCCGGCTTCGACGATCAGAGCCTGCGCCGGATCTCTCCCAATGGAAAGCAGATGGTCGCGCAGTTCCAAGAAGGTAGCTGCCTCGGCAATGACTTGCCCGTTCGAGATGGCGACGAACCGACCCACTCCGTAGGTTTGCGCAAGACCGTCTTTCATCTGGCGATAGGCCGCGTGGTTTGCCATGCGCTCGTGAGAATCGTTCATGGTACTCACCTAATGTTGGATCTCGGTGTTACGCGCGGGCGATCTCCGCCAGCGCCTCTCGCGCGGCGGCGAGGGTCTGGTCGATGTGCTTTTCCGTATGCAGCGCCGAGGTGAAGGCGGCCTCGAACTGACTGCACGGCAGATAAAACCCACGGTCCATCATTGCCCAGAAAAAGCGCGCGAAGCGCGATGTGTCGGCTCGCTTGGCCGTATCGTAATCGATCACCGGCCCCTCGGTGAAAAACAGCGTCCACATACTGCCGACGCGCGCGACGCAGTGCATCAACCCGGCGGCGCGAGCGGCCTCGTGCAGTCCCTTCGCCAGCCGCTCGCTCAGTTCCTCCAATCGGGAGTAGGGCGGACGATCGCGCAGTTCCTGCAACGTCGCGATGCCGGCGGCCATCGCCAGCGGGTTGCCCGACAGCGTGCCGGCCTGGAAGACGGGACCGGCCGGCAGGACGTGCTTCATCACGTCCGCTCGCCCGCCGTACGCGCCCACCGGCAAACCGCCGCCGACGATTTTGCCCAGCACCGTCAAGTCCGGCATCTGATGGAACAATTGCTGCGCGCCGCCGTATGCCAGACGGAAGCCGGTCATCACCTCGTCGTAGATCAGCAGCGAACCGTGCTTTTCGGTCAGGCGGCGAAGCTCACTGAGGAACTCCGTCGAGGGCCGGACCAGCCCCATGTTGCCGACGACCGGTTCGAGGATGACGCCGGCGATGCGTTCGCCGTGCGCGGCGAAGGCGTCGGCCAACTCCTGCACGTCGTTGTAGCGCAGCACCAGCGTATCGGCGGTGCAGCCGGACGGCACACCGGGGCTGTTGGGCACGCCGAGCGTGGTGGCGCTGGAGCCGGCCTGCACCAGCAAACTATCGACGTGGCCATGATAGCAACCGGCGAATTTGACAATCGCGTCCCGACCCGTGAAGCCGCGCGCCAGGCGGATGGCGCTCATCGACGCCTCGGTCCCCGAACTGACCAGGCGCACCATCTCGATCGACGGCACGGCGTCAATAATCAACTCGGCGAGCTGCGATTCGGCTTCGGTGGGAGCGCCGAAACTGGCGCCGCGGCGCACGGCTTCCTCGACGGCGTGGACCACGCGCGGATGAGCGTGACCCAGGATGAGCGGACCCCACGAGGCGACGTAATCGAGATACTGATTGCCGTCGATGTCGTAGAGGTACGGCCCTTCGCCGCGAGCGATGAACGGCGGTTGACCGCCGACGGCGCCGAAGGCCCGCGCCGGACTGTTGACGCCACCGGGTATCAGACGGCAAGCGCGCTGAAATGCTTCCCGACTGCGGACACGCTGCGGAGGCATGGAAGTTCCCTCACAAGCAAGCGGCGAGTTACTGGTTTTGCAATTTGTCGCGGAGCTTGGCCGCCTCTTGCACCAGCGGGGCCATGTCCTCATCCTTCTCGTACAGGGCCAGAATGTCCAGACACAAGCGCAGCTTGTCGGGATTTTGTAACGAATCGCCCTGGAGCTTCGATCGGACCGCTTCTTCCACTGTCTTTTTGTCTTGCTTTTCATCGGCCAAGCGTTTGCCGTTGCAGGTCGCGTAGAGATACAACACATGCGCCTGCGGCTTGTCGATGGTTTCCCTCTTGAGCGACTTCAACATCGCGGCGGCGAGTCCGGAATCCTCGACCAGCGAATTCTTCGCCCGCCAGGCCAGGAACGCCTGCTGCTGGAGCGGGTCGGCCAACGGCTCATCTTTTCCGCTGATACGAATCTGCTTGTGAAGTTGCTCAAACTGCCGGTCCATCGACGCAAGACGGTTGAGGTCGTCGAGATGGCGATCGGCCGTGAGACCCCATGCCGTCGAGCCGATTTGCTTGACCTGCTGCCAGCGCTCGACTGCCTTATCGCGCTCCCCATCGTCCTCCGCTTTGGCCGCGGCGAACGCCTCTTCCTCGGCCTTGTCCTGCGCCTCGAACGCCAGCGCGCTATTGTTTCGCTTCTTCTGTAAAAACCGGGCGATTAGTCGTTCCTTCTGTTCGACCTGGATCTGTTCGTCCCAGCCGCGGACCTCTTTCGCCCTCTCGTCGTTCTTGCTGCCGTATTCCTTGATGTACCTTCGGATCGCGCCGTTGGGCCCGATCGCCTGGTCGCGCACATCGGGATCGCCGGATTTCCACGCCTTTTGCGCCTGCTGGTACAGCTTGTCGGCCGACGGCGCCCGAAACACGAGGTACAGCAGGGTTCCCACAACACTCAGCGCCAGCAGCAGGCAGGCGGCCTGGAACCATATTTGCTGATATAATCGTTTCTTCGTGTGTTTGCGCTTCGCTCGGCCCTTGCCGGTCATCAGGACGCGGGCGGCCTCCTTGTCTTCCTCGCCGAGCCGTTTCGAGCCGGCCGAGCGGTCGATCAGGCGGCGGCGCACGGCCTCGACGCCGGCGCTCTGCTGCGCTTCAATCTTCTCCTGGATGGAACCGAGCGTGTTGGCGACCATGTTGGCGTCGAGCGGCCGCTTCTCCGGCTCTTTCTCCAGCAATTGACAAACCAGCGTGTCCAGCCACACCGGGATGTCGAACACCAGGCGCGACGGTCGCTCGAACTTGCCCTTGACGTGCTGCATGAACATTTCCATGGCGTTGTCGGCCTTAAACGGCTTTTTGCCGGTCAGCAGTTCGTAAAACAGCACGCCCAGCGAATAGAGGTCGGATTTGGTGGTCAGGTCGCTCTGGCCCTTGCACTGCTCCGGCGACATGTAGGCGGCCGTGCCCACGGTGCAGTTGGTCTGCGTCAGCGCTTCCAGGTCGGTGGCCTTGGCGATGCCGAAGTCGGTCAGCTTGAGGGTGCCGTCGCGCAATACCATGATATTGGACGGCTTCAAGTCGCGGTGGATGATGCCCTTCTCGTGCGCGTGCTGCAAGGCGGAACAGAGTTGCTGGCCGAGCGACACCACTTCCTCCCAGGTCATGCGTCCGCGGCGCGCCATGACGTGATCGAGCGATTCACCCTCGATGTACTCCATCGCGAAGTAGCGCATCCCCTGCTGTTTGCCGGCGTCGTAAAAGCGGACGATGCTCGGATGGTTGAGTTGCTTCAGGACGGTGATCTCGCGCTCGAACCGATCGCCGGCGGCGGCGTTGGTTGAGCCGAAGCCGGGCGCCATCACCTTCAGCGCCATGATCTTCCCCGTCTTGGTGTAGCGCCCACGATAGACGGTGCCCATCGCGCCGGAACCGAGTTCCTTGTCGATGGTGAACTGTCCAATCTGTTGTCCGACTAACATAACCCCTCCGGGGAAATCCGAAATCCGAAGCACGAAATCCGAAAGAAATCCCAAATCGAAATAATCAAATTCAAAACCGCGCCTTCTTCTGTTTTGGATTTCACGCTTCGGGTTTTGATTTTCTTTCGGATTTCGTGCTTCGGATTTCGGATTTATTGTAACCACTGTGCCGCGTCGCGCGCGAAATACGTGAGGATCATGTCGGCGCCGGCCCGCTTGATGCCGGTGAGGATCTCCAGCGCGACGCGGCGCTCGTCGATCCAACCCTTCTGCGCCGCCGCCTTGACCATGGCGAATTCGCCGCTGACATTGTACGCCGCCACCGGCACGGCGAAACGCTCCTTGACGCGGCGGATGATGTCCAGGTACGCCAGCGCCGGCTTGACCATGATGATGTCCGCGCCCTCGGCCAAATCCAACTCGACCTCGCGCAGCGCCTCGTCGCCGTTGGCGGGGTCCATCTGATAACTGTTGCGGTCGCCGAATTGCGGCGGCGACTCGGCGGCGTCGCGGAAAGGTCCATAGAAGCCGGAAGCGTACTTGGCCGCATAGCTCATGATCGGGACATGGGAAAATCCGGCCGCATCGAGCGCGGCGCGGATGGCACCAACCATGCCGTCGAGCATGCCGCTGGGGGCGACAAGATCGGCGCCGGCCTGGACGTGACTGACGCACTGCTTCGCCAATAGAGGCAGCGTGGCGTCGTTGTCGAGGTCGAGCCGGCCGGTGGACTCGGAAAGCACTCCGCAATGTCCGTGATCGGTGTACTCGCAAAAACATTCATCGGTCATCAGCAAGGCGCGATCGCCGTACTGTTTTCGCAGGGCGCGAAGGGCTTGCTGCACGATACCTTCGGGATCGAGAGCGCTGGAGCCGGTCGCGTCCTTGTGAGTCGGGATGCCGAACAGGATGAAGGCACGCACGCCTAGATCCAGGGAGGCGCCCACTTCCTCGATGAGTCGATCGATGCTGAGCTGATAATTGCCCGGCATCGAGGCGATTTCTTTCTTGATCCCCTGTCCCGGACGGACGAACAAGGGCAGGATCAGATCCTCAACGGTCAGCGTCGTCTCGCGGACGAGTCCGCGCACCAGTGGATGATGGCGCAGGCGGCGCGGCCGGACCGTGGGGAACGTCCCGGTGCGAGAGGCGAGAGATCGTGGAGGAGGAGTTTGTGAATTCATGGTGTATTGTGTGTTATCCCCATAGCCGGGGCTGTCCCTACTTGGAAAGCCCTTCCTGTAATGCAATCAGGGGTTTCAAGATGCCGATGGCTATTCCCACAATGGCGACGATGGGCAGAAGGAACATGGAGAAGGCCCACAATTTACTGAGGAACTGCGGGGCGGACGAGCGCAAGCGATAGTAGCTCAAACCGTCCACCACGAGAAGGAAGAACACGAAGCTCCCCACTTCGGGGGCGTGGTTTTCGACCCACCGGCCCAGAAACAGCACCAGTTGCGTCATCACCGGCAGTTTGATGTTGAAGTCGCGGAACACCTTTTCCGCGCGCGGCACCTCCAGAAACAAACCAAGCAACACCACGGACCAGAGGAGGCTATGGACCGCGACCATGAGAACCGTGGCACGGAATACTCGGGGGGCATCGGGAGATGATGTAATGCCGCTCATGTTCCCTCCGAGTAGGCCGCCCTTTATGCCAGGTAAACGCGGTTCGCCGCCGCCACGCCGGCTCCCAGCTGTACTTTCACTCCTTGGCTCGCCAAACAATGCTCCAGCGCCGCCAAGAACAGCAGTATCACATCGGGCCGGCTGTTCGTGCCCATGACGCCGATACGCCATGCCTTGCCCTTGAACTCGCCGAGACCGCCGCCGATTTCGATGCCAAATTCAGTGAGCAGCCGTTTTCGCACGGCCAAATCCTCGCACCCAGCGGGGAGGCGCACGACGTTGAGTTGCGGCAATTGATGTTTCTGGTTCGCGACGTATGTCAGTCCCAGCGCCCCCAGACCCGCCTTGAGCGCCTCGTGATTGCGCTGGTGCCGGGCGAATCGCTTATCCAGCCCTTCCTCCAGCACCAGACGCAGCCCCTCGTAGAGGGCGTAAATCATCGTGATTGGCCCGGTGTGATGGTAGAAACGTTCGCTGTCCCAGTAATGCTCAACCAGGTTGAGATCGAAATACCAGCTCTGCACTTTCGTCTTGCGCTTGCTGAAAACTTCGACGGCGCGCGGGCTGAACGACACCGGCGACAATCCCGGCGGGCAACTCAGTCCCTTCTGCGAGCAACTGTAAACGGCGTCGATCTGCCAGGCGTCCAGGGCGATGGGAATGCAACCCAGCGCCGTGACGGCATCGACCACCAACAGCGTATCGAACTCGTGGCACAGCGCGCCCAGTCCTTCCAGCGGCTGCCAGGCGCCCGTCGAAGTCTCCGCCTGCACGACGGCGAGCACCCTCGGCCGAACCTTTTGCAGCGTCTCGCGGATCGGCTGCAAATCGAACACTTCGCCCCACGGCCGTTCGAGCACCGTGACCTGCGCTCCGGCACGGCCGGCGATCTCGACCATGCGCTGCCCGAAGAAACCGGCGACGCAGACGACGACGCGATCGCCCGGCTCGATGAGGTTGGCCAAACACGTCTCCATGCCCGCCATGCCGGTGGCGCTGACGGGGAAGGTGACGGAGTTCTTCGTCTGATAGACGGCGCGGAGCATCTCCTGCACGCCGTTCATGATCTCCAAAAACTGCGGATCGAGGTGCCCCAACAACGGCGTGGCCATGGCGCGGAGGACGCGCGGATGGGCGTCGCTGGGACCAGGACCGAGCAGCAGACGCGACGGCGGATTCAACGGGCCGGGGATGTTCATGGTTCTCCTCAGAAGCCGGCGAGCGGCCGGCGTGAGCCGGATGTTAAAAGGGTCAACAGCCGGCTTATGCCGGCCGCTCGCCCATCCATTGCATGCGTTCCTGAATCAACTTGCTGACGGCCTTGAACTGGGGATGGCCGGCGCCGCCGATCCACTCAAAGACGCACATTTCACTGGTCGTCAGCACGGCGCCGGCGTGTTCCAGACGGCGCAAGGCGATGTCGTGATCGAGGCGGTAGCGCGAGCCGACGGCATCGACAGCGACGTAGACGCGGAAATCAAGGGCGAGCAGATCAAGAGCGGTGTGCAGGACGCAGACGTGCGTCTCGATGCCGCACAGCACCAGTTTCGGGCGCGCTTCGCGGTGGAACGTCTGCACAACGGCCGGCACGGCGCAACTGCTGAAGGCGACTTTATC
>DATBGU010000018.1:0-12917 GCA_036557825.1 Gemmataceae bacterium
GTAGGCATGCCAGCGTCACAGTCTTTAAGAACCCGTTCACGCAGGTCCAGGGAATATGCCTTCATGGCCGATCTCCTGAAAACCATTCAGGATAGACAACAATCAGCCATACCGCTAGATCAACTAGGGAAACGCTCTAGCCCGGAGCGCCAGCGACGGGCCGAAGCGCCCGTCGCTGGCGCTCCGGGCTAGTCGATCCTATCGTTAGTGCCTCTTAAGTATCCACTTTGTCAACTCGCCCACGAACTCCGGCGTGGCGGGATCCCAGCAGACCGTGTGATACGCGCCGTCGAGCTTGCACCAAATCTTGTCCTCCTTCGGCGTGGCGGCGCGATCGAAGAAGCGGCGAACGCGCGCGTTGTCGATGACGCGATCGTTGCCGGCGATGCACACGAACAGTGGCGCCTTGATCCCGGCGGCGGCGTCCCGCCAATCCGTTTGCATCTCGGCGATGGTAGTCAGATACGACAGCTTGACTTCGCGAAGGGCGAGCTTATCGGCCAGCCGCGCCTTGAGGAAGCCCGTCGACTGCGTGCTGGGACCGATCTTCGCTGCGGTGGCCAGCGCGATACCACCCTTGGTGAGAAGGGTCTTGAGATCGCCGCCCGGTTTCTCCCATTGCGCCTTGTTCAATCCCAGGGCCGGCACGATCAGGGCGAGTCCCGCCAGGCGCTGCTCGCCGCGCCAGGCGTAGTCGATGGCGATCACGCCGCCCATGCTGTCGCCCAGCAGTACCACCGGAGAATCGGGATAGCGTTTGTGGATAAGAGCGATGGCCGCGCCGATGTCGGCTCGCATCACCTGCGGCGAGGCCAATTCACCGCGGACGCCCTCCGAGCGACCGTGACCGCGCAGGTCCGGCACAACGAAGGCGACGCCGCGCGACGTGAAACCGGCGGCGATGGAGCCGTAGGGTTCGCCGTGCATGCCGATGCCGTGCAGGAACAGAGCGACCGGATTGCCGGCGACGGACTTGGCCGGCGCCCATTCGTGGACCGCCAGCTTGAGACCGTCGCGCGACGGCACTTGCAGCCGTTTGTAAACGGGGGCTGGCGCGCCGGGCGGTACAGGAATCGAGAGGGGGTACGCCTCCTGCGCATGACCTGCACCGCTCAGGATCACGACCACACCGGCGATCATCCACGACGTTTTCACAAGCGTTCTCCTTCTCGCGGATTGGCGCGCCTGCTCGCTCAACGAGGCTGTTTTCTCCGTACCTCGGCGAGCACGGGTCGAAGCTGCTCCATGATGCGGCGCATGTGGCTCGACTTGTTCAGCACGTAAAAGTGAATGCCGGGCACGCCGCGGCGCAGCAGCTCTGTCGCCTGCGCCACGCATTGCCGGATGCCGACCTCCTCGGCGTGGCCGTCATTATCGTCGCCGGCGGCTTCCAGCTCCGCCTGCAACGACGGCGGAATTTTGGAGCCGCACAGCGACGTGATGCGGCGCACCTGCTTCGACGACAACACAGGTAACAGGCCCGGAACAATCGGCTTCGTCACGCCCAACGCGCGAGCGGCGGCGACGAACGAGAAGAAATCGGCGTTGTCGTAAAACAGCTGCGTGATGACGATGTCGGCGCCGGCGTCCACCTTGTTCTTGAAGTGCTTCAGGTCGGTGGTCCGGTCGGGCGATTCGATGTGTTTTTCGGGATAGCCGGCCACGGCCAGACCGAAACCGTCCGAGCCGCCGTGATGACGGCGGATATGGGCGACGAGTTCGTTGGCGTGGCTGTAGCCGTCCGGCGGCGGCACGAAGGCGATTTCGCCGCACGGCGGATCGCCGCGCAGGGCGACGATGTTCTCGACGCCAGAGCGACGGATGTCGTCGAGAAGGCGGTCGAGGTCGGCGCGGCTGGAGCCGACGCAGGTCAGATGACACGCCGACTCCATACGGTATTCGCGCTTGAGGAGGGCGGCGATCTCCAGCGTCCGCTCGCGCGTCGAGCCGAGAGCGCCGTAGGTCACGGTCATATAGCTCGGCTTTAGCTCGATCAGCTCCGGCAGGACGCGGCGCAGCGAGTCCATCGCGGCGTCGGTTTTCGGGGGAAAGACCTCGAACGAAATGTGCGGGCCGGTCGTGCCGGCGTAGAACTCAGGGAATCGCATGATCGGTGAACTCGTCCTGATGGTTGGGAAATCCTTCTCGCCCTCCCTGGGCGAGCCGTAGGCTAGGAAAGGTGCTCGGCCCCGCGAGCACGCTCCTCCACCACGTCCAATAATAGCGGATGCCGGCCCAGCGGCTCGGCAAGGCGAAACTCGACCGCCGGGAATCGTTCGGCCAGCTTCCCCCGCGCCTCGGCGAGATCGCGGCGGACGTGGACGCCGGCCGACAGAAAATAGGGCACGAGAACCACGCGCTCGGCCCCCTGCTCGACGCAGCGGACGCCACCTGCTTCGATGCCCGGCTCGGCCAGTTCCAAAAACGACGCCTCGACGATCGCCCAGCCGCGCGCCCGCAATCCGGCGGCGACGTGGAGCAGGTCGGCGTTGGCCTCTTCCTGCCGGCTGCCGTGGGCGATGAGCAACAGGGCCGTCCTCACGATGCCTCTCCTTGGGGCGGAGATTGTCCCGCTCATTGTAGCGGAGAGACGGGTCCGGCTGCGATATACTTATGACGGCATGTCGCCACGAAAGTAGGTGCCGCGAGCCGAGCGGCACCTGTACGTCCGGTCCGGCTCGGCTCGCCGGACCTACTCAGGGGGATCCATGTTCCGCGAATGTCCGCTCGTCCACGAACCCTATCCGCCGCCGCAAATCGAATCCGCTCGCGCTCTGCTGGCGGAAATCGCCGAGCAGCTGCGCCCTCATCCGCTGAGCCGGCAAGCGGCCGTGTTGGTGCGACAGCGTTATCTCGATCACGCCGCGCAGATCGACGCCGATGCTCGCTTGCTCGGCGTCGATCCCATCGACCTGACCATCGCCAACCTCAGTTACGATCTGTTCCTCGGACTGTTCGGTTGCTCGACGATTGTATTGGCCACTCCGGAAGGACCATTCGTGGCGCGCAACATGGATTGGCTGATGCCCGATCGCATCGCCCGTGCCAGCTGCGTAGTGCCGCTGCCAAACGGCGTTCACGCCGGGGCCGTCGGCTCGACCGGCGTCGTCAGTGGACAATCGCGGCACGGTTTCGTCGTCGTTCTCAACGCCGTGCTGACCGACAAGGTGGACTTGCAAGGCTACCCTGTGCTGCTGTTTCTGCGCCATCTGATGGACCGCGCCGGCTCGTTCGACGAGGCCGTCGAGATGGCCTGTCGGACGCGCCTCGCCAGCGCCGCGCTCATCACCTTGGCCGGTACGCGCAACGAGCAGCGCGTGTGCGTCGAGCGCTCGCCGCGGGCCTGTCAGCAGCGCCGGCCGCACGGCGACGAGCCGCTGCTGGTGACGAACCATTATCTGCGCCTCGCCGAGCCGCACGCCTGCCCGCGTTTTGAATATCTCAGCCGGCAATTCCGGCGACAACCGCGGCCCGATGCCGAGGGATTGCTGGCCCTGCTTCAGCATCCGAGCGTCCGGCAGGACATCACGGCGCAGCACATCCTCGCCAGTCCGGCTCGCGGGATCTTTCGCTTGTTCGTGCCGGTCGATCTGCTGGAACAGGAGCGGCACGAGGATGACCTGGCCAGCATGCGCAAACTACTCTGACGTAGGTGCCGCGAGCCGAGCGGCACTTCGCGTCCGGCTCGGCTCGCCGGACCTACCTAGCCGGGAGGAAACGGTGCCGACGCCTCGCAAACCCAGCCGCGCCGAAATTGCAGCCGCGGAGGGCAAGACGGTCCCCGATGTCATCGCGGCGGATCTGAAAGTCCTCTTCTGCGGCATCAACCCCGGACTGTACACCGCCGCCATCGGCCATCATTTCGGTCGGCCGGGCAATCGCTTCTGGCCGGCGCTGCACGCCGCGGGCATCACCGAGCGCCTGCTGTCGCCCTACGAGGAGCGCGAGCTGCTCCGTTTTGGGTACGGCATCACCAACATCGTCGCTCGCGCCAGCGCCCGCGCCGACGACCTCAGCGAGGAGGAACTGCGCGAGGGCGCCGCCGTCCTGAAGCGAAAGGTCGCGCGCTATCGGCCGCGCTTCGTCGCCTTTCTGGGGATCACCGCGTATCGCACGGCGTTTCAGCGACCGCGAGCCATCCTCGGTCTTCAAGCGGAGATGCTGGCGGAATCGGCGATCTGGGTGTTGCCCAACCCGAGCGGACTGAACGCCCATCATTCGGCGGCCGACCTGGCTCGACTGTTCGGCGAACTGCGGCAGTTTATCGAGCGAAACGGCCGGTGAACGCATCCTCCGGCCGCGAAGCGGCGTTGGGTGTCCCTGTCTTGCCGGCCTTGAGTTCTACCCGATAGGTTCCGAACGGCAGCTTGATCTCGCGGCCGCTCTTTTTGTCTCGGATGGTGATTTCGCGTTCGCCATTCTCGAACACCAGTTCGGCGTTGGGATCATCAATCTTGAGGGTGATCGCACCTTCCTCGGTGCCGTGGAGGCGGAGGACAAGGACCGTCAGCAAGGTGAGGAAGAGGAAGGTTCCCGCCACGGCCGCCAACAGCGTCCGTCGTCGCCACGCGAGCCCGGGAAGACACGAAGTTGGCTTCGCGGGGGATGAATGGAGGGAAATGTCCCGGAGCGCTTCGACCACGTCGCGGGCCGTGGCCGGTCGCCGCGCCGGGTCTTTTGCCAGCAACCGAAGGATCAGGTCCGCCAGCACCGGCGGCACATCGGCGTTGATCTCACGCGGTGAGCGCGGCTGCTCGGTGGCGAGGGCGAAAAGCATACTCATCGTGTTGTGGCCCTTAAAGGGCAGTTCGCCGGTACACATCCGATACAGAACGCAGCCGAGGCTGTACAAATCGCAGCGGGCATCCACTCTGTCTCCGCGCCCCTGCTCCGGCGGCATGTAAGCCGGCGTGCCGACGATGGCCCCCGACTGCGTCAAGTGAACGTCGTCGCCGGTCGTCCGCGCCAGGCCGAAGTCGAGGATTTTCACTCGGCCGCGCTGGCCCTCCAGCCAGACGTTGCCGGGCTTGATGTCGCGGTGAATCAATCCTTTGTCGTGGGCCGCCTCCAGCCCCTCGGCGATCTCGCGGCCGATGCGCAGCGCGTCGTCCTGCGACAGCTTGCTCTCGCGCTTGAGGCGGTCGTCCAGCGATTCGCCTTCGAGATGTTCCATCGCCAAAAACGGCACGTCGCGGTCCTCGTCCACCTGATAGATGGAGACGATGTGATCGTGCTTGATCGAGGCGGCGGCGCGGGCTTCGCGCAGAAAGCGCTGGCGGGCCGAGGTGTTGGCAGCCAGGGCCGGCCGCATGACTTTCAGCGCCACCGGCCGTTGCAATTGCGGGTCTTCCGCGCGAAAGACGACGCCCATGCCGCCGGACCCCAGCACTTCGAGGACGCGATACGGACCGAGCCGGCCGAGTTCGTCCAAGCCTTGCGGCGGAGCGAGGTAGGCGCGCGAATCCGCATCGGTGCGGCCCGGCTGCCGAACGCCCGGGATGGACGCAAACATGGCCGTCTCAGTCATCGCCGGCGTCTGCGCCGGCCCTTCTGCCCCAAGCGGAGCCGACGCCGGAACCACCGGATCGCCGGGACTCGATCGCTCGTCCTCGGCCGAAAGCTTCAGCTGGATCAGTCGGCGGATCAGGGAGGCGAACTCCTTATCGTTGGAGGAATCGGACAACACTTTCCCCTGCCGAATCCACGAGATCAGCGTGTCCTGCTCGCACAGGGTCTGGATCTTCTCGTCACGGGAGTCCCAATTGTCCCGGTGCGGCAACGGCGTTTCCTTCTCGTCGGCCATCTCGCGCGCAACCAGACTGTGATGCGAACCGAGGCTTGGACCGGGGGTCGATTCACGCATGACGTTGTTCCTGACGGCGAGGAAGCCACGGGTCGCGGCGCGCAGCGTGAGCGTGGGAAATGGCCCCTGGCTCATGCTGCCGCGGCGACCTCTAAAAGATGTATGCGTTGGGAGGCAAAAATTTCCGCGAAAAATGTTTCATCCATCGAGCGGGGCGCGCGCAAGAGGTGTCCCCGCTCGATGGGCTACCTCAAAGTCGTTCACGCACTCCGCCGCAGCGCGCGCAACTCGGCGTCGCGCATGGCGCGGCGACGCTCGGCTGCGGTCTGCTCGAACAGCGTGCGATACAACTCCGCATGCGCCTCCGTGAAGACGACCTGGCGGCGGCGCATAACCTCGGCCGCCGTGCGCAGCAGGGCCGCCAGGTCGGTGCCGTCCGTCAGCGCGTCGTTCCACCAGCGGCCGAACGACGGGACGTATCTCGACAGCAGGCCGCCGGGCAGGAGATTGCAGAAGATGCCGGCGTTCGTGCCGGTGTTGAGCAGAGCGCCCAGCCCCGTTTTCGTGTGATCGCCGAGGAAACAGCCGACCTTCGTCTGTCCCGTTCGCACCAGCCGGCCGTTGACGGTCACGGCGATCTCACCGTAATCGTTGCGCAGGTCGCTGTTGTGCGTGCCGGCGCCGAGATTGACCCACTCGCCGACGTAGGCATGGCCGAGGAAACCATCGTGATACTTGTTGCTGTGGCCCTGGACGATGCTGCACTCGATCTCGCCGCCGATGCGGCAATCGGGTCCGAGCGTGGTGCCCGCGCGGATCTTCGCGCCGTGGATCTGCGTGCGCGGGCCGATCGCGCACGGTCCCTCCAGGCGCGTGAAGGCGGTGACGACCGCGTCACGGTCGAGAACGATGGGGCCGCGCGTCGTGTCGGCGACCACCATCGGATCGAGATGAGCGGACGGATGAACGAGCAGCTGATCGCGCGGACCGACGACGGCGAGTCCGGGACGTTCGCCGCCCGGCATGGACTCGAAGGACGGCGCCGCGGACTGCCGATCGGCGACGATCTGCTCGCCGTTGTGCTGGACTAGTTCCCATAAGTAGCGGACCAGCTGGCCGCCGACCGGCCGCTGCGGCAACGTCGCCTTCCAGGCGACCAGGTAGTCGTCGAGCATGTCGGGCGAGCAGTCGGCCAACTGCTCCGGCTCCACGACCGCGAAAGCGACCTCGTCCTCCACCAGGGCGACGCACGGTTCGGTCAGATCCGCCAGCGGCAGCGACATCGACGGCGGCAGCCAGCGGCCGTTGACGAGGACGGTCGGTCCCGCGCGCAGCCAGGCAAGGTCGTTGATGGGCAGTTCGCGGGAGTGAAGGCGGAACACATCGGCGAGGTGCGGCCGAATGAGGACGCCGCGCGGACCGGGCGGGAAGCATCGGCTCTGCTTGGCCGCCAGCGAAGTCAGCCCGCACAGCAACTCGAAAACAGGTCGGGTGAGGCTCAACGGCTCCAGATCGACGGCGCCGCGATCTTCAAAGAGGCAGACGCGCATGACCACATCCTTTCGGTCATTCGGTGCCGGAGGGGAAAATCACCGTCATGGTGAAAGGGGAGATTATACAGCGGGGCCGGTAAACGAGCCAAGAGCGAAGAACGGCGGCCCCTGCGGTATCAATTTTGCTGAAATTCTCTCCGACTCGTTGCGCGAGTCTGGATAGTCTGGGCAATTTGTCTCCCCATCCCGAGGTGCATCATGGTGAAGCGTCGGTTTCCCCTGGTCAGCGCGGGTGCGCTGGCGCTGGTGTTGATGAGCGCCGCAACCAGCCGAGCGCAGATGGCCGGTTGGACGTACTGGCCCGGCGGCGTGGGCGTGTACGCCGGTTCCCCCTCCGATCTCGTGCCCTCCGCGTACTTCATCCCCAGCTCGATTGCCGTGGACCCGATGGAGTACGTGGCCTTTTACCCGCCGCTCTACTCGACCCGCGCCCCCGTGGCTGCTCCGGTGCCAAGCCCCCTCCTCGCCCCGGTCGCCGTCCTGCCGACCTCGGACCAGGAGGCGACGGTGGAAGTCACCGCTCCCGCCGACGCCGTCATTCTGTTCGATGGCCATAAAACCAGTCAAACCGGCAATTTCCGCGTCTTCGCGACGCCGCCGCTGCCGGCCGGCCGAAACTACTCGTACCTGGTCGAGGCGACCTTCCAGCAGGACGGGAAGCCCGTGACCCAGAGACAACGTGTCCAGGTCCGCGCCGGCGGACAAATCCCCGTTGTTTTTCCCCTGGCGAAATAGGGGAACTCTATCGAGTATGCCGATTGTCCGTGACGCGCGCTCCACCGCGCGTCGCGGCGAAAGGAAGCGAAGAAGGGCGGAGCGTGGCCTGGAAACTCTGCCGGCTTTGCCCGTGAGATACGGGACGGCGAGGGCCCGCTCCATTTTTTTTTGTCCACGTCCCTACCCCTGTTGTGGGGATCGGGGTAAAATGGTTAGTTGAAGTTATTGAGTCAGGATGCCGTCCACGCGGACCATTCGGTCGCGGCTTGCTCGCGAGCCGCGCTCGATTCTCTAACATCTGCCAAGAAGGAAGCGCACGTGGCCCTGACGAACCTGGACCGCGATTTGCTGAAGCGATGCCTCGCACATCAGCCCGGCGCGTGGAACGATTTTGTCGATCGCTTTCTCGGCCTGATCTACCACGTTGTCCATCACACCGCCCATTTGCGCAGCACGCCGCTGCGACCGGAAGACATTGAGGACGTGGCCGCCGAGGTGCTGCTGCAAATTGTCGCCAACGATTACGCGGTCCTCCGTCAATTCAAGGGCAACAGCAGCCTGGCCACCTACCTGACCGTCATCGCTCGCCGCAGTTGCGTACACGATCTGTCGCGCCGTTTCTCCACCCGCGAGGTGCAGTCGGAGTCCATCCAGGCTGGCCTCAACAACGTCGAGGACGAGGAGGTGCCGCGCACGCCCGGCCTGGAGAGCCTCGAAGAGGTGGAAAAGCTCCTCAGCAAACTGCCCAGCCGCGAGCGCGAAGTGGTCCGCCTGCACTACATCGAAGGCCGATCTTACGAAGAGATCAGCACCGAGATGAACATTCCCGTCAACACCATCGGACCCATCCTGTCGCGCGCCCGCAAGAAACTCCGCAAGGGCGGCAAGAGCGCTCCACCCGCCCAGCGCTCCGCCGAACCGAAAGCGCGCGGCACCGAACCGAAGGCCTGACCGCCTCGGTTGCGGGCAAACGAGCATGTCCGAGCAAGCACACCATTGGAGCCGGGCCGCGGAGGGCTACGAAGAAGCCTTTATCGACCCGTACCTGCCGGAGGTGCGCAATCCGCTGCGCGCGGCCGTGGCGGAGTTGGCGGACAAACGCAAGACGGTGGCCGATCTTGGCTGCGGTATCGGACCGCTGCTTCCGTTTCTCGCCGAGCATTTCGGGCGGGTGATCGCGGTCGATTTCGCCGAGGGCATGTTGGCCCGCGCCCGCGAACGCTGTCGCGGATTGTCGAACGTCACGTTTCAGAAGCGCGATCTGACCGCTCCGCACGACCTGGCCGAGCAGGTGGACGTGGCGGTGGCGGTCAACAGCCTGGTGCTGCCGGACACCGCCGCGCTGGATGCGGCCCTGCGTGCCATCCGCGAGATGCTGCCGAAGGGCGGCCATTTCCTGGGCATTGTGCCGGCCATCGACGCGGTGCATTATTTCACGATGCTGCTTCTCGATCGCGCGAGGCGAGCAGGCATGCCGCACAGCAAAGCACGTCAGAACGCGGCCCATCACGCCGAGCACGAATACTACGATTTTGCTTTCGGCGCCTTTCGCTTCAAGGGACTGGAGCAACACTTCTGGCAGCCGTTCGAGGTCCGCTATCGTCTGCGGCGTGCCGGTTTCCGCCGCGTCCGCATGGCGAAGGTGCATCTGGCATGGCAGCAGTTCGGTTGCGCACGCGATCTCGGCGACGAACCGCCGCCGTGGGATTGGTTCTTTCATGCCCGGCGGTGACAGCTTGACCAGCCGTGGCCAAGGTTTGTCCATCTCCTTGCGGAAGAAACACGAACGAACGGCGAGCGGTGGCGTCAGCCCCCTGTTTCGGACGAGCAACAGGGGCTGACGCCCCCGCTCGCCCAGAAAGACACGACGGCACGAGCTTTGCCGTTGGCTGCTTGTGACCTCTCCCCGGCTGTGTTATCGTGACATGAACACGTGAGGCTGCGCCGCCGCGATGATGTTGCAGTTCGCCAATCCCGGTTATCTCTGGCTGCTGCTGCTGGTGCCGCCGCTCTTGTGGTGGTGGCTGCGGCGGCGGCGCAACGCCCTGCGTCATCCGGTTGTCCGCCTTCTGGCGGAGATGCCGGCCGGCAAGTCGCGCCGCGCCCGCTGGGGACCGGGCGTTCTGCGCTCGCTGGCCCTGGTGTTGCTGGTCCTCGCCCTGGCCGGGCCGCGTTGGCCGGACCTGCACACGCGCATCGAAACCGAGGGCATCGCCATCGTCATGCTCGTCGATGTCAGCGGCAGCATGGCCGAACGCGATTTCGACTGGCGCGGCCAACCGATCAGCCGGCTCGAAGCCGTCAAGAAAGTCTTCCACCTGTTCGTTTCCGGCGGCGATGGTCCCGACGCCACGGGCGACGGAACCGATGCGTCCGCCTTCCAGGGTCGGCCGACCGATCAGATCGGCCTGGTGACGTTCGCCACGCGGCCGGAGACGGCCTGCCCGCTGACGCTGAGTCATTCGGTGCTGCTGCGTCTGCTGGATGCGGAGCAGCCGCGCCGCATTCCCGGCGAGTCGGAGACGAACATCAGCGACGCGGTGGCAATGGGACTGCATCGGCTGCGCAGCGCCGGTCCGCGTCGCAAGGTGCTCGTGCTGCTCAGCGACGGCGAGCACAACGTCCCAGAGCCGCAATCCGGCTGGACGCCGCGCCAGGCCGCGCAAGTGGCCAACGGCTTGCACATCCCGCTGTACACGATTGACGCGGGAGGGCCGGGCGCCTCGATCTCGGAAGGAATGGTGAAGGAGGAGGCCGGCTCCGAACCCACGGTCAGTCCCGGCGAGACGCGTGCCGCGGCGGTCCGGACGCTGCAAGAGTTGGCCCACATCACGCACGCCCAATCGTTCCAGGCCCGCGACACCAAGAGCTTGCTGAGCGCCTGCCGGGCCATCGACGCGCTGGAGCGCACCGACATCCAGAGCTTTCAGTACCGCCGTTATCACGAGGCGTATCCGTGGTTCGGCCTGGCGGCGTTCGTGCTGTTCGGACTCGCGCTCGGATTGGAGCGAACGGTCTGGCGGCGAATCCCGTGAAGAAGTAATCGCATGTTGCGTCACGCCTTTGCTCATCCCTGGATGCTGTGGTTTCTGGCGGCGCTGCCGGTGCTGCTGGCGCTGGGGGTGTGGAGCGAGCGTCGGCGGCGGCGAGCGGTGGCGCGGTTGGGCGATTTGGCGGCGATCGAGACGCAGTTGGCGGCGCGGCGCGGTTGGCGGCGGCTGCGCGGGTTGTGTCTGCTGCTGGGAATGCTCGCGCTCGGCCTGGGATTGGCGGGTCCGCAGTGGGGACGCGATTGGGACCAGTCGGCGGCGCCGGGGCGCGATCTCGTCGTCGTCCTCGATTGCAGCCGCAGCATGTTGGCCGAGACGCCCAGCCGTCTCGAACGCGCCCGCGCCGCCCTGGAAGACCTGGCCGACGAGATCGAGAAGCGCGGCGGGCATCGGCTCGCCCTGGTGCTGTGCGCCGGCAAGGCGCGGCTGGCCTGCCCGCTGACCCACGATTACGATCACTTCCGCTCGAAATTGCAGGATCTCGAAGCCGTGGCCCAGCAGAAAGATCTGGAGCCGGGACCGGGCCAGACTTCCGGCACGCGGCTGGGCGAGGCGCTGAGCCTGGCAGCGAGCGCCGACGATCCGCGCTCTCCCGGAACGCGCGATCTGCTGCTGCTCTCCGACGGCGACGACCCCGCCCGAGACGGCGAATGGAAGCTGGGCGCCAGGACGGCGGCCGCGCTCGGCATCCGCATCCACACCGTCGGCATCGGCGATCCGTACACACCCAGCGTAATCCGCCTCGACGGCGGCGTGCTGATGCACGACGGTCAGGCGGTGCGGACGCGGCTGGAGGAAACGCCCCTGCGCGAGATCGCCGAAGAGACGGGCGGCACCTACACCTCAGCGCGGACGCGGACGCTGCCGCTCGGCGCGATCTACCTCGACACCATCGCCAGCCTACCGCAGCGCGAGGACAGCGATGACGCGCTGCCGGTCTATCAGCAGCGCTATGCGTGGTTCCTCGCTCCGGCGCTGACGTTTCTGACGCTGTTCACGTTCCTGGGCGACGGCTCGTTGCGGAAGCCGCGATGAAAAGGGGATTGCGATGAGAAAGCACGGCAAACACGGGAGGAACGGTCCGCGGCGCGGCATGGCGTCTCCCTGTCTCCTTGTCTCCTTGTCTCCTTGTCTCCTTGTCTTTTTATCTCTTTTGGCCTCTTGGCGGTTTATCTACTCTTCTTCCACCGGCTCGCCGAGCGCGATTTATGGAGCAGTCACGAGGCGCGCGCCGGCATGGACGCGCAGACCATCCTCGACGACGGCGTCTGGGGATTGCCGCACCTGTTCGACGGCCGGCCCGAACTGCAAAAGCCTCCGCTGTATTACTGGCTGACGGCGTCGCTGAGTTGGCTGCACGGCGGCCGCGTCGATGCCTGGGCGGTGCGTCTGCCGTCGGCCGGGGCGGCGGCGCTGATCGTTCTCGCCGTCCTCGCCGGGTTGGCATGGGGGAAACGACGCGCACTGGCCGGATTGCTGGCGGCGTTGGCGCTGGCGACGGCGCTGCACTTCACCTGGCTGGCGCGCATCGGTCGCATTGACATGCCGTTGACACTGTGCGTCACGCTCGCGCTGGGTTCGTTCCACCTCGCGCGCGGCCGCGAACGCCGGATACAACTGCCGCTGCTGGTCCTGGCATACCTGGCCCTCGCCGCCGGTATGCTGCTCAAGGGACCGCTCGCTGTCGTTGTGCCAGCCGCGGTGATGATCGTCGATCGGCTATCGGCTTCCTGTACCCGTCGCTGGCGCTCCGGGCTTGTTCACCTTGTCACCTTGTCACCTTGTCATCTTGTC
>DATBGU010000019.1:0-30124 GCA_036557825.1 Gemmataceae bacterium
GCGGGGTTGGGTCCGCTGCCGGCCTGGGTGAGACGTCTGCATCGGGTTCGCACCTGGGTGTGGGCCAAACTCTTGATCAACGGTGTCCGGATCGTGAAAAAACAAGGACTTACGCCACAAATGCAAAAGGTTCTGGCGCTCCGGGCTTGTAGGGAAACCGCGTCGCATGCCCCGCCGGTTCCGGTTGATCGTTTTCGACCCGGTGCTGTATAACTCGCGTTGATGATGGCGGCCCGCCAGGAAGGCAGGGCCGTCGAGGAACCGCGCACTCCCGCGGGCAAGGAGGCCTGACCCATGCGCATTCGCGTCCTCAGTGTCCTGCTGCTGGCCCTCGCCGCCATCACGACGTTCTCGCTGACACGCGGGGAAGATCGCGCCTCATCCGCCGCGTCAAAAAAGGCCGACAATTCATCTCCCAAAACCGCCTCTCCGGCCCAGACTCCCCCGCCCGCCGCCCTTGCCAAAACCCCGCCGCGCGACTTTTCCAAACTCGGCGTCCTGCAAACCGAGATGCTGATGAGCTGCCAGCGCGGCGCCGACTGGCTCTTTCGCGTCAACGGCGTCAAGGGACGCTTCCTCAACGGTTATCTGCCCGCCCTGAAGACCGAAATGGAGGGCGATCATTATCTGCGTCAGGCCGGCGCCGCCTTCGCCCTGGCGCGCGCCGCGCGCTTTCTCGGCGAGGAACGCTACGCCGCCCGCGCCACGCAGGCCATCCTCGCCCTGCTCGACGAAACCACCACCGACGCCGATGCCCCGCAGTGCCGGCACACGACGCTGCCGTCGATGATCGTCAACCGCCTCGGCGCCGCCGGCTTGCTCGTGCTGGCCATCAATGAACTGCCGGCCCCGCAACCGGACTTGCTGGAAAAGTCTGAGCAGCTGTGCAACTGGATTCGCACCCAGGCCCGCGCCGACGGTTCGCTGCGCTGCGGCGATGCCGAGAACGACAAGGCGGAAGCCGACGACGCCGACAGCGTCAACGAGTATCCCGGCCTGGCTCTGTACGCCGTCCTCCGCAGTCAGAAGAACCGGCCGGCCGCCTGGAAGATCGAACTGGCGCGCAAGGCGGCGGCGTATTATCGGCCGTGGTGGAAGGCGCATCGCAACATGTCGTTCGTGCCGGCGCAGACGGCGGCCTACGCGGAAGCGTTTCTGCTGACCAAAGACGCCGCCTTCGCCGAGTTCGTCCACGAGATGAACGATTGGCTGAGCGGGTTGCAGTACGATCACATCGACCCGCGCCGGCTGGTCTGGTACGGCGGTTTCATGAGCTGGTCCGGCGGCAAGACCGTGGATGCGCCGCCGACCATCGCCTCGGCCGCCTACGCCGCGAGTTTGGCCGAGGCGTGTCGGGTGGCGCGGGCCGGCGGCGATCCCGCGCGGCATCAGCGCTACACCGAGGTCGTCGAGCGCGGTCTGCAATTCGTGGTGCGCTTGCAGTACACCGACGCCAACGCCCAGCACTTCGCCGAGTGGTATCGTCCGCGCCTGGTCGGCGCTTTCCACGCCTCGATGCAGGACGGCAACCTGCGCATCGACTACGCCCAGCATGCCTTGTCGGCCCTGGTGACGTATCTGGAAGAGACAAGTCCGTAGCCAAAGGTGTTGGACCG
The DNA here is from genome assembly GCA_036557825.1 of Gemmataceae bacterium. Classification (GTDB taxonomy): domain Bacteria; phylum Planctomycetota; class Planctomycetia; order Gemmatales; family Gemmataceae; genus JAJPHU01. The sequence continues at coordinate 1,617 of DATBGU010000019.1, forward strand.
CAGTATAGTACGACAAAGATGCTCCCGCGCACGCCTCGGTGCGATCGCATGACCCCCTTACATCCGGACTGACGCCGGTTCTCAATAGCAGGCGGCCCGAGATTCATGAACGAAGAACGCATTCCACTCCCGCGTCCGCGCTGCCGCAGTCTCACGGGGGTGCGCGTGCTGGGAACGGGTAGTTACGTGCCCGACGCCGTCGTCAGCAACGATCACCTGCACGCCCGTTTCGGTTTCGATTCCGACTGGATCGTCAAACGCACCGGCATCCTGGAGCGCCGCCACGCCCTGCCCCATCAGGCCACCAGCGATCTCTGTTACGAAGCCTCCGTGCGCTGTCTCGACAACGCCGGCGTTCCGGCCGAGGACATCGATCTGATCGTGCTGGCCACGTTCACGCCGGACATGTCGTTCCCCTCGACGGCCTGTCTGCTGCAAGATCGGCTGAAGATCAGCGGGGCGGCCCTTGAGGTGCAGGCGGCGTGCGCCGGTTTCATGTACGCGCTCATCACCGGAGCGGCCTACGTCGCTTCCGGAGCCAGCAGCATGGCCCTGATCGTCGGCGGCGACTGCAACTCGCGCATCCTCAACCCGACGGACATCAAGACGTATCCACTGTTCGGCGACGGCGCCGGCGCGGCGCTGCTGACGCGCGGCCGGCCGGACCAGGGGCTGTTGAGTTTCAGTCTCGGTTCGGACGGCAGCGGCGGCGACCTGCTGAGCCGCCCCGCCTGCGGCAGTCGCATGCCGCCGACGCCGGAACTGATCGGCAAGGGACTGCACTACATGCACATGGACGGTCGGGCTGTCTTCCGCTGGGCGGTGGCCATCCTGTCGGACACCATCCAGGACGTGCTGCAAGCCAGCAATCTTCGCCCGCAGGATGTCGATTTGTACATCCCGCACCAGGCCAACATCCGCATCATCAACGCCGCCATCGACGTGCTGCACATCCCGCGCAGCAAGGTGTTCAACAACCTCGATCGCTACGGCAACACCTCGGCCGGTTCCGTGCCGCTGGCCCTCGACGAGGCCATCGGCGAAGGACGGCTTCATCCCGGCCAGCTGGTGGTGCTGAGCGGCTTCGGTGCCGGCCTGGCCTGGGGCACCGCCGTCCTGCGCTGGTGAGATGCTTTTCCAACCCTTCTCGACAAGCGTAAAACCCGCGTCGCTTCTCTCCGGCCACGCACGCGGTTCGTCCGTCTGTTACAATAAATACACATCTCAGCACCTCGTTCAGACAATTGCCTGGGGATGCTGCCCATGTTTGAAACGGCGCAACGCCTGGAGTTCATCCCGGTCGGGATCGAAGAGCAATACCGCCTGCTGATGGAGTGCGCCACCGACTACGCCTTGGTCCTGCTCGACGCCGCGAGGCGCGTGGCAGCCTGGAACGCCGGAGCGGAACGTCTCCTCGGCTACCAGGCGGACGAAATCGTCGGCCGGGATTTCTCCACCTTTTTCACGGCCGAGGATGTCGCCGCCGGTCGGCCGGAGGAGGAGTTGCGCGTCGCCGCAGCGAGGGGCCGAACGGAGCACGAGCGCTGGTACGTCCGTAAGGACGGGACACGGCTGTGGTGCGGCGGGACGCTGACGGCGCTGCGCGGAGAGGATTGTGCCCCGAGCCGGTTCGGATTGGTCTTGCGCGATCAGACGCGGCAACGGGTGAATGAAGAAGCGCTGCGCGCCAGCGAGGAGCGTCACCGGATCATCTCTGAACTTACCTCCGACTACAACTATGTCGTGCGCTTCGATGCCGACGGCACCTCGTGCATGGAGATGGCCACCGAGGGGTTCACGCGCATCTCGGGGTACACCGTGGATGAGGTGAACGCCCGCGGCGACTGGGCCTTTTTGATCCATCCCGAGGACATGGCCGCCGCCGATGAGGGAGTGCGTCGCGTCCTCTCCGGCGTCGTCACCGCCAGCTTGCTCCGCATCGTCACCAAGGACGGCTCCAGCCGCTGGGTGCGCAACCTGAACAAGCCCGTCTGGGACGCCGCTCACACGCGCGTGGTCCGCATCATCGGGGCCGCCCAGGACATCACCGAGCACAAGCAAGCAGAGGAGGAGTTGCGCGACAGCCGCGAACGGCTGCAAGCGCTGTCGCGGCAACTGCTGGCGGCCCAGGAGAACGAGCGCCGCCGACTTGCCCACGAGTTGCACGACGAGATCGGCCAAAGCCTGACCGCCATCAGCATCAATCTGGAAGCCGCGCGCACGACAGCCGGCGAGGCGTGCCAGGCGCGGCTGCGTGACGCCCTCGCCATCGTCGATCGGGCGCTCACGCAGGTGCGCCACCTGTCGCTCGATCTCCGCCCCTCGGTGCTGGACGATCTCGGCCTGGAGGCGGCCGTGCGCTGGTGCGCCGATCGGCAAATCCGCCTCAGCGGCCTGGAAATCCGCCTGGACAGCAACTTCGGCCCACGGCGTCTGCCCGCCGAGCTGGAAACCACCTGTTTTCGTGTCGTGCAGGAGGCGCTAACCAACGTCGTCCGTCACGCCCATGCCCGGCGCGTTTGGATCGAGCTGCACTGGCGCGAGGAGGTCGAGTTGACGGTGCGCGACGACGGTCTCGGTTTCGATCCCGGCGAGGCGCTGCGGCGCTCGGCCGAGGGCAGCAGTTTCGGCCTTCTGGGCATGCGTGAACGCGTCGAGCTGCTCGGCGGAACCTTCGACCTGGAGTCGCGGACCGGCCACGGAGCCAGTGTTCGCATACACTTCTCCCCGTCGGCCGCGACGGCCGAGCTAGAGGGGGAAGGAGCGTGGCAACGATGAAATCGATCCGCGTCTTGCTGGTCGATGACCACCAGCTGGTCCGCGCCGGCATTCAGGCCTTGCTGCGCGGCCTGGCGGGCGTGGAAGTCGTCGCCGAGGCCAGCGACGGCCGCGAGGCCCAACGTCTGATTGCCGTGCATCACCCCGATATCGTGCTGATGGACATCATGATGCCGGGGATGAACGGGTTGGAGGCGACGGCGCGAATCGTCAAGGAGCATCCCGGCACGCGCGTCATCATGCTGTCGGTCAACGCCACCGAGGAGTACGTGTTGCAATCGCTGCGTGCCGGCGCGGCCGGCTATCTGCTGAAGAACATCACGCCCGCCGAGTTGGAAACCGCCATCCGGGCCGTGGCGCGCGGCGAACGCTACCTGACCACGGCGGTTTCCCGCCACGTCATCGACGCCTACCTGGAGCGTGTCGGCCCGGAGGCCAGTTCGCTGGACCGGCTGACGCCGCGGCAGCGCGAGGTGTTGCAACTGGTGGCGGAGGGAGCGACGACCAAGGAGATTGGCCGCAAACTCGGCGTCAGCGTGAAGACGGCCGAGATGCACCGCAGCCAGTTGATGGAGGCGCTGGGCATTCACGACGTGGCCGGGCTGGTTCGCTACGCCATCCGCATGGGCGTCATCGCTCCCGACGTTTAAGGCTCGTTTCGACCCAGGAGTTTTCCCCTGCTCAACCCAGGATTTTCCCAGGTAGCGTTGCGTGCAATCCGTGGCATAATGACGTGGGTTTTATAAAGAAGGTTGGCCGTGTTGGTGGGCGTGTGGAACTTCGATCTGTCGCACGCCAAATTGCCGCCGGCCAATCGCGACTTGTCCCGCCGTTTGATTATCACGGTGACTGGGCGACGCCGTGAGAAGTCAGCGGCGGGACTTTTTTTTCATCTCTACCTGCCTCATTCTCCGACTGCATTCCCTTCGGGTTAATCGAAGAAAAATAACATCGCCAGGGCCGGACCAAATACGGTAAACTCCTGCCTGCGTTCGCGCTCCGCGCGTCGGAGCGCAACGGCAGCCCCCAACCAGGACGGAGGATGAGCAGGATGCGTCTCTCATTGGCCCTGGCCCTCGCGGCCCTCCTCGTCTCGCAAACCTCCGCCCAGCCCGTCTTCAAGCTATCCCCCGCCGTCGCCGTCGAGGCCGAGGACTTCCGCATCGAGTCCGGCTGGAAGGTCATCCAGAACGGCCAAGGCAACTACATGGTGGACATCATCGGCTTCAATCACATCTCCGGCGAGCGCCTGCTCGGCATCGACAGCAAGGACGAGAGCGCCTCGGCCTTTCTGGACGTTACCGTCCCAGAGACGGGAGCCTATCGTCTGTGGGTGCGCTACGAGTATCCGGCTTTCTGCGAAACGCGCTTCCGTGTCGTCGTCCAGCAGGAGGGGCGTTCGGTGCTCGATCGCGTCATGGGCACGAAGAACAGTCTTCGTTACGGACTGGGCGAGCCGGTTGCGCGGGCGCAGCACGATCCGCCGTGGGGGCCGGAAGGACTGTTCGAGGAAGTCGTCGCGGTGCCGCAGCTGAAAGCGGGCAAGGCGCGGATCTATCTCAAAGGCGCGGCCCAGACGCAAGAGCGCGGCGTGGCGGCCCATCGCAACATCGATCTCATTTACCTGACGCGCGACACCGAGGATGCGTGGCGGAAGCACTACGTCAAGCACACGAACCTGTATCCGTTGCTGGACGCTTTCCGCGACAGCCGGGGAGCGCGCTACGAAGTGCGATTCACCAACCGGAGCGACAAGGCCGCCGACTTCAACATCCTGCACGTTTACAATCGCCTGCCGTGGGGTGCCAGCGAGGCCGAGCCGGTGCGCGGCATCGCGGCCGGCGCTGTCAGTGCCTGGGTGCCGCTGCGCATGCAGGACACCGCCCACTTCAGCCTCGTCCGTTTCGGCGGTCCCAAGGCGTTCGACGTGGAAATTCGCCCGGTCGGCGGCGCCGTGGAGCGCAAACTGTCGGGAGAGGAGACGGTGCAGGTTTATCTGCCGCCATACCCCGGCAAGGGCGACAAGATCATCACGCCGATCGAGGAAATCGACGCCGTACTGGCGGAATTGAAGAAGGCGCCGGCCGTCGGCAAAAAACCGACGCAGCCGCTTTGTTTCGGCGGCTGGATGCCGCTGGGGCTGGAGAACGCCTATGGCCGCAAGTACGCCGAACTGTACGCGGCGCTCGGCTTCCGTTCGCTGCATCCGGCGCACAGCGGGCCGGCGGTGCTGAAGAACCTGCAAGCGGCCGGCGTGCCGTTGACCAAGAGTTGGTCGGCGAGCGGCTACCGCAATCCGCCGACGCCCGGCAACATCGAGCAGGCCAAACAGGCGCTCGACCGCAACGGTCTGAAGGGACAACTCCGCTTTTTCGATTACGGCGACGAGATCGCCTTCGCCGAGTGGATGCAGCTGCGCATCCAGAGCGACATCGACCGGGCGAAATTGCAGAACAACAAGAAGGTCAAGCCGATCAACGTCCTGTCGGATCTGTGGGTCGCGTGGCTGAAGGCGAACCGGGCGGACGTGAAACCGACCGCGTACTGGCTGGACAAATGGGGCCCGTTCAACATCGGCCGCCTGCGTCCCGACAGCAGCGCCGCGGCGGCCGAAGCTAATCCGCGCCTGTACGTCGATTCGCTACTGTTCTACGAGGAGACGGCCATCCGCTTCGTCGCCGCGGGGATGAAGGAGGTCAAAAAGGCGCTGGGCCGCGACGTGCTGTGTGGGGCGAACTACGCCTGTCATCCGTTCTACTATCCGCACAGCACAATGTACGTCAAATGGTTCCGCGACGGCGCGGCGGACATGGGCCGGCACAGCGAGTATTTCTGGCAGGTGGCGCAAGCGGGTCCGATGGTCAACGGCTACATCGCCGAGCATTTCCGGGCCGGTATGCGCGACAATCCCGACTCCGTGCTGCGCCAGTACACCATGCCGCACGCGCCGGGCAACACGGAGGGCAATTTCCTGCGTTCGGTGTTCACGCACCTGGCCCACGGCGCGACCATGCTCGATTTCTTCGGCATCGGCATGAACGAGACATTCACGGAGAACCACATCGACCACCGCGACCATGCCCGCTATCGCGCCCTCCGCGACGCGACGCACGCCGTCGGACTCGTCGAGGATCTGCTGCCGAAATCGCGTCCCGTGGCGTCGCCGGTGGCGCTTCTCCTCAGCGCCAGCACCGAGCGCTGGGACTTCGCCGGCATCGCCGAGGATTCGGCCGGCCACGCCCAGTTCGGTCCGAACTTCCGCAAGACGCGCCTCAACGCCCACATGGACCGGCTCGGCCTGTGGACGGCGTTGACGTTCGCGGGCGCGTCGCCGGACCTCGTGATGGAGGAGGACATCAGCGAAAAGGGACTGAAGGATTACAAGGTGCTGATCGTGGTCGGCGATTGTCTACCGCCAAGCCTGGCGCCGGCGATCGAGGCGTGGGTGCGTCAGGGCGGCGTCGTGCTGGCCACCGCCAACGCGGGGCGCTACGATCCCTACCGCGAGCCGACGCCGGTCTTCGAGAAACTGTTCGGCCTGCAAAGCCGGCAGAGCGAGGAGCGCGTCTCCTTCTTCCGGCCGCGTCAGGAACTCCCGTGCCTCAAGCCGTTCGATCAAATTCTCAGTCCGGGCGGCGAGATGCCGCAGCTTGGCACGTTCGAGCGCATCGCGCCGGCGAAGGACGCCACGGTGCTGACGCGCTTCAAGAACAGCAAGTCGTCGGCCGTTGTGGATCATCGTCTGGGCAAGGGGCACGTTTTCTACGTCGCCGCGCTGCCCGGCGTCGCGTACTTGTGGTCGGCGTTGCAGCCGCCGTCCGTGCCGGATCGCGGCCCGCAAACGCACTCCATCCCGACCGCGTTCAACGCGGGGACGGTCGCGCTCATCCAGTTGGTGCTGCGCGCCGCCGGAGTGCAGCCGGACATCGAGGGGACGCCGGCGCTGGTAGATGCGCGGTTGCTCAAGGCGCCGGGCGGATACATTTTGCCGATCGCCAACTATCAGGATGGAGTGGGACAGAAAGTGACATTACGCATCCGCGTGGGAGACAAAATCGGCAAGGTCACGAGCGCGTATCATGGCGAGTTGGAGATGAAGGAGGATGACGGGCGTATTGTTCTGACGATCCCCGCACTGGGGTATGGCGATGTGCTGCGGTTGGATGCGGCGAAGTAAGGACCGCCAGCCGTCCTCCGTTCTGCCAACGCGAAATCGGTTCCTGACACCTTATTTCCCTAAGCACGGTCAGTCGAATAGCGCACTGCCCAGATGTCAAACAGAATCCCGGATCGCGTACCCTGCGCCCCGATCCGCGCACGTCGAAATAGGAATTCGGCCGCTCGCAGCCGTTTATCAGCGACCTTGGGCAAGTCTCCATCAAGAAAGTCCGCCGCGGTGGAAGACAACGAGAGAACTCGGCAAAGGTTGCTTTCCGCCGTCTACATCTCATCGAGCGGCGTGGGCGGGAGAAACTTCGCGTTCCGCTCCGCCAGCCAATAGTCGAGATCCAATACGCCACGCCGGACGGATTCGGGCACTTCCTGGCCGGGCAGCAGCCAGTAGCGCCGGAGAGGGTTCCGCGCGATGCTCGCCAGCAGAGGAAACGAGCAACAACTAGAGTGACGGAGTGAGCCGAGTAAGAATTGCGGATGGCATCGCTCGGAGAACATCCAAGAGCAGCGCACTTCCTCGCTGACGCTGTAGGCTCCGACTATGCCGCGAGCGGTGCGTTGGTCGTCGTCTCACCTTCTTCCAGCAGCAGACGGGCGATGCGCTCCACCTCTTCGCGCAGCTCCGTCAGCTGGCGCTCGTCCTGTTCGTGGACGAGTTGCCAGTGCCGCAGTTCCTGCCGGCGGTGCTCATCGAGATCGGCCGAGGCTGCACGCTGGTCCTCCCACTCGGCGACCTGACGCATCCAGTCCTCGTGCTGAGCGACCAGCGTTTCCTCCTGCTCGACTAGGCGGGCCGCGCGATGATCCAGACGTCTCGTCTCACCCAGCAGGGCGGCGCGTTCGCGGCGGAGGTCGCGCTCTTCCGTCTGGATGCGGGCGAGATTGCGACGACGCAGGCGCTCGAAACGCTTGTCGGCGCCCGGCGTGTCGGCGGCGCGGCCCAGCAACTCTTGACGGAACTGCTCCAGGGCCAGCGCCTTGGCGGACAGTTCGCGGTGCTCGCGGACCAGATCGGCGCGGCGTTCCTGACACTCCTGCCACAGTAGGGCATAGTCGCGGCGCATCTGCTCGTGCTGAGCGCGGGCGACGCGCAGCTCCTCGATCTCCTGACCGCGGCGGCGCAGGCGGCGCTGGCGCATCTCTTCCAGCCGCTGCGTCTGAGACTCGGCCACTTCCTCGCGCGCCTTGACGTCGGCCAGCAGCATGACGCGCTCGTTGTCCAGAAACGTCTCCCGCGCCGTCAGGCGCGCCTGCCAGGCTTCCAGCGAACAACGCACGTCAAAGAGCGCCTGTTGGCGGCGGCGCAGGTCCGCCTCGCCGCCGGCCAGCACCAACTCGCGAACGTCAATCCGCTGCTCGTGCAGCACCAACTCGCGCGCCGCCGTCTCGAACTGGGAGACGATGGCCCCGCGTTCGGGATTCCACGCCTCGATCACTTGCATCAACCTCTGCCACTGTTCGAGCAGATGGCGGCGCTGGTCGGCGAGATCGCCCGCCAGTCGCGCCAGCACGCGCGGCACTTCCGGGTCGGGAGCGCGGACGACGGGAACAAGCACCGACGCCTCCACCGCGGGGCTGAGGATCGAATCGGCCGGCGGCTGGTTCCTCTGCTGTTCCTGCGCCAGCAGCTTCAGACGTTGGTTGCGAATGCGCGCGTCCAACCCCTCGCTTTCCTTGCGCAGCTTGAGTTGCGATTGTTCGGCGAACTGTCTTTGTTCGTTCAGTATGCGTTCCGCCGCGGCCAGGCTCGCCGCGCGGCGGTCCAGATCGCGGAGACGCATCGCGCGCTCGGCCTGCTCTTGATTCAGGCACGCCTCCCATTGCTGCTGCGCAAGGCCGAGTTGCTGCCATTCGTCTTGCAGCTTGCGCCGGCCCAGTTCGACCTCGCCGTTGAAGCGCAGCTGGGCCTGCGTCATTTGCCCGCGCTCGCGCCGCAGGACGTCCGCTTCCCGCTCCAGCCGGGCCCGCTCGGTCTGCAAGGCTTGTTCGCGGCGCTGTAAGGCGGCTTCGTGAACGTGCCAGTGCTTGCGCCAGCGTTTCTTGAGGCGTTTGCGCAACTCGACCAAACGACGGCGTTCCTTGCCGGCCTGCTGCAATTCCTTCTGCACCGCCTCGCGTTCCTTGCTCAGCGCCGCGCGCACCTCCTCTTGTTGTCGCCGCGCCGCCTCCGTTTCGGCCTTGACGGCGGCGCGATCCTGACGGGCCTGTTCGCGCAGCTCCAGCAGCTGTTGGCGGCGCTCGTCGAGGTGGGCCGCCAGCTGTTCTTTCTGGCGTTGCAGGGCTTTGCGGCGCTGCTGAAGTTGGTTCTCTTCCTCGGCGAGACCGGCCTGCTGGGCGGCCACCGCCGCCGCCTGGATGCGCAGGGCATCGCGCTCGGCTTGCAGCGCGGAGGGGGTCAACGACTCGGCTGGCTCTTCGGAATCCGGCAGGTGCAGACGGAACTCGAACGGCCCGACGGTGATGAGATCCTCGTGCTGCAAGGGGGCTTCCTGGACCGCCGCGCCGTTGAGGAACGTGCCGGCGGCGCTGCCGAGATCGCGCAGCAGGAAGCCGGCCGGGCCATGCACGATGGCGCAGTGCAGTGGATCGACATCTTCGACGTCGAGATGGAACTCGCAGACCTCATCGCGGCCGATCAGCGTCAACGCCGACGCCAGCGCGCGGCGCGTGCCGCGCAGCCGGCCGTTCTGCACGATCAGTTCGCCCAGGGCCGCAGGGAGAGAATCATCCGATGGTTCGGGCGGCGAGACGGGATAGGGTTCCATGCAGGTGATCCTCAGCTGGCGCGATTCGGAGTCTCTTCCTGTATCGGCCAGCGACACCTGCACAATTTAACGTAGTCCGTGGTCCGTGGTCCGTGGTCCGTAGCGAGGAAGGGTTGTGTCCTTGCTACGGACTACGGACTACGGACCACGGACTAGATTGTTCACGATTCGAGGGCGCGATTGAGCATCTTGACCAGATTGTCCATCGGCTGGTTGCCGATCTGCTTGTCGATGGGCTGATCGCCGCCCTTGAAGAGGAGAACCTGGGGGATGGCGGAAATGCCGTATTTGACGGCGATTTCGGGAGCCTCGTCGGTGTTGAGCTTGCCGACCTTGACCTTGCCGGCGAACTGGTCGGCGATCTTGTCGATCGTCGGCGCCAGCATCCGGCACGGCCCGCACCAGACGGCCCAGAAGTCCACCAGGACGGGCTTGTCGCTTTGCGTCACTTCCTTTTCCCAGTTCGCCGTCGTCAACTCGATCACATTGGCGCTCGCCATGCCTGCCGCCTTTCTAATGAATCGTTTTCCTCGGTTTGCGTTTCAAAACGTCGAGTAATCGCCTTCCTTATCGGCATTATAGGGAGGCCGCGTCAAGTGGGACAACGCGGTCCCCAGCCCGCCGCGCAAGCAAGGGAGTCAACTCAGCGGATACAGCGGGCGGCGAATGTGCCGGTAGAGGAAGCGCTCCGGGTTGACAGCGGTCCGTCCGGGCGTATCGACCTCGATAATCGCGCCGGCGATGGGAACATACGCAGCCTTGTAGGCGATGGCCGCCTTGACGACGAGGATGCGCTGCTCGCTCGGCCGAATGCCCAGGCAGGTGAGTTGACCGAGACTGAACGGTGGATGCCGCAGCGAATTGAGGACGAGCAGATTACGGCCGGGCAATTCGACGACGGCGGTGTCGCCCATGTGGTTGGTGCGCCGGCCGCCGTGGCGTACCTTCGGCTCGATGTAGGTGCCGTCGTGCAGCAGGTGGACGCGCCCGCTCACCGGCAACGGATCGCCGTGCAGCTTATCGACCTTGCCGCCGACGAGCAGGGACACCTCCTTGTCGGCACCGGCCGCGCTGCATTGCTTCACCTCCGCCGGCGCGTACAGACAGACCACGCTGTCGGTCGCGCCTTGCCGCAGCAGTTCGCGCAGAAGGACCGTGCCGTCGCCGGCCGAGCCGCCGCCGACGTTGTCGCCGGTATCGACGAGAACGACGGGAACTTTTTCGGTTCGCAGCGCCTGGGCGACGGCCGACGCCGCGTCCGGCAGCGGCACGGCGAATTGCTCGCGCGCCTGCCAGAGATCGGCGGCAAGCTGGTCCGCGGCTCGATGCGCGCGGTCTGGGTCGCCGTCGCTGACGACGAGGATGGACGGTCCCATCTGCGGCACGTCGGCGTAGGCGAAGCCGGGCAGCAGACTGGCCGCGAGAATGCCTGGTTGTTGCTCCATGGCGCGGGTCGCCTCCATGAACGGACGCAGCGGCGGCCGCGAGGTATCGTGGGCCATGATGTTGACGATCAAGGGCGGCTTGGCCAATGCCTGACACGGCCGAACCTCGCCGCGCAGCCGGCGCACCAGCAGCGACGCGGCGCGACGGCCGCACTCGCGCTGATCGACGTGCGGGCAGGTGCGGTACGCCACGGCGAGATCACAGTGATCGACGAGCCGCTGCGATATGTTGCCGTGCAGATCGAGCGTGACGGCGATCGGCATGTCCCGGCCGACGGCGCGGCGCAGACGGACCAGTACCTCGCCGTCGGCGTCGAGGTGCGATTGCGCCACCATCGCGCCGTGCAGGGCGAGCAGCAGGCCGTCGGCCCGGCTGTCGCGGAGCATTTCGCTCAGTCGTCCGGTGATCTCGTCGAAGACGGCGTCGGTGATGGGTCCGGCTGGCGTCGCCCATGCCATCAGCAGCGGTGCCAGCTCGAAACCTTCGATCGCTGCCGCCTCGATGAAGCCGCCGACCTCGTGATGCGCCTCGCGCCATTCGTCGAGCAGATCGGCGCCGGCGGTCAAGCTCTGGGCGACGAAGGCGTCGCGGTCGGTGAGGAGGGGATTGAAGGTGTTCGATTCGTGCATGAAGCCGGCGACGGCGATGCGCATGGAAAACTCCCCCGCGGCGCCTGACAGTAACTTCCGCGCCTCATATGACTCCCGATGTGCAGCATCAATTTACGGTCGTCGAGGGCCGTTCACAAGCGGGCCGCCTGCCGATACACTTGAGGGGATTTGCCCTTGCTCTGTTCTCCCAGGTATCGAGGGCTGTTCCCATGCCCCTAGCGGACCCCATCCTGAAAGATCGATTCCTTGGTTGTCTTCTTGGCCTGGCGATCGGCGACGCCTTGGGCGGAAAGTTCGAGGCCCAGAGCGCGGACGCTATTCGCGCTCGTTTCCCGACCACCAAGAGCCTGATCACTTACCCGCAAGAAGAAATCTGGTACACCGATGATACGCAAATGGCGATCGGCGTGGCGGAAACGCTGGTTGCCCGCGGCGAAATCATCGAGGAAGAGTTATGCAAAGCCTTCGTCGCCAATTACGTGCCTTCGCGCGGTTATGGCCGCGGCGCTCGGGCCATTCTCGACGCGATGGAGGACGGCCGGGATCATCATCAGGTCGCCGAGCAGTATTTCCCCGGCGGATCGTATGGCAACGGGGCGGCCATGCGCGTTGCTCCGGTCGGCTTGCTCTTCCGCGAGGATCGCCGCCAACTCTGGGAACAGGTCCGGCTATCCGCCCTTCCAACGCACTGCCACCCTTTGGGCATCGAGGGTGCCCAGCTGCTAGCGCTGGCCGTCGCCCTCGCTTCTCAGGCCGAACGCTTCGATCGCACCGCATTCTTCACGGAACTGCTCGCCGCCTGCCAGTCCGACTCTTATCGAGCCAGGATCGAGCAAGCGGCGACGATTCGATCTCCCGATGAGTTGGCCCGGTTGGGCAACGGAATCGAGGCGGTGGAGTCGGTTCCCACGGCCATCGCCAGCTTTGCCCTGACACCGGATTCCTTTGAGGCGACCATCAGCCACGTCATCTTTCTCGGTGGCGATACGGACACACTGGCCGCGATGGCGGGTGCGCTTTCCGGTGCTTATCTCGGCGTTGCCCGGCTTCCGCAGCGTCTCCTGGAACTGTTGGAGAATAGCCCCAAGGGGTGTGTCTACCTGGTGGAACTTGCCACTCATCTGTTTGCTGTGTACCAGCGCGGGGGGCCTGAGGCGTCATCCAAGACGTGATGTCTTGACGGTTCCTGGCATCTTTTTCGTTCCTTCCAGAAACCATACCTCAGGCACCGTCCTTTCAGCAGCCTCAGCAATCCGAGGGTCGATCTCCTCCACGCTTGGCTGTGGCGGCCCCCAGATACGCTCCATGAACTCGATGCACTCCCATTGACTCTGTCCACCCCAAAACAAGTCATCGATCTCACAGGAGTCTCCGTACAAGGCCATACACCCTGAACAGAACGCACCAGCGATTTGACGAAACGCCGCCAGGTGAATGCGGCGAAGTGGTTCGATGGTAAGGAATCCGCGCCACCTCCCACCTGTGCGAATTCGCGCTGCCTGGGGTGTGACTGTCAAGAATAGGCTGCCTGGCCCCGTGTACCGATATAGCTTTGACTCCCGCGGCGACACGGGATTTGCCCGCCAGGCCACCAGATTGTCCGGGAGGTAATTCGGATCAGCCTTGTGCCAGTAATCCCGGACATCCAAGGCAGCGGGGTGCGCAATGGCCAGCCGCTCCAGGACCGAGTCTTGATCGTGGAAATCAACCAAATCGTGATCGAGCAGAACGTTGATCCGTGTACCCATCGCAAATCGCTGAATAAGTGATTCCACGGCTGACAGCCGTATAACACCCTGTTCTGGTGTGTTATTCCGCACGGCGACGTATCGTATCGTCGCCTGCGGCCCGCCGCAACGACATTCACTATTCTCGGCGGTCTACAACAGTTTCCGCGCCTCTTCCTGACACGCCCGCGCCAGTTCCATCTGTCCCAGGCCGCGATAGCACTTGAACAAATCCGACAGCGCCGCCGCGTAGTCCGAACGCGGCAGCAGGCTTTGCTCTTTCTGCGTGGCGCGGAGTTGTTCCAGACAATCGCGCGCCGCCGGCAGATTGCCCAGGCCGAGATACGCTTGCCCCAATGCGCGCAGCGTCCGCGCCCCCATCGCATCCAGCACGGCCCACTCCGGCGGATGGTGAACGTCCAAACGATCGATCACCTGTTCGTACGCCCGCGCCGCCAGCAAGCGGCGCACCTCCCGAAACAGCGTGTCCACGGCCTCATCCGGTCGCGGTCCCGCCTGCTGAGGAACGGCGGGCGCCGGAGCGCTCGGCTCGATGGCCGCCAGCGGCTCGCCGGTCTCGCACGCCTCGATGGCGGCCAGCAATCGACCGGCGTCGGTGAAGCGATGCTCCGGTTCCGTTTCCAGGCAGCGCAAGATCAGCGCGTCCAGCCAGCGGTAGTCGTTACGGATCTCGTTCTGCACCTCCGATGGCGGAGCGAAGTGCAGCGATTTCTTGAGACGCAGATGCTCGTCGCGACGATCGCTCTTATCGTCGTGCGACCACGGCGCCGTCAGGTGCGGGCCGCCGCCGGTGAACAGCTCGTACATGAGCAGGCCCATGCTGTATACGTCCGAGGCCGGCGTTGAGCGGCCGGACAGCGTTTCCGGGGCCATGTAGGTGAAGGTGCCCATCGAGCCGGGGGCGAAGCCCAGGCGCGGATCGGCGTAGGCGGCGAGGCCGAAGTCCACGATGCGGATAATGCCGCGACGGTCCACCAGGATGTTGTCCGATTTCAAATCGCGGTGGACCGCTCCCTGGCCGTGAACGAGAGCCATGCCGCGGCAAATCTGCTTGATGAAGCGCAGACCGATTGCCGCGCTGATCCGCCCCGCCGCCCGCATGTGCGACAGCAGCGGTAGACCATCGACGTACTCCATCGCCAAAAACGCCCGGTTCTCGTATTCGGGCAGCAGGCCCATGTCGTGAATCTGCACCAGATGGCGACGCCCGGCGTCGTCGAAACCGACGGTGGGGCTGGCAAGCAGCTGGGCGAGGATGAGGGCGTCGCCGAACAGGTAGGGGGCGGTGTCCTCGGTCAGTTCGCTCTGGCGCGACACCTTGACGGCGACGGGCCGCACCAGTTGACGGCAGAAATACTGCTCGGCCCGAAAGACGGTGCCGAACGCGCCGCTGGCCTGCACGTCGAGCAGCTTATATTTGGCTGCCAGCGTGCGGCCGAGCAGACGTTGTTCGAGCGAAGGAGTGCTTTCCACGGTTCGTACCTGTGCCGCGAGAGGGATGCTCCCTCCCACTATACCGCCGATCGACTTGCCAGGCGAGCGGGGGGCGTCAGCCCCCTGTTGGAGCCGTCAACAGGGGGCTGACGCCCCCCGCTCGCCCTTGCACTCGCGGCCGGCGCCTGTAACATAATCATCCCCGGACCTCCGTGCCGGTGGGGGCTTGACTCCGACAAGAAGCCGAAGCTTCAGGAACAACGATCATGGTCGAACGCCGAACCGAACTGAAACGCCGTTATCATCGCAAGAAGAAGATGGGCAAGTTGAA
This sequence comes from Gemmataceae bacterium, assembly GCA_036557825.1. Taxonomy (GTDB): domain Bacteria; phylum Planctomycetota; class Planctomycetia; order Gemmatales; family Gemmataceae; genus JAJPHU01. The sequence goes on from DATBGU010000019.1 coordinate 16,903, forward strand.
GGCCCGCCTCGCCGCCGCCAAGAACAACTCCGAGCGCGAAGCGATCCTCAAGAAGATCCATGCCATCAGTCCATTCTGGCAGGAACCCGCCGCGCACAGTTGAACCGGCCATTCGCCGGTTCGCATTTGACGCCGTCCCAGGGGGATGATTCAATGGATAGCCGTGGGAAGTCCGTCCGTTCTTGAACACCCCGGATGGCCATGAGCGAAATCAGCCGCGAGCAGCTGCACGCCTACCTCGATGACGCCCTCAGCGACGCCGAAACGGCCAAGGTCGAGCAAGCCCTGCGCGATTCCGAAACGCTGCGCCGCTCGCTGCGCCAGGCCATGCAGGAACGCGATCGCGGCGAGCACTCCCTCGGCGCCGTCTGGCGGCGCGAACGGCTCACCTGCCCGAACCGCGAGCAGCTCGGCAGCTACCTGCTGCAAGTGCTCGATGAAGAGGAGCAGGATTATCTCGATTTCCATCTCAACGTGATCGGCTGCCCCTATTGCGTGGCCAACCTCGCTGACCTGCAAGCGCTCCAGCAGGAACCCGCGCCGAACGCCCGCGCGCGTCGCCGACGCTTCTTCCAGTCCAGCGCCGGTTATCTGCAAGTCTGCCGCGAAACCAAAAAGGACGACACGCGCCGCCGCTGAAGGAGGCGATCCCATGCGCCGCTCCCTCTCCCGATGGGCGCTGCTCGGCCTCGCGCTGATGGCCTTCCGCGCCGGAGCGCTGACCGCCGCCGAACCGCGCCGGCCGCCGAACATCCTGCTCCTCATCTCCGACGATCAGGGCTGGCGCGATTACTCCTTCATGGGACACAAGCACATTCGCACACCGAGCCTCGATCGCCTGGCGTCGCGGAGTCTGACCTTTCCGCGCGGCTACGTGCCCTGCTCGCTGTGCTGTCCCAGCCTCGCCTCGATCATCACCGGACGCTATCCGCACCAGCACAAGATCACCAGCAACGATCCGCCTCTGCCGCCCGGACTCAAGGGCGCCGCCGTCAACAAGGATGGCGGCTACCGGGCGCGGCGGCGCGAGATGATCGGCTTCATCGACAAGGTTTCGACGCTGCCGCGACTGCTGGCGGAGAAGGGATACGTCAGTTTTCAGACCGGCAAGTGGTGGCAAGGACACTTCCGCCACGGAGGCTTCACCGACGGCATGAGCCAGGGCGATCCCGACCGCGGCGGACGGCACGGCGACGAAGGGTTGAAGATCGGGCGGCAAACGATGCAGCCGATTTACGACTTCATCGACCGTGCTGGGCGCGACGGCAAACCGTTCTTCGTGTGGTACGCGCCGATGATGCCGCATCAGCCGCACAATCCGCCGGAGCGATTACTCGCTCGCTACCGCGACAAGGCCCCCACGTTGCAGGTGGCGAAATACTGGGCCATGTGCGAGTGGTTCGATGAGACGTGCGGTCAGTTGCTCGATTATCTGGATCGCCGGAAATTGGCCGAGGAAACCATCGTCGTCTATGTCACCGACAACGGCTGGATTCAGGAGCCGAAGGCCGACCGCTACGCGGCCAAGTCGAAGCAATCGCCCTACGACGGGGGTTTGCGTACGCCGATCATGGTGCGTTGGCCGGGCCGGGTCAAGCCGCGCAAGTCCGAGCGTCTGGCCATCTCGCTGGACATCGCGCCGACGCTGCTGGCCGCCGCTGGTCTGAAACCCGATAAAGACATGCCGGGGGTGAATTTGCTCGACGACGACGCGCTGGCGGCCCGCAAGGCGATCTTCGGCGAATGTTTCACGCACAACGCGGTGGACATTCATGACCCCGCCAGCAGTCTGCGCTACCGCTGGGCGATCGAGGGACCGTGGAAATTGATCGTGCCGGCCGGGCGGAACGAGGCGAAGGGTGAGCCGGAACTGTACGACCTCACCGCTGATCCCGACGAGGAACGCAATCTCGCGGCAGAGCGAAAGGCGACGGTCGAGCGTCTGAAAGCACGTTTGGATGCGTGGTGGACGGGGGCGACAAGGTAAGGAATTGCTTACCAGCCCGCAGCGCCAGCAAGGGACGTCCTTGCTGGCGCTGCGGGCTGGTGAATTGAATCTCACGGGCGTTTCGGCGCGCCGCCCTGCTCCTCCATCTCGCGCAGCAGTTCATCCGCCAGTTTCAAGGCCTGCCGCAGACGCGGGAGGATGTCGCGGCGCGGCGGCATGGCCGGCGCCTCCGCGGCAGCGGCGACCTTGCCGGCCTGGATCGACCGCGCCGTCAGCCGACCCTTGCGCGATTCGGTCCGCACCGTCACTGTCTCGCCTTCCTTCAAATCGTCCAGCGCGATTTTCTTGCCGTCGCGGGTGATGGCAGTCCCTTCCGGCACGGCGACTGTCGTCTCGGTCTGCGCCCCCTTGGCGCCGGGTCCGATGACCACGATCTCGCGATCGGTCAGCGCCACGCGCTGCAGCGTGCCGGCGACGCCTTCGCCTTCCTTGAGCGGGGCCACTGGACGCGGTTGCGGCAGTTGCGGCGCGGGCGGCGATTGCATCAGACGAAGCAGGCCGAGCGAGCGGACTACAGTCGCCACCGCCTTGCCGTCGCGCTGCTCGAAGACGACGCGGACGCGCCGCGACCCCGCCAGATCGTCCAGCGTCGCCGGCTGTCCGCCGACGAGGATTTGCGTCTTGGCGTCGATCTTCAAATCCAGCACCATCCCGCGCCAGGGTCCGACGCCCTCCACGCGCAGTTGTTTTTTGTCGGGGTCGATTTTGAGGATGCGGCCGCGGGCCTCCTCGGCGGACGCCGCCGTGAGGAGAATCAGACCCGCCGCCAGGCTGAGCGAAACGCGAAGTGCGGTCATGACAGGTTCCTTGTTCCCTGGATGTGTGCCGGCGCCGGCCCCTGACCGCCAGGAGCCTTGTTGCAGTTCATTATAGGGATTAAATCGCAAGTCTTATGCCGGTGTTGCTCTCCTTTCTTGCCGCTGCCTCTTTGTCTCCCTAAGATGGCCCGCATGAACATGTTTCACCACGAACCCGCTCCTTGCCCCCTTGAGGACGCGGCCGTGCGCCGCGCTCTGGAGGAAGCCGGCTGGCGCTACACGCGGCAGCGGGCGGCGGTGTTCGCCTACCTGCACGCCTCGTCCGGCCATCCCACGGCCGAGCAGGTCTTCGCCGCCGTGCGCCGGCACATGCCCAACATCAGCCTGGCCACGGTTTACAAGGCGCTGGAAGCGCTCGTCGATGCCCGCCTCGCGCACCGCATCGCCGGCGACCACGGACCGACGCGCTACGACGGCCGCAGCGAACCGCACTATCACCTCCGCTGCGAACGCACCGGCGAAGTCATGGATCTGCCGCTGCCCTACGATCCGGCCCTGCTCGACAAGCTCGACCCGCAACTGGCCGATACTCTGCGTCAACAGGGCTTCGCCATCACGGGACACCGCTTGGAGTTGGTCGGCCGTTTCGTCTGCCCCGATAAAACGAACTGAGCCGCTCGCGGTGCGTCCACAAGCGGCTCTCGGTATTCTCGGAGCGCGGCCGTCCCGGCCGCCTCTTCTGGCAAGGCGGGCGGGACGCCCGCGCTCCGGCCGACTTCTCACTTCAGCATCGGCAGGCGCACGCGGCCTTTGTCCATCTCGATGCGCTTCTCGCGCGGCAGCGTGCCCTTGGCGGACTCCTCTGCTTCCCACTTGTTGACCTCTTCGAGCAGGGCATCGACCATCTCGCTTTCGAGGACGTGACGGATGATCTCGCCGCGCTTGAAGATCACGCCCTTGCCCTTGCCGGCCGCGATGCCCAGGTCGGCCTCGCGCGCCTCGCCCGGCCCGTTGACCACGCAGCCGAGGATACTGATTTTCACCGGCGTCTTGCGTCCCGCCAGCCGCTCTTCGACCTTGGCGATGATGCCCTCCAGATCGATCTCCAATCGGCCGCACGTCGGACAGGCGATCAGCTCCGGCTTGCGCACGCGCCGCTGCGTCGCCTGCAAGATGTCGAATGCCGCCGCGATCTCCGGCACCGGATCGCCGAGCAAACTAATGCGGATGGTGTCGCCGATGCCGTCGAGCAGGATCGGCGCCAGCCCGCACGCCGACTTGGTGACGGCGTAGGGCGCCTTGCCGGCCTCGGTGATACCGATGTGCGTCGGATAGTTCGCCTGCTTGGCGTACAGCCGATACGCCTCGACGGCCATGATAACGTCACTGGACTTGAGCGATACGATAAGGTCGTGATAGCCTTCCGATTCGGCGATTTCGATGTAGCGCAGGGCGCTATCGACCATGGCGGGCGGGCAGGGGAAGCCGTACTTCATGGCCATCTCGCGTTCCAGGCTGCCGGCGTTGACGCCGATGCGCATGGGCAGGCCCTTGTCCTTGGCCTTGCGGATGACCTGGCGATAGCGGTCATAGCCGCCGATGTTGCCCGGATTGATGCGGATCTTGTCGATGGGGTGATCGAGGGCGGCCAGCGCCATTTTGTAATCGAAATGGATGTCGCAGATGAGCGGGATGTGAATGCGTTTCTTGATTTCGCCCAGCGCGGCGGCGTCCTCGGCCTTGGGCACGGTGACGCGGACGATCTCGCAGCCGGCCTCTTCCAGCCGATGGATCTGGGCGATGACCTCTTCGACGAGGTGCGTATCGGGCACGGTCATCGACTGCACCCAGATGGGATTGTCGCCGCCGACGATCTTGTCGCCGACCTGGACTTCGCGTGTTTTGTGGCGCTTGAGCGTGTGCTGATACATCATCGTATGGGGTTCCTATGAGGGAGGCCGCGAGAACCTCTCGGCGGCGCGCGTCCTCGCCTCGTCATCCTAGTTTTTCGGGCCGCGCCGCGTCAAGACGGACGGAACAGCGCACAAGGAGAACGGCAGCCACTGGTTTTGGATCACTCGTGAAGTCCTTGTCGAATACCCGAAGCCGTTCAATCGTTGGTACAGATCTTGATTGGCAATCCGAGCCTGCCGCATTCCAGGAGAAACTCTACAGGCAGATGCAAATCCAATTGTTCGTTGGCAAGCCAGCCGCCGATGAAGATATCGGCTTTCATTCGCAAAGCACGCCACTGCTCGAATGCTGTTACCGGCAGCGACTGCAACCATACAGCTGCCTGTTGAAATCCTTGCTCGGTATGAGCCGCGAACTCCTCCGTTGGTTCAGCAGAGGTTTGCAAGTCCTTCATTGAAACGGCAAATAACTCGATAGTCGCTGCTTGCCAGGGCGACTGGCTTGGAGAGACCCGCAAAGGCGAGTTCGGCGCCACCCCCAGCAAGTCAAAAAATCGACTGCGCGTGGGGGTCTTCCCCCCGTAGCCGCGAAGGAGAACGTGAACCCACTGCAAGCCAATTTCGACCATTCTTCGTCTCGTTTCTATAGTCTGGCTCCGGAGCTATGGTGAGGCTAAGGCTTCGTAATACAAAGCTGATCACTTCCCAATGCAAAACCGGCTGAAAATCCGGTCGAGCAAATCGTCCGTGTACACCGTGCCGACCATCTCGCCGAGTTGCTCCAGCGCTCCACGCAATTCCAGAGCGAGCAGTTCCGGCGGATCGTCGAACAGGACGATGCGGTGCGCCCGCCGCAGTTGTTCCAGACACGATTCGACGTGATGACGGCAGCGACTCAGGCTCGGCGCCAGGGCCGGCTGCTTGTGACGGCGAGCGCGTTCGGCCAGCAGCGACCGCAGCGAGGGGATGCCGGCCCCCGTGACGGCGCTCGTCGCCAGCGATTGCGGAGGAGCCGTCGCCCGATCGCATTTGGTGGCGACGGCGACGACCGGCGGATGCGGCCGGCGGCACATCGTCTCTTCTTCCGCCGCCATCGGCTGCCCCGCTTCCAGGCACAACAACAACAGATCGGCTTGCTCACTCTGTTCGCGGGCCAGCGTCTGGGCCTGGCTGTCGATGGGGTCGATTTCCGCCTGCCAGCCGGGTGTGTCGATCAGTTCGACACGCACGCCGCCGAGGTCGAGGCGCTGCACGAGGTAATCGCGCGTGGTGCCCGGTTGCGGGCTGACCAGGGCGTCGCCGGCGGCCAGGGCGTTGAACAGGCTGCTCTTGCCGGCGTTGGGACGGCCTGTGAGCACGGCGCGGAACACGCGGTCGGCCAGGCCACGCTGCTCCAGTTGCTTGCCCAGCAGGGTGAGCTGAGCGAGCGCTTTGCCCAGGCGTTTCAGCATGTCGTCCTGCTGGACGAAGGAAATGTCCTCGTCGGCGAAATCCAGGCCGGCTTCGACATCGGCGAGGAGGTTGAGCAGATCGTCGCGCAGCTCGTGCAGGGGGCGGGCCACGCCGCCGGCGAGTTGTTTCAGCGCCTGTTTTAGTTCGTCGCGCGAGCCGGACTCGATGACGGCGTGGACGGCCTCGGCGCGCGTCAGGTCGAGCTTGCCGGCCAGGAACGCCCGCAAGGTGAACTCGCCAGGCTGCGCGGCACGGCAGCCGCTCTGCAAAAGTTGGGCGATCAGCAGTTCCAACAACGGCGGAGACGAGATCGTGTGAATTTCGGCGAGGTTCTGTCCGGTGTAGCTATGCGGTTCGGGCCAGAAATACACGTCGGCCGGCAGCGGAGCAAGGTCCGGCAGGCGCAGATGTCCCGACAACAGGCAGCGCCGACCGGCGACAAACGGTTCAGGCGCCGCGAACAATCGAGAGACGACCTCGACCGCCGACGGGCCGCTGACGCGCACGATCGCACGGCCGCCGGGTCCGGGCGCGGTGGATAGTGCGGTGATCGTATCGCGGGTGTACATCACGAACCGCCGTACAGCCGGTGCAAACGGCGCACACCGACCGGCGCCAGCAGGAAGACGCCCAGCACCGCCAACAAAACTAGATAGATACGATAGTCCATCTCCGGAACGACGACGCCGTGGACGTTGTAATCGGCGGAGGCGACGTCGCTGATGCGGACGCCGCCGTGCTCGATGCTGATGTCGATGCCGCGCGCCGTGCCGTCGTTGTCGGGGCGGCGACTTTTGAACGTCACCGTGTACGTCGATTGCAGCTCAGTCGCCAGGCTCGTGAAAAACTCCGGCAACTTCGAGGCGTCGCGCGCCCAGAAGAACTTGCCGCCCGTCCGGTCGGCCAACTCGCGCAACTCCTTCTCGTTGATGCCGTCGTCGTGCAGGTCGATCGACAGCTTCTCGAAAATCTCGAACAGCCGTTGCTCGCTGCCAGCGTGGAAATACTTGCCGCCCGTCTCGGCGGCCATGCGCTCCATGACGCGCTCGTTGATCTCCTCCGGCCGGCCCAAGCCGAGCATGTACAGCGGGATCTTCAACTCCTTGGCGCGCTCGATCACCAACTGATCGGAAACTCGGCTGCCCGGCGATTCGTCCTTGCCGTCGGTCAGCACGACAACGGCGTTGCGACCCTCGCGGCGGGCGGCGGCCAGCGTCTCCAGGCCGGCGTAGGTCGCGTCGTACAGCAGCGTGCCGCCCTCCGGCTGCAACTGCTCGATGCGCTCGAGCAACTGCTGCTTGTTGTCGGTGAACGAACCCGGCACATCGACCTCGCTACTGAACGGCAGCAGCGTCGTCATGGCGTCGCGGCGCATGAGCTCGACGAAGCGCGAGGCGGCCTTGCGCAGCGCCGCGATTTTGGAACGCTCATCGCCGGCGTCGGCCTTGCCCTTCATGCTGCCGGAATGATCGAGGACCAGCACCGACGTGACGTTCTTGTACTTGCCCAACTCGCCGATGCCCAGCGTGTAGATCGGCACCTGATTGACGGTGGCGAACTTGACGACCTCGCCCAGCGTTTGCCGGCTGTTCATGTCCACGCCGTCGGTCATGAGCAGGACGGCCCGGCGTCCCTTGATGTCCTTGAGCATCTCGACGGACTCGGCGGCGGCGTCGAGGTAGGCCGTGCCGCCGGACGGTTTGGCCTCGTCCTCGATCAGCCGCCGGACTTTTTTGCGATGCTCGGCGTAGCGCGCGGAATCGCGCAGCGGCGGTTCCTTGACCTTCATTTCGTGATCGAACAGGATCAGGCCGGTTTCGGAGGTGCTGCCGAGATGATCGAGGAAGATGCCGGCCGCCTTCTTGGCCTCGTCGATTTTTTTGATGCCGCTGCCGGGGCTGGCGTTGGCCATGCTGCCGCTGATGTCCATGGCCAGCACCGTCGTCAGCGCCGCCCGCGGCACGAGGATCTCCAACTCCTCGACCTTCTTGCCGTCCTCGCGGACGATGATGTCGTCCTTGTCCACGTCGGCCAGCGCGCCGTCGGAAAGCCGCAGCACCTTGAACTGAATGGTGACGTACAGTCCTTGTTTGCCGTGCCGTTCGCGGGTGACGAAAACTTGATCGCCCTTGTCGTTCTTGTCGATCTCGATTTTGTAGCGCAGGCCGTCGCCGTTCTGCGCCGCCCCCGGCACGGCCGCCAACAGAAGCACACCCAGGGCAATGACGAGCAGGGTACGCATGGAAGGAACCTCATGGTCCTGACTTGCCAGCCCGCAGCGCCAGCAAGGACACATCCCTTGCTGGCGCTGCGGGCTGGCAAAAGAGCGCTCAACTGCGATGCTTCTTCTCGGCCTCCTTAAGTACGTTAACCCACCACTCGCGCAGGCGTTTGCGCCAGCGGCCCAGCATGGAGACGTTGTCGTCGTCCGGACCACCGGACTGGCCCTGACGCCGTTTGTTGCGGCCGCGCTTGCCGCCGGAGCGGACGCGCGTCTCGACCGACGGGGTAATGCCGCCGTTGGCCGTGGTCACGCCCGGCGCGGTTGTCACGTGCTCGCCCTGCGCTCGCCGCAGCAATTTCTGGAAATAGCCTTCGCCCGCCGGCCCGGCCTCGGCGAGGACCGGCTTCTTCTTCGGCAGCAGTTTGCGTTCGCAGAAGCCCCACACGCTGCTGGCGATGAAGTACAGGCACAACCCGGCGGCCACCTTGTAGAACATCAACCCGAAGAACACCATCATGTACTTCATCATTTTCTGCTGCATCGCCTGCTGCTCGTCGGCCGGCGGCGGCGTCAGCATCTTTTGCTGCGCGATCATCAGCACCACGGCGATGACCGGCAGCAGATTGAAGAACGGTCCCAGGTACAAAAACGAGCCGTAATCCTGGACGCGGCTGATGAAAGGAATGCTCTGGGTCCAACCGAACAGCATGTCCGGGGCGGCCAGGTTCACGATCCACGTCGGCCAGAACTCGGCCAAGCGGAAGTGCGTGCTTTCCTGCAAGGCGAAGTACAGACCCATGAAAATCGGCATCTGCAACAGCAGTACCCAACAGCTGCCGAACGGATTGACGCCGTGCTTGCGGTATAGCTCCATCTGCGCCATGCCCAGCGCCTGCCGATCATCCTTGTGCTTCTCCTGCAACTTCTTCAGTTCGGGAGCGAGTTGCTGCATACGCATGCTCATCAACGCCTGTTTGCGGCTGAGCGGAAACATCATGCCGCGCACCAGAACTGTCAGCACGATGATGCACAGGCCATAGCTGGGGATGATCGCGTGGATATAACCCAGGACCGTGTGCATCAGGTTGGTGCATTTGATGACCAGCGCGGTCCAGTAGATCGAGTTGGCGAAGCGGCCCATCACGCCCGGCGTGTGATAATCCGTCAGCGTGTTGAGGTGCAGTTGATCGTGATAGCGATCGTACAACTCCGGGCTGACGCCGCCCTTTTCGAGCGGTTTGTTCGCCAGCCCCGGCGGCGGAAACAGCTGGCTCACCTTCACCGGGCCGTTGTAGAGCAGATATTTGTGCTCCACCACGTCGTCGCCCTTCAGTTCCACCGGCTCGGTGGACACGCGCACGGTGATATCTTCTACCCACGCCGCCGGCATCGCGTCCTCGGCGTACACGTCCGTGGCAATCTCCGGATTCTCCGCTTTGTCGCTGAACGATCCGGTGTGGTGCTTGACGGCGACGCGGCGGCCCTTGGGCAGATCGCGGAACAGATGGCGGTCGTTCTCGGCCACATAAAAGGTCTCTTCCGTGCCTTTTTCCAGCTTGAGGACGAAGCTCGAACCGCCCTCGGCGACGCTGACGATGACGCCCTTGGTAAGGACCGTCTCCAGTGTCGGCCGAGCGTGGTGGAGAAACGCTCGCTGCGTCTGATCGTTATCGACGGCGATGACGGAGGCGAAAAACTGATTGACCACGCCGGCGTAAACGATCGAGGTGTTTTCTTCGCGCAGCACTTCGTTGCCGCCGGCCCATTTGCTGATCTCCTGCAAGGTTTGCAAATCGCGGGAGACGCCGCCGTCCTTATCGACGCGGGCGATCAGCGCGTTGCGGAAGATGCTCGTGTACCACTTGCCTTCGACCGGCAGGCCGTGCGCTCCGGTCATCTGATAGCGGAAGCGGACCGTCTTCGCCGCCCGGTCCTTGAGGCGCATCTTCACGGACAACCCCAGATGATACTCGCCCTCCGTCAGCGTGTAGGTTTTGGTGACGATCACGCCCTGAGTTTCGGCCTGCAACGACACCGACTCCTGCCGCCGGCCGTCGTCGAGGGTTTTCACTTCCTTTTTGCCGATCACCTCCCAGTTGATGCGGGCCAGCGTATCGAGCGGCCTGTCGTCGCGCGAATCCTTGACGTCGTAGGCGAGCGTCTGAAACGACGGCGAGTTGTAGTTGGCCGACGCGGGGATCAGTTCCAGCGGCATCGGGTTGGTTTTCTTCTCGTGATCGAGCCACATCGGCCGGCCCAGCCCGTCGGCCGCCTGGAGCTTGTTGAATGTCAGGGTATGCACGCCGGCCGCGTGGGGATCGATTTTCACGAACAGGTGGAAACGCGACTTGTGGTTCTGATCGCCCAGCTCGCCCAGCGTCAGAAGCTTGTTGATCGGCGTCGGCTTGAAGTGCTGTAAGTCGGCGGTCAGCGGGTCCACCGTCTTGCGGTCGGCCTTCTTCTCATCCGGCTTTTTGCGGCCCTTCTTGTCGTCGGCCTTCTTGTCGTCGGCCTTTTTGTCGTCGGCCTTCTTGTCTTCCGCCTTCGGCTTGCTGTCGTCGGGCTTCGCGGAGTCGTCGTTCTTGGCGACCTCCGCTTCCTTGGGTTGCGGCGCGAGATAGCGGTTGACGCCCACCCAGACGGCGACAATGAGGGCCGACAGAGCGAGGAACAGAAGGAGATTTTTTTGCTGCATGGAAGCGTCCTAACGATGACAAACTAACTAGCCCGGAGCGCCAGCGACGGGTTCGTCAGCCCCGTCGCTGGCGCTCCGGGCTAGTTAGTTTATCAATGCGTCACCGGCCGTCGCGGAGACGATCGCCGAGAAAGTTCTCCAACTCCGGGATGGCATAAATCTTCTTGATAGTGGTATCGATGTCGTATTCGACGCGGCGATAGCGAATGGTTTCGCCGTCGAGCAGGACGTAGCAGGCGCGCCAATCGCCGTCGCGCGGCTGGCCGACCGAGCCGACGTTGCACAGCGTCTTGCGGCCGTCGAGCTTGTGGCAGTAGTCGATCTCATCGGGACTGCTGAACTGATACAGATCGTCGGGCATCTGCTCGATAAAGACGCCGGGAACGTGCGTATGGCCCTGGAAGCAGTAACGTTCGACCAGCGCGAAGATGCGTTCCATCTTGCGCTGATTGTAGATGTCTTCGGGGAAGACGTATTCGTTGAGCGGATTGCGGGCCGAGCCGTGGACGTACAGGAAGCCGTCCTCGCGGAAGGTGCGCGGTCGCTCGGCCAGGAACTCCCAGCGCTTCTCGCGGGACTGGCGGACCTCGGTCGCGGCTTCCAGTTGATCGCGGGTCCAGAAGATGGCGCGCTCGGCGGGCGGGTTGAACCCGTCGGGGTCGAACATCGCGCCCTGATCGTGGTTGCCGAGCAGGACGATCTTGCACTGCATCACCTGGTCCACGCATTCGCGCGGGTTGGGGCCGTAGCCGACGACGTCGCCCAGGCAGTAGATTTCGGTGACGGGGTGTTTTTCGATGTCCTTGAGGACCGCTTGCAGGGCCTCCAGGTTACTGTGAATGTCGCTGATGATCGCCTTCACGCATGGCTCTCCCAGGGTCGCAGCGCTGCGCCAAGGCAGTTTCCGCTCACTCCCCGTGGTTGGTGCGCGGCCGCAGGAATCCGGAAAACGGCTCCTGTAAAAGTTTACCTGTCGCGTTCAAAAGGTGTCAAGGGACGAGTAGATTCGATGAGCCGCGACCGTAAGGGAACGGAGTCCCCCGATCCCCTGCGGTCGCGGTTCACCAAAAAGTATTAGGATTCTCTCACGCGGTGGCACGGCGGCCGCCAGCGAGGACGGCGTCGATGCGCTCGATCACCATGCCGGGCGTGACGCCGGTCATGCAGGCATGATTGTGCGGGCAGGCGTGCAGTTGACGGAAGTAGCACGGAGCGCAGTCGAGCTTGGCACGGACGACGGCTTCAGGCCGGCGATAGGGACCGATCCACACCTCATCGGTGGGTCCGAACACGCTGACCACCGGCCGATTCAGCGCCACCGTCAGATGCATCGAGCCGGAGTCGTTGGTGACGCACAAGTCCGCCCGGCGGATGAGAGCGGCCAATTCGGAGAGCGCTGTCTGTCCGCACAGGTCGAGCACGCCGGGGGCCAGCGACGCCACCGCTCGACAGCGCTGCCGTTCGCCCGGCGAGCCGGCCAGCACGACCGCTCGTCCCGTGCCGCGCAGATGGCGCGCCACGGCGGCGAACCCCTCGACGTGCCAGTGCTTCGTCGGCCAGATCGTTCCCGGCACCAGCACGGCGAACGGCTGATTGCGCAAGCCGTGTCGCGCCAGCAGAACGTCGATGCTCGCGGTCGCGCGCGGCGGGATCGGCACCTGGAAATCCGGTGGGCCGTCGTCGAGGCCCAGGATCGGCGTCAGCAACAGGTAGCGATCGACGGCGTGAACGTCCGAGCGCGGCAGCGGAATGCGATGGGTGTACGCCAACCACGCCCCCTCGCGCGTTCCCGTCCAGCCGTGCCGATAGGCGTTCGGAATCAGTTGGCGGTCTTGGGGCGAGCGCGGGCCGCTGTGCGGACGATCGAAGCCGAGCCGCACCGGCGCGTGCGTGGCCAGCGTCAGGATGGCCGAACGGAACTGGCCGTGCAGGTCGAGCACCAGATCGTAGCGCGTTCGCCAAAGATCGACGAGCATGCGTCCCATGCCGGCCAACCAACCGCGCCAATCGCGGACGAAGGCGCCGCGATCGAACAGCACGACGTTGGACAGGGCCGGATGATGGCGGATCAGTTCGGCGATGGGCGGTGTCAGCACCCAGTCGATGCGCGCCTCGGGGTAGCGTGCCCGCAATTTCACCAGCACCGGCAGCGCATGGATGACATCGCCGACC
>DATBGU010000020.1:0-17711 GCA_036557825.1 Gemmataceae bacterium
GTCGTAGCGAAGGTTGTGCCGGGCCGGTTCGACGGCGTCGGCGGCTTCCTGGTCGTCCATTTCCCGCAGCAGTTGGCTGACCGCTTCCATGTGGTCTTCTTCGAGATCGGCCTCGGTCAGCTGGGCGGGGTCGTGGCTGGCGAAGACCTCGATCTTTACGACGTAATGGTCTTGTCCGGCGCGGAGCTCCTTGCCGCAAAGATCACACGTAATGTGCAACATGAAAAGCAGACCTCCAATACCACCCCCCGTCGTTCCGATCGCGCAACGGGGAGTCCCTCGTGCCTCGTAATCCGTGGTGGATTGCCTCGCGAGTGGAAAAAGCATCTCTATTCCATCCGTCGCAGGTTTGCGGGTTCATGTCAAGCCGAATCCCGAAAATGTAGCCGGTTTGTTAAAGGTTTCGCAAATGGGGGCATTGTTGCAGAGTTCCGCCGTCTGCGGTAGCCTGAGTAAGTACGAAGTACGAAGGGCGAAGTACGAAGGCCAAGTACGAAGGACAGCAGCCGTCTTCTTTTTGTACTTCGCCCTTCGTACTTCGTACTTACCCCGAGGACGCGGCCGATGATTGGCGCCGTCTTGCAACAGGAATGGCTTCTCGGCAGTCGCCGCAGCCGTCTGCATGTGTTCCGCTGGGTCTACGCCGGCTGGCTCATTTTCCTGGTCTTTTACGGCTGGGCCCGCTACGAGAACGAGGAAAACCTTCGCCGCCATACGCGCTCCGTCAACACCACGTCAGTCTTTCTGAACAAATCGTCGGCACCGGAAGTCGTCGGCCAATGGTTCGCGGAAACATTCGTGGCCCAGCAAATGATCCTGCTGGTGCTGGCGGTGCCGGCCTTCGTCGCCGGGGCCGTCACCGACGAGAAACGCCGCGGCACCCTGCAATATCTGCTGACGGCGGACGTGGAAGCACGGCACATCATCCTCGGCAAATTGCTGGGCCGGGTGGCCCAGGTGGCGCTGGTGGCCGTGGCGGGGTTGCCGTTGTTCGCCCTGCTCGGCGGCTTCGGCGGCGTGCAGCCGATCACGATTTTGGCCGTGGCCGTCGCGCTGATCGTGCCGCTGTTCGCCCTGGCATCGGCCACCCTGCTCGCCTCGGTCTGGTGCCGGCAGACGCGCGACGCTGTCCTCGCCCTGTACGTGCTGGGCACCCTCGGCGGACTGGCGGTGTGGTATTTCGGCGGCGTCCTCAATTATTTCAACCCGATCTTCGTCATCGCCCCCGCCTGGGGCGCGTGGAAGAGCCTCGACCTGGCCGACTTGGCGCAGCGTCTGCTCGTGTCGTCCTTGTGCTGGGGCACGCTCGGCGGCGTTTGCCTGGCGGTGGCGATCTGGCGGCTGCGTCCGTCGTATCTGAGCGAACTGGAGAACGTCCGTCCGCAGACGGTGCGCTGGTACAGCGCCCTGCGCGTGCCGGTGCAGGATGAGCCGGTTCGCTGGCGCGAACGGCACGTCGAAGGACTGGCGCCGACGCCGTTGCTGCGCCGCGTGCCGCAGTGGCTGGGCGTCAGCGTCGTCGCCGTCGTCACGACTTGCTCGTCGCTGCTGATCCTCATGCTGTCGCTGCCGTCGGGCGCCTCGTTGCGCGAGTTGATGGCGGCCCTGGTCGCGTTTCAGCCGGCGCGTCTGCCCGCCCTGATGCCCGACGCCGCCGACGGTTTTCTGGTCCAGGGGGTGACGGCGATGCTGCTGGCCAGCCTGATCGTCGGCATCCGCTGCTCCGGCGCCGTCACCGGCGAGCGCGAGCGCAAGACGTGGGAAGCGCTGCTGCTGACGCCGCTCAGCGCCAAGCAGATGATCCGCGGCAAACTGTGGGGCATCCTGGGAGCGGGCTACATCTACCTGCTGGCCTACGCGGCGCCGGCCATCGTGCTGTCGGTCCTGGGCGGCGTGGTGTCGCTGTTGTGGGTGCTGTTGTGGCTGGCGGTCACGATGCTGGCGATGTACTACATCGGAGCGGCGGGGTTGTGGGCGTCGGTGCGGGCGCGCGATTCGTGGCGGGCCTTACTGGCCACCATGACGGCCGGCTACGTCGGCGGATTGGCTATCTACGCGCCGACGGCGCTGGTGCTCTCCGTCGCCACGTTCGTCATCGGCCTTCTGCTGCAAGCAGTCGATAAACAGTTTGGCACGCAGTTGAGCGCCGCGCCCTCGAAGCTCGGCTTCGATATGCGCGTCTTCACCATTTTGACCTGCCTGGCCCTGGCCCTCATTTTCTGGCTGGTATCGAAGATGTTCCTCAACCGGGCGCTGCGCTGGGTCGCCGACCGTGAGCGTACCCGCCACTGGCACGAGGAGCCAGTCTATCGCCGCTCCCGTCGCCGAGCCGCTCAGAAGATGACAAGGTGACAGGCAGCAGCCGTTGCCAACCGCGGACGAGCAAGTTTTTCATGGCCCGCCGCGCCGCGTCCGTAAGATTTGCAATGTCCTCCCCTCCGCTCCGCAATCCGTCGTAACACCGATCTTCTTTAACTCCTTCGATGTCAAGCTTTTGATGACATTGTGCAGACGCGGCCTTGAGTGTTGGCACGCGGCTTGCATCTATCGCCACGCAGGTAAGGCGAAGGATGGAGATCAACACAAGTGGATATGCACATGAGCCAGCGCGATGCGAATATCCTGTGTCTGCGCGACACGTTGGAGCATCTGACGACCAACCAGCAGAGGCTGGAATGGACGGACGATCCCGACAGCATCCGCTTGATAGCCGAGAACATGATTCGCGATCTGGTCCGCTGTCAGCGCCTGTGCGAAAGCATGAGGAGGCGTTGCAGTCTGGAGCCGGTCGCGTAACGGAATCACTTTCGTCGCACTCCCCCTGGCCGCCGCCCGACCCAGGTGAGCCGGAACCCCGCGTTCCGGCGGGCGGCCTCCTACCCCGACCCAAATCCCCCAGCCTATCCTCAGCCGGCGACGTGGCCTCACGTCGCCGGCGTCTTTTTGCGCGTCGAGGCTCGATCAGGAAGTCGAATCGCGTTTCCGGCGTTCTTCCAGAAGGGCTTGTAACTCCGCGATCGTCTCCAGGTCTTTCGGCCGGCCCGCGGCGCGTTTGAGCTGAATCAGTTTCTCCAGCGTGACGAAGCGGCATCGAACGCCAAAAACATCCTTGTCCTCCGAAAAGGGTAGGAGTTGCTCGTAAAAACCTCCGCCCGCGACTTCGCCCAACAAATCCAGATCACCCAGGGACGTTGTCAGCGTGAAGTTCAATCCAGCCTGGATGGTTCGTTCGTCCCAGTGGAACGGCAAACCGGGCGGCGCTCCGCGCAGGTACGGCTTGTGGTTGCGAAGGGCGGACGACAGGTTCCGGATATTTTCCGCATCCCGCGCGTAAACGACGTCAACATCGTAGGTGGTTCGAGCCAACCCGTGAGCGATGGCGGCGCCGCCCCCGATGACGATGAAACGAACATTGTGGTCAATCAACAGCGGCAAGATTTCACGAAAGTTTGGTCCCATGTTCCCTCTCCGCCTCGCGCATCTTCCGTCCGGCCTCCCGTAGTTCATAGACGGCAATCATGAAGCTCTCGAACTTCTCAAACCGTTGCTCCACGGTCAGCTTCAGGTTTTCGCGGAGGAGCGTGCGGTCCACGTCCTTCTTGTACGCCTCGATGACGGGATCGCAGTAGTCCGGCGGCGCCAGGTCGAACGTGCGGTCTGGGACGGAATGCTCGCGGTCGCTCATGGTCCGTTCCTCGCAAGGGGTTGAGTTGCTTCAAAGTCATTCTATCATCGGCAACGCCGCCCGCGCATCCGCGCTTTCCCATACCTCCGTTACGGCCGTCGCGAGTGGAAGCGGCGAAGGCCGGGTAAGGGCCGTAATTTACCCCGAGGCATTATTCCGGGGAATCTGGTGAGCCGATAACTCTACCCAGAACGCTGTCGTCGCGGACGCACAGCGGGAGCGAACCCACCCGCTCAAGTGGACGGTGGGGCTGTCTCAAGGCGGGAGGGCGTTTCCTCCCGCCCGACGGCCCGGCTGGAAAGCCCCACGCCGGCACAACTACTCCCCTGAGATTCCACACACCATCGTGTTGATGAGGAGGCGATTGTCATGAGGATGCGCTTGGGAGCGCCGTTGCTGGCTGCGATGGTCGGCCTATTCGGGGCCGTCCAGTTCGCGGCGGCAGCGCACTGCGGCTGCTCCAACTATGGCTGTTGTTCGCAGCCGTGTTGCGACGCCCAGTCCTGCTTCCCCACCTGTCAGCAGCAATGCAAGACCTGCTACAAGCTGGTCTACGACACGGTTCTGGAGAAGCGCTGGCAGACCTGCTATCAGACGGTCCAGGAAACCGTCATGAAGCAAGTCTGCAAGACCTGTTACCGCGAGGAGTGCAAGACCTGCTATCGGCCTTGCTACAAGACGTGCTACAAGCAGGTGCCCTGCACAACCTGCAAGCCCTGCTACAAGACGTGCTACAAGGAAGTCTGCCAGACCTGCTGCAAGCCGTGCTATGAGACGTGCTACAAGCAGTGCTGCTACACGACCTGCCGGCGCGTTCCGGAGTGCTGCATGCGCGAGTGCTGCTACACGGTCTGCAAGCCGTGCTACGAGACGCACTGCCATCAGTGCTGCCATCAGGCCTGCCATCAGTTCTGCGAGACGCACTGCCGCGAGTGCTGCCATACGGTCTGCAAGCCGGTCTGCGTGACCTGCTACAAGAACGTGTGCTGCACCACCTGCAAGCCGTGCTGCCATACCTGCTACAAGGAATGCTGCCAGACTTGCTACCGCGAGTGCGTGCAGACCTGCTACAAGCGCTGCACCAAGACGGTCTGCGTGCCGGTCACGACCTACAAGACGCGCAAGATCAAGGAGACCTGCTGCGAGCAGTATTGCGTGCCGGGCAAGACCAAGCATCACTGGCAGCGCACCTGCGACACCTGCTGCTTCGATCCCTGCACCTGCTGCTGCAAGCACCAGCGCGGCCACTGGCAGCGCTGCACCACGCAGTGCCCGCCGCAGATGTGCACGCGGCAGGTCACGCACTGCCGCACCGTTTGCGAGCCGTGCACGACCATGTGCAAGAAGTGCGTGACCGAGATGGTGCCCTACACCGTCTGCAAGAAGGTGCCGTACACGGTCGTCAAGAAGGTGCCCTACACCGTCACGACGATGGTGCCGGTGACGACGGTGCAGAAGGTGCCCTATACCGTGACGCAGTACCAGACGCAGGTCGTCAAGACACAGGTGCCGTACACGGTGGTTCGCTGCTGCAAGGGCGCCTGGGTTGACGGCCAAGGTCACACCTTCGGCTGCGGCGGTCCCGGCCGCACCTTCCAGTGCGGGGCGTCCTACACCACGACCCACACCTACACCACCTGCCGCATGGTGCCCGAAGTGTGCAAGAAGCAGGTGCCCTATACGGTGTGGCGGACGGTGACGGAGCAGCACGTCAAGACGGTGCCCTACACCGTCTGCCGCATGGTGCCGCACACCGTCAAGAAGTGCGTGCCGTACACGGTCTGCGAGATGGTGCCCTGCACCACCATGAAGTGCGTGCCGTACACGGTCTGCACGCAGGTGCCGTACACGGTCAAGACCTGTGTGCCCTACACGGTCACCGAGTGCGTGCCCTGCACGGTCTGCAAGCGGGTCAAGACCTGCGTGCCGGTCGAAGTGTGCGTCAAGCGCTGCCGCAAGGTTCCGGTGGCTTGCGAACCTTGCCCGGCCCCGGCCTGCCCGACGCCGTGCTGCCAGCCCAGCTGCCAACAGAACTGCTGCCAGCCGAGCTGCTCGTGCAACACCTGCTGCACGCCCTGCTGCTGCTCGCCCTGCTGCTGCTGCAAGAAGCCGGGCCTGTTGAAGCGGCTGTGCGCCAAACGCTGCTGCTGCAACTGCTGCTGCTGCCAAACGTCCTGCTGCAACACCTCCTGCGGGAGTTGCTGCAACTAATTCCCACCGCGCCCGGTGAGATGTGACGCCGGCCGACGGAGGTGCAACCCCTGCCCGGGTTCGCCTCCGTCGGCTTTTTTGTTCTCAACGCCGCCGGCCTTTGTTACACTGAACGGCATGAGAACACCCACCCCGAAGCCGCTGTTTGCTCTCTTCCTCCTGCCCCTTCTGGCCGGCGTACCGATGCTGGGCTGTGAAGGCGTCGCCGACCGCGACGAGGCAAGGCCGAAGGACAAAACCTTCGTCAAGGACAAAGCGCCCGAATCCAAGAAGGTGCTGATCGCCAAGAACATCTTTTTGGAAGTGCTGCCGGACAAGAAACGGCGTGTCCTTCTCTCCGGCGAAATCTGCCTGCGCGAGGGGCAGCTCGAACTGTTCTTGTGCCGCAAGCAGACCAAGGAACACGAGGCGATCGTCACCGCCGACGTGGACGCGCGCAAGGTCCACGAGGCGCTGATCCTGGCCGGCGCCAAGGAAGGCTCGCCGGTGCAGTTCGCGCCCAAGTACCGGCCGGCGACCGGCACCAAGATCAAGGTCTTCGTCCAGTACAAGAAGAAGGACAAGCAGGTGACGGTGCCGGCGCAATCGTTAATCAAGGACATGAAGACCGGCAAGGCGCTCGACAGCGATTGGGTGTTCGCCGGCAGCAAGCTGGTCAACAATCCGCTCGATCCGGACAAGAAGCACTATCTCGCCAACGACGGCGACGTCATTTGCGTGTCCAATTTTGATACCGCCCTGCTCGATCTTCCGATCAAGAGTCCCAAGGAAAACGCGGACCGTTTCTTCACCGCCTTCACCGAGCACATCCCGCCGCTGGAAACGAAGGTCGCGGTCATCCTGGCGCCGGTCGTCGAGGACAAGAAGGACAAGAAGTAGCCGATTCACTCATGCTTGTCCTCACCAGCCCGCAGCGCAAGCAAGGGAAGAGTTTCCCTTGCTTGCGCTGCGGGCTGGTTACAGGCTCCGATTGCTTGCCGAGACCATAGAATCAACTCCACACGCGATCCCGGCGACGACGAGAACGATCATGGCGGACACAACCAAGAAAATCCTCCGTTTGCTGCATCCCGATCAGCCGGCGGAGGTGCGCTGCGCCGCCGCCCTGGTGCTGGGCGAAGTCGGCGACAAGAACGCCGAACTGACACGCGTCCTGTGCGATTCCCTCAAGGACGCGGAGGCGCGACTGCGCTTGCAGGTCATCAAATCGGTGGGCAAACTGCGCGTCGAGTCGGCGCTGCCGCACTTGTTGGAGCGGATCAAGGAGGGCGGCGAAGAGGCGGAGCAGGCGGCGCAGGCGGCGGCGAAGCTGGGAACCAAAGGCACGCGCGCCCTGCAAGACCTGATGCCGCGCGTCGCGCCCGGCCTGCGCCGCTACATCGCCTCGGCGTTGGCGGCGGCGGGCACGGCCAGCGCCGAGACGGCCGCCGTCGCCGTGCTGCTCGACAAGGACGCCGGCGTCGTCGAGGCGGCCGTGCGCTCGCTGATTGCCGGCGTGCCGGCACTGACGCCGGCCCATCGCAAGGCGCTGGCCGAGCAGCTGCTGGAACTGGCCGGCAACAAGAAGGAGCCGTTGAGTCCGGCCTCGGAGTCGGCGGTGCTGCGTCTGCTGGCGGCGCTGGACGATCCGCGCGCCGAGGCGGTGTTGTGGGAGCGCATTGTGCCGCCGCATCCGCTGGAAGTGCGCGCCGCGGCGCTGCAAGCACTGGGCAAATGGGCGTCGTCGCCCGGCAAGGAGCAATTGCGACGGCTGTTCGCCTGCGCCGCCGACAGCGATTTTCGCCTGGCCGCGCCGGCGCTGGTGCTGCTGAAGAACCTGCCGGTCGGCGAGCGGGCCGTGCCGGAGTGGCTGGCGCTGTTGCAGGCGGCGGACGTGGCCGTGCGCAAATTGGCGCTGGAAAAGATCGGCGACCGCGACACCGCCGAGGTGGCCGACGCCCTGTTACAGCAGCTAGGCCATCCCGACCGCTCGCTGCGCGACGGCGCGCTGGCCCGGCTGACTCGTCTGTCGCAGGGACAGAAAGCCCTGACGACGGCGCTTCTGGAAGCGGACTCGCCGGACCCGGCGTGGGTGCTGGCGCGAGCGCAAGCGCCGTTCGCCCGCGCGTATCCGTCGTCGTGGCGTGAAAAAGTGTTCGCGCAATCATGTAAGTATCTGGAAGCGAACGACCGCCGGGCCGAGGCGCTGCTGTTTTTGCTGCGCGAGGCGGACGCCGCCGAGCTGCGTCAGCGCCTCGAAGAGCGGGCGGTCCACTGGCGCAAGAAGAAGGATTACGAGACGGCGCTGTTGTATCTGCGCTTGCTGATCCGCGATCCGTCGAGCGGATTCCCGATCCGTCTGGAGTTGGCGTGCTGCGGATTGAAGGCGTCCAGCCGCGACCTGTCGCCGGAAGCGCGGGCGAGCGATCCGTGTTTGCAGCAGTTCGCCACGCTCTGCCAGGGCTACGAGGCGGAACTGTCGGCGCAGCTGGAGAAGATCAAATGGTTGGAGGCGGAGGATCTGTATTACCTCGGTTTTCACTTCGCGGAGCAGGTGGGGCAGGCCCGGCAATTCGGCGGCAAGGTGCTGCGTTTGTTGGTGAAGCGTTCGCCGCGGTCGAAACTGGCGCAGTCGGCCAAAAGCAAGCTGCGCGGCGCGGGATTGGAGTAAAAGAATACAGATTTACTAGCCCGGAGCGCCAGGGACGGGCATGTTTACCCGTCGCTGGCGCTCCGGGCTTGTGAAATGCGAATCCTCCCTCAGTGGAATTTCTCCAACTGCAACAATCCGGCCAGCTGCGCGGCGTTGTTCCACAGATTGGTCAGCGCGTCCACGTACTCGATGTTGGCCGTCACCAGGCCGCGCTGCACCTGCAAGAAGGTGGCGAAATCCGTCAGCCCCTTGCCGAAACCCTCCTGGGCGAATCGCAGCAGTTTGCGCGCGTTGGGCAGGATGTCCGTCTCGTACTTGCGGACCACCTCGCGGGCGGCCTGGTACTGGCTGTAGAGATTGTGCGCCTGATTGAGCAGGTCGTAGCGGATGGTCCTCAGGTTCTCCTCGGCGACGCGCACGTTGCCGCGCGCCGCTCGGATGCCGCCCTGATTGCGGTTGAGTACCGGAATATCGAACTGAATGTTGAACCAGAATTGCTCGGCGCCCGGCAGCAGTCCGTACTGATAGGCCGGTCCCAGGTATGGATTGGGGACCGGCTCGACCTCCGCCCGGCGGAGTTGAAACTTCGTCTGGGTAATCACGGCCTGAGCGATCAGCACTTGCGTGTTCTGCGTGGTCACGTAGCGTTTGAGCAGTTCCTCGTCGAAGATCGGGTATTCGCCGCTGAATACACCGATCACATCCCCGGTGACTAAGTCGGGGATGCCGACGAGAGCGCCCAATTGTTTGCGGTCGCCTTGCAGCAGCGCGCGGGCGCTGAGCAGGTTGGCCTCGGCGCGCCGCCAATCGAGGCTCAGCAACAGCGCGTCGGCCGGCGCGATCTCGCCGGCCTTGACTTTTTTCTCTCCCTGCTCGTAGGAGCCGCGGAGCACCTGGACCAATTCGGTCAGCACCTGAATGCGCCGCTGATCGGCCAACACCTGATAGAACTGCTGGCGGATGCGCGTGAACAGGGCGATGCGGTCCTGGTAGAGCGCGAACTCCGACTGGTGAACGATCTCGTTGATGGCCGCCTGATCCAGTCGCTTCTTGCCCATCACCGGAATTTCCTGGGCGAAGCCGACGTTGAGCAGGGAAGTACGGCCGTTGAACACTTGGGGGTTGTTGGTGTCGAAGCGCGGGTTGTTCCACATGCCGGCTTGCGTGGCCTGGCCGCGAAAGGCGTCGATCTGAGCGCGATCGCGGGGCAGAATGGGGTTGTACTGGTCGGCGAGGTCTTCCAGCCGTTGCAGAGTCAGCGCTTCGCCGCCTTCGCGCAGGGCCGGCGGCAGAAGCGCCTGCGCCCGCAGCGCCGGCGTCTGCAACGCCAATAGGCACCCGATTATCGCAACCCATCGACCCATCCGGTCATCCCCATCCCATCGTAGGTCAGGCTTTCCAGCCTGACGCATCCGTCAGGCTGGAAAGCCTGACCTACGGACGCGAATCAATACCGCCACTCGCCGCGGAAGAAAATTCCTTGCAGCGTCAAATCGGCGTTGGAATCGCTGGTCGCTCCCACCCACCACCAGCGCTGCCATTGATACCCGAGCGTGAAGCGCCAGCAGCGGTCGTCCCACGGGGCGTAACTGAAGCCGCCTTCCACACCGAAAATGCCCACGCCGTTGCTCTGCCGCCGCAGGGCGACCGAGTTCGTGAAGGTGGTGCCGAGGTCGCCGGCCACCGTCTCGCTGAAGTGCTGCCGCGTCCAGCCGACCAGGCCGGTCGCGTCCAGCTCGCCGTACAGATTGACGCGCGACTGGCCCAGCGGCTTGTGAAACTGAAACGCAACCGTGGGGCCAACGCCGGCAAAGCTGCTGCTGGCCGATTGATCGAGAATCTGCTGGCCCTGCGCCCGCGAATCGAAGAAGACGTCGGCCGCGCTCACGCCGAAGCGGACGGCCCAGACGCGATTCAGGGCGGGATCGTTGGTGAGAAATTCGCTGGTGCCATAGGTGAAGTTGACCTGCTGCACGTTGAGCTGGCTTCGCAAAAGGCCGTTGCCGCCCGCGTCGAAGTTGGGAACGGTATCGCTGCCCTGGCTGGCCGCCATGCGCCATTCCAGTTGCAGGTTGCCGGCCCCGTCGGCGAAGCGATAGCCCAGGCGCAGACGCGGAGCGCCGGTCCAGTTCAGCGGGGCGGTCGGCAGCGTGATCTGCGTGCCGAAGATGCGGATGACGTCGGCGTTGCTCCCCGGCGGCAACGGCGTCTGCACCGAGCCGGTCGGCGTCGAGGGCGTCAGGAACGGCGCCTTGATGTTGCTGCCGCTATTCAGGTGCGAGTTGACGTGCGGATCGATCAGACCGATCTCGACCGTGCCGAACCAGCCGACCGTCTGCCCCGGCGGCCCGAGCAGGCCGTTCTCCTGAAAGGGTGCGTTCCCACCTGGAGCGAAACCCAGGGGAGGTCCGGCCGGCGGTAGGCTGGGCGGCCCGGCCGGGACGCTGGGCGGCGGAAGGCTGGAAGGAGCGGGGAGCATGCCGGTCGGTGGTGTTTCCAGGACGCGCGGCGGTGCAGGCAGGGTTTCGTCCGCGGAATCGGCTGACGGCGCGGACTGGCTGAATCCGCCCTTCGGCCAGAGCATCCCAGCCAGGATGGCCAGGACCAGCAGACCGCGCCGTGCGTGGACCATGCCAGGCATCCTCCCGCGATTAACGCTTCTCTCCAATTATCGGCCCGGCACGAAAGCCGCGCCAGCATTTCCGGTCCATGCGGCATATCCGGCAGTCTTTGCCACGGCGCCGCTTGCCGGCGTAGCGTGATTCCGCAAATCTTCACAGACTCTTGCAAATTGCCCAACATCCCTCTACAGTGGCGCGAACTGTCCACGGGCGTGATCCGAGGTCCGATCGGAGGCTTTCTTCCGTGCTGATCTTGCCGGCCATCGATCTGCGCGGCGGCCAGTGCGTGCGGCTGCGGCAAGGCGATTACGCTCAGGAAACCGTCTTCGGCGACGACCCCGCCGCCATGGCCCGCCGTTGGGTCGAGCAGGGGGCCGCCTATCTGCATCTGGTGGATCTCGACGGCGCGCGGCAGGGACATCCCGTCAACGGCGACAGTGTGCGGCGCATCGTGCAGGCGGCCGGCGTGCCCTGCCAGCTCGGCGGCGGATTGCGCAGTGAGGAACACATCCACGAAGCCCTCGGCTGGGGCGTCGAGCGCGTCATCCTCGGCACTCGTGCCTTGCTCGACCCCGCCGGATGCGAAACCATGTGCCGGCGTTTTCCCGGCCGCATTTGTCTGGGCATCGACGCGCGCCGGGGCCGCGTCGCCATCCAGGGTTGGGAGCGCGACTCGGACACATCCGCTCTCGATCTCGCCCGCCGCTGCGCCGCCTGGCCGCTGGCCGCCATTATCTACACCGACATCAGCCGCGACGGTATGCTCGAAGGCGCCAACGTGGACGCCACCGCCGAGCTTGCCGCCGCGGTGCCGGTTCCGGTCATCGCCTCCGGAGGCGTGACGACGCTCGACGACATCGCCCGTTTGGCACACCACCGATTGTACGGCTGCATCATCGGCCGCGCCTTGTACGAGGGACGCATCGATCTGCGGGCGGCGATTGCGCTGACTCAAAAATCCGAAATCCGAAATCCGAAATCCGAAAGAAATTGAAAAGAGGAATAATAAAATACAAAACAAATCTCAAAATGACTGGGGAGGTCGATCGTGGCCGCCAGCGATACCACAAGGACGTTCGATCTGGAGGAGCGAACTTTCCGCTTCGCCCAACGAGTGCGGTTCCTAATCAAGCAAGTTCCTCGCACAATGGGCAACGTTGAGGATGGAAAGCAGGTGCTGAGAGCATCCGGTTCGGTAGGAGCGAACTACATCGAGGCCAACGAAGCCCTGAGCAACAAAAACTTCCTGATGCGCATCAAGATTTCCCGAAAGGAGGCCAAGGAAAGCCATTACTGGCTGAGACTAATTGACCTGGAAACGAAGCAGGAACTGGAAACGGAGCGGGCGGCTTTGATCCAGGAGGCAGATGAATTGACAAGGATCTTCGGCGCCATTTATCGCAAAAGCTCGTCCTGACCCCATCGCCTTTGTTTTGATTTTCGGATTTCTTGAATAGGGGATGAAAAAGTTCGTCCTGGCTCATCGCCTTTGTTTTGATTTTCGGATTTTGATTTTCGTGTTTCTTTCGGATTTCGGATTTCGGATTTCGGATTTCTTGAACGGGGGATGAACATGAGTAAATACCAAGTGGCGGACATCCGGAACATCGCGCTGGCGGGACATCGGGCGTCGGGCAAGACCTCGCTTGCCGACGCCCTGCTCTACCAGGCCAAGGCCGTCGATCGCCGCGGCAGCGTCGAGGACGGCAGCAGCATCTCCGACTACGACGAGGAAGAACACAAACGCCGCTTCTCCATCGACACCAGCGTTCTGCACCTCGACCACAAGGGCAAGCACATTCACCTGCTCGACACGCCCGGCGATCCCGCCTTCGTCGGCGCCGCCCTGGGCGCGCTGGCCGCCGTCGAGAACGTGCTGGTCGTCGTCTCGGCGGCCAACGGCGTCGAGGTCAACACGCGGCGCATGTTCAACGAGGCCGGCAAACGCGGCCTGGCCCGCATGTTGGTCCTCAACAAGCTCGACGCCGACAACGTCAAGTTCGACGAGCTGCTCAAGGCGGTGCGCGACACCTTCGGCAAGGCTTGCGTGCTGTTCAACGCGCCGATCAATCCCGGCCCGAAGTTCAGCGGCGTCGTCAGTGTGCTCAATCCGCCCGACTCCGCGCCGGCTGGCTGCGCCGTCGATCTGGCCGCCGCCCGCTCGCAGCTTATCGACGCCGTCGTCGAGTCCGATGACGCCCTTATGGAGAAATACCTCCTCGAAGGCGCCATCAGCACGGAGGAACTGACCGCGGCGCTGCCCAAGGCGATGGCGGCCGGCACCGTCGTGCCCGTCTTCTGCACCGCCGCCAAGAAAGACCTCGGCATCGCCGAACTGCTCGACGGCCTGGCCGACGACGCGCTGTCGCCCGAACAGGGCAAGCGGCGCACGGCCAAGAAAGGCGAGGGCGAAGCGACGCTGGAGCCGTCGCCGTCCGGCGAGTTCGTCGGCCAGGTCTTCAAGGCCGTCACCGACAAGTTCGTCGGCAATTTGAGCTTCATTCGCGTCCTGTCCGGCACGTACAAGCCGGACCAGCCGCTGTTCAACGCCCGCAGCGGCAAATCGGCGCGGGTGGCGGGCTTGTTGTTGATGCAGGGCAGCAAGCACACGAACATTCCCGAGGCGCTTCCCGGCGACATCTTCGCCGTCACCAAGGTCGAGGATCTGCACATCGGCGACACGGTCAGCAACCACGCCGGCGCGCCGAAGCTGACCGCCCCGAACTTCCCGACGCCGATGTTCGGACTCGCCGTCGAACCCAAGGCGCGCGGCGACGAACAGAAAATTTCCGGCAGTCTGCAAAAGATCGCCAACGAGGATCCGACCTTCCACGTCACCCGCGATACGCAGACGAAGGAGCTGGTCATCAACGGCACCAGCCAGCTGCATCTCGACGTGCTTATCAACCGGCTGAAGCGTCGCTTCGATCTGGAGGTCGTCACCAAGGAGCCGAAGATCCCTTACCGCGAGACGGTGACGATGAACGCCGAGGGCCAGCACCGCCACAAGAAGCAGTCCGGCGGCCGCGGTCAGTTCGGCGAGGTGCATCTGCGCGTCTATTCGCTGCCGCGCGAGATCGACTCGTCGGACAAGTTCTTCGCCGAGTATGCCGTCAAGGACAAGTTCGAGAAGCTCCGCGTCGATCACTGTCACTACGACGAGGAACACAACTTCGGCTTCCTCGACACCATCGTCGGCGGCACCATTCCCAACCAGTTCGTGCCGGCCGTGGAGAAGGGCTGCAAGGAACTGCTGGATCGCGGCGCCCTGGCCGGCTACCGCATTCAGGACGTGGCCGTCGAGGTGTACTTCGGCAAGGACCATCCGGTGGACAGCTCGGAGGCGGCGTTCAAGACGGCTGGCCGCATCGCCTTCAAGAACGCCTTCCTGGCCGCTCGTCCGGTGCTGCTGGAGCCGATCGTCGAAGTGGAGGTGACGGTGCCGACCAAGTACACCGGCGCCATCCTCGGCGATCTGAACACCAAGCGGGCGCGCATCGAGAACCAGGATAGTTTGCCCGGCGATTTGGCCGTCATCACGGCGCTGGCGCCGCTGGCGGAGGTGACGCGCTACGCTTCACAGCTGGACAGCATCACGCAGGGGCAGGGTTCGTTCAGCATGGAGTTCAAGCACTACGACGTGGTGCCCGGCAACGTACAGCAACAAATCGTCAGCAAGGCGAAGCTGGGC
Source organism: Gemmataceae bacterium (assembly GCA_036557825.1). Classification (GTDB taxonomy): domain Bacteria; phylum Planctomycetota; class Planctomycetia; order Gemmatales; family Gemmataceae; genus JAJPHU01. The sequence goes on from DATBGU010000020.1 coordinate 14,841, forward strand.
GCGGATGAGGATGAATGAGCGAGAACAACAAGCCCGGAGCGCCGGCGACGGGTGGCGAAGACCCGTCGCCGGCGCTTTCGGTTTGTGGGCGATCCATCACTCCGGCTGGCATCCAGCGTTGCGCATCGCTTGACAGGGAGTGAGGGGAGGGTTCAAGCTCCGGATTAGGGCGCTCGCTCTAAACACCTGCTTAGGGCGCGCGCGCACTCTAATCACTGTTCGGCCAGCGGAGGGGAGAAGGGCGTGGATCAGCTCTATCTCAATACATTTGGCTTTCCGGTTCAAAAAGGCACACTTTCCCGTAACCCGAGAGCGCCGAACGATTACTGTTGGGAAATCGAGATACACTGTGACGAGTCACCGCAACTCAACTACCGGGATTGGCCCGACGACCGGCCGGAGGGGCAGGATGATTGGCTTGCGGGCACGCCGCTGTTGCTGGCCGCTCAACGGCTGCCGCTTCGGGTTCAGTCGCCGGACGAGCTAATCGGGCGTGGCTATCGGTTCCCGCCTCCGGATGACAACCCGACCGAGTGGTCCGACGACCCCTGCTGGCCCTACTTCTTCCTCTATGTGTGGGAAGGGGCTCCGGCAGAGCCTCTGTACGTGACCTTCACCGACAAGCGGGATCGGCAGTATCGGGTGGAGATCTCCGGTAGGTATGACAGCGGCGGAGTATCCTACGAGCTGCGGGTCCAAGCGTGGTTGGATTGGCTGATGTGAAGCCGCCGGACCCGGCGCTGCACCTGACTGGGGCCACATACTGGATTCGCGCGGTATACTGGGGCGCAGAGGGCCGCGCCGAACCCTTATATGGCCTCTTCTGTCAACAGGCGCACCGCGAACGCGGGAAGAATAGTCCTCCTTCCGAGTCGCTATAACCGGACTGCGGTTGACCGCCTCGCTTACGGCTGCAGGCAACTTTCCCAAGACGGCGTCAGCGTGTCGCTGCACCAAACACTTATCCAAGGGTCGGCCGACCTGGACCGAAGACCACGGCGACTGTGGGAACAACGCCCCACGCCCTAGAAACTCATCCGTACCCCCGCAACGGCCCTTCAAAACGCAAGGCTCATCCCGCAAGGGTGGCCCAGTTGGGTTCTGGCTCGAGGGGAGGGCAACCACACGGCGAACGATCAAGTGGCGAGGTTCTCTTTGATCTCCCGATGGCGAGGCACGGGTTGCGCCACGCCTATCTGGGGATTGCGATACCAGTCGTGCTTGCCACCGTGCCGGATGAACTCGCAACCCAGCGCCTCGATAGGCCTTGATCAGATCAATACGTTTCACGATACCACCAACTCTTCGACTCGACGGATTCCAGGAATCGAGCCGCTGGTGACATCGCGGTAGAGATCCTTGAGATGTTCCCGCAGATCCTCTAAGGTTTCTCCCTGCGTCCAGTAATCCGGATAGTCCTGGAGATAGCCCAGCCAGGCACCGTCTTCTTCCCAGACGACAATCTTGATGGATTGCATTATCCGTAACCGTTCACGGGTCGGGGACGACAAGCGTACAGCGAGACGTTCTGTTGGCACGGTCGCAGGGGTTAGAGTATGTTAGGATGGCGGGGAGACGGTGCCGTGACCAGGACGGCAGGAGGCTGCTTGCGACAGCCACCCGCCGCACCGATCCCGGCCAGGGAGGTCTGAATCATGCCGACGATCAAGCTGGGCAACGGCGTAACCGCCCGCACCTTCACGCCGCCGCCGCAGAGCTTCCAGCCGCTGAAGGCAACGCGACGCGACCTGCTGCGATACGGCTTCCCGCCCCAGCCGAAGGAGCCGCCCCTACTGCGGCTCTGGGAGGTGGCCCTGAGCCGGCCGCTCGAGATGATCCAGCCGCGGTTCCGCACCCTGGTCGAGGTGGACTACAAGCTGCCGAAGACCTCCACGGCGCCTGCCGCGCCACCGCACCCGCCCCCGATGCGGAGCAACGTCATCGGGGGCGCGACGGTCACCGCGGCGGCCGGCCAGGGCACGGTCCGCTGGGTCGGGGGGACGTGGACGATCCCGAACATCTACCCGCACGTCGGCAGCGAGAACGGGGTCGGCTACCCGTTCCTGACCGAGGTCTTCATCTCCGGCAAGGCCTCCACCAGTTCGCTCGCCGTCGGCTGGTCCGGCCTCGTCTTTTACTCCGGCCGCTCCATCCAGCGCCGGCATGGCGTCTGGTGGCGGTGGGCCCCGGGCGATTTCACCGGGCTCAGCAATTTCTTCGTCGATCCGGGCGATACGCTGGGCTGTGTGATCTGCCTGGATCTCGGGTCCACCGTGCGGGCCCGGCTCTCTTTCCACAACCTGACGACCAGTCAGGCGACGAGCTTCATCGTCACCGCCCCGAGCGGCACCGAGCTGACCGGCGACACGGCCGGGTGGCTCATCCAGAACGGCGTCGTCGACTTCCACGGGCCGTTCATCGCCCGCTTCGGCGAGTTCTACATCGACGAGTGCAACGCCGGAACGACGGACAGCCCCGCCATCCTGCATCCGGCGCAGGCGATCTATCTGATCGACTTCGACACCGGCGAAGACGTCGCGTACACCAACATCCTGTCTGACACGCTGCTACAGTTCCGCTACGTGGGGGCGTAGACTCGGGGGCTCGCCCACCGCGCCCACCGTCCAGGAGCGAGCGTCCCAGGCGGGGGTCTCAGGTCAACGGCCGGGCCGGGACGCTCCTAGAGGCGATTAAGTTGCACGGCGGTCAGGCTACCAGGTCCGTGCTGCGCTTCGGCGACCGTAATCGGCCACGGCCCGGGGTGAGGCTTTGGGGGAATCGGTCTGGCCAGGCGTCTGTTTTTCCGCAACATGAAGGGCATGTCGCTGGAAATCACCGAAGAGCTGATTGCCCGCCAAACGCCGGAAGCCC
>DATBGU010000021.1:0-8924 GCA_036557825.1 Gemmataceae bacterium
GCGTCGTCGTCGGAGGGTTCCGCAGGTGCGGCATGTCAGCGAGGTCATTGGCTACCACCAGCGGCGGAACGAGCAAGCAACAAAATCCCACAAGAAACGGCGGCGTAGATGCGTCATCTAAAGCCGCGCTGTACTGTTAGAAGGTGGTAGAGCATGATAAGAAAAGTTCTGGCAAGCTTTACTGAAGAAAGAATATGGCTCATTCCCTGTTTTTTGATCTTAGTCTCAGGTTGTGGACGCCATGAGCAAAAAGAAGAGAAAACACCGTCTCCCCCAATCCAGGACGAGCAAATAGCGGGTATGTCTTCTCGACTCCTCCGAGAGAAGAACTCCATAAAAATGGGTGTTGGCCCGGTCAATGCCCTTGCATTTTCTCCGAATAACAAGCTCTTGGCTTTGGGCGGTATCACACTGGAAATGGGAAAAGTGGTTGGCGAAATAAAGCTGTGGGATTTGGATCTAGGAAAAGTGATGACCAGTTATAGAGGACACTTGGACGAAGTTAAATCACTTGTATTTACCCCAGACGGTAGCAAGCTGGCTTCCGGCAGTCAGGATGGTACGGTGAGGTTGTGGGATGTAGTTGCCGGCAAAGAGATTGTCATCCTCAAAGGCCATTCAGGACCAGTACATTCTGTCGCCTGTGCTCCAGACGGTAAAACGATTGCCTCAGCCAGTCATGATAAGGTGATCATCATTTGGGACGTCGAAAAAAAGGCCGAGCGAATCCGCCTCCAGGGCCATAAAGCTGGTGTCTCTGCAATGACCTATAGCCCTGACGGTAAAATGTTGGCCTCTGGAGCTTTTGACAACACAGTGAGACTTTGGGACACATCCACCGGCAAGAACACTGCGACCTTTGAAGGGTACGGAAAAGGTATTTATGGTTTGTGGTTCGTTTCTAAAGGCGAGCTTCTTGTCTCTGGAGATTCAGGCGGCAACATCATCTTATGGGATGTGGCCAAATCACGTCGATCGAAAGAATATAAGTTGCTGATCGGGCTAGAGTCCATTGCCGTTGCACGAGACGGTAAGACCCTGGTGGTAGTTGGTGAAGGGTTCGTCAATCAACAGTTGATTGGGATACTCAAGCTCGTCGATCTGTACACGGGCCGGGAGTACGGCACGATAAACGGTCATAACAAGTATATCCATTGTGTTGCCTATTCCTCGAATGGAGCATATCTCGCGACGGGTAGTTTCGATGGAGCCGCGAAAGTTTGGGACGTGAAACAGGTGAAAGAAGACAGCGAATAGATAGGGAATCAACTGGTAAGTCACGAAGACGATCCTCCGGCCATCAGGCGACCAGCACGGGACGTTGACCGTCCCCTGTGATCCTCGCCGAAATTCTGGCCGAAAACAAGCTTGTTATCCTCGCCGACATTCTGGCAGAAAACAAGCAAGAAAGTAGTTCAGTAATTCCCTCCCTCGTGATCCGGCAACGTCTCCCTTGAAATGACGGCGTCGTGTGAATCCGCGAGGTTTGCTGCCGGTGGACACCGAACCGGCAGTGGCCGCTCCTTCTTAACCGAAGCGTGGCCCGTATCTACTTGTCTCCTTCGACCCGTGAACGCTTACCCATCCGGCGACGGCGTCGAGAACAGGTAGACGGCGAACGAGGCCAGCCAGTGCTCGCCGGCATAATCGCCGCTGGCGACATGGCGGAGGGCTGCCTCGGCATGGCGAGCGGCGGACGCGGCCAGCATCTTGCGGTCGTCGGCGTCTTTCGGCAGCGCCGCCGCGATGCTGCGCATGCACCAGGCCCGGCTCAGATTGAGACCGTCGAGGTGAACGATTTGCGGATCGCTGCGGTCCGTCACCTTCGCCGGCTGCAACAGTCCCTTCGGCTCGCCCGCGCCGAGATTCGGCAAATAGCGGCCGAACCAGGTGCGGAACTCGTCCGCCGCCATGACGCGCCGCATCAGGTCCGCCTCCATCAGGCTCGGCGAAAAGAAGTCCGCTCCGTCCGGCTCCCACGCCGCCGGTATCGCCGCGTCCTTGCCGAAGTAAGCGCGGCTGCGTTCCTCGATCAGTTCGCGCAGCGGTCGATGATTCACTGCCCGCGCGAAATCGAGGGCGAACGCCAATCCGAAAGCCGTGTTGGAATGCACGCCGCCGCGGATCGGATAGGTCTGTTTCGGGAAATACGCCCGATAGCGCCCGATGAGCGTGTCCGCCAACGGCTGCAAGTTCTTCGACCATTCGCGGCCGTCGGCGTCGTCCCAGCCGTTCAGTTCCTCGGCCAATTTCAGAAGCCAGGCCCAGCCGTAGGGCCGCTCGAACGATTGCGCGTTCGGTCGAGTGAAGGAGTCCGCCTCGGTTTGCAGGTTCCGCGCCGTCAGATGCTCGGCCAGCACGGCGCGGATCTGCTTCCGCTGCGGCAGTTCGCCAAACAAGCGCAGCAGCCGCACGAGCATCCAGTGGCCGTGGACCGATGAGTGCCAGTCGAAACATCCGTAGAAAGCCGGATGCAGTCCGCGCGGTCCCTTCAGATCCTTATCGCCGTTTAGTACGTCGCCCAGCTTGTTGGGATATTCTTTTTGGATGCCCTTCAAGGCCAGCCGCGCGAAGGCCGACGCCTGCTCCTGATTCATCTTCAAGCCCTCCTTCACCGCCGGTTCCGCAGCCGCGCCGCATGTGGCGCAATTCAACGTCGCGGCCGAGGCCGCCAGCAACATTTCTCGCCGCGTCGGGCCGTGCCGATTTTCCATGATGCCCTCCTCGTGTCAAAGCCGCGTGACTTCCACCGCTTGCACCAGCGCTTCGACCCGGTCGCGCTCCACGAACCCCGGCAGCAGTTGACCGAGTTTGTTCGCCGCCGTCGCCAGGCCGTAGCGCACGGCTTCCACTGGCTCGCGGCCCTGAAGAAGACCGTAAGCGATCCCCGCCGCCATGCAATCGCCGCAGCCGATCGGATTCACGACGGCGCTCGTCGGCGGTCGCAGTCGATAAAGCCGATCGCGCCCGCGCGCGTAAACCGGATTTCGGCCGTCCGTGACGACCACCCACTCGGCCCCGCACTCGTTGATCTCGCGCAGGCCGTCGAACAATGCGGCATCGTTCGTCAGCTCGCGGCCGAGCGTTTGCTGCAATTCGCTGCGGTTGGGTTTGACGAGAAACGGCCGAGCGTGCAGGGCTTCGAGCAGTTCCGCCCCGCGCGCGTCGAGGATGACTTTCCCCGGCGTCAGGGCCAGCAACTCCCGATAGTAGCCGGCCGGCGTGCCGACCGGCAGCGAGCCGATAAGCACGACGAACCCTGCCGTCGCCGCTTCTTCCGCGTAGGCGGTGCGGAACTCTTCCAACTCGGCGCCGCCGACCTGGGCGGCGTTGGGCACCAGTTCGGTGGCGGTGCGGCGAGCGGCGTCCAGCAGCGTCGTGCAGATGCGCGTTGGTGTCGGCGCCTCGATCCATCGCGCGGAGATGCCGAGTTGGGCGATGTCGCGCCGGATGGCGTCGCCGGTCGCGCCGCCGAGGACGGTCAGCGTTTTGACCGCGGCGTCGAGGTGGTGCAGCGCGCGGGCGGCGTTGAGCACCTTGCCCGAGGCGCACCAGTGGACTTGCCGAGCGCGGTTGACCTCGCCGAGCGTGAAGGCATCGAAGAGCAGGATTTGCTGCCAGGCAGGAGAAAGTCCCGCGGTGAGGATCACGAGTCGGTTCCCAGATGTAAACAGCGTCGGTTCCGCGACGGCGGAGGTTCGAGCCCTATTCTTCGTCCTCCTCACACGGCGGCACCGGATCGTACGTTCCCATGGGCGTGCTGTGATTGCAGGCCGAGAGCCGTTTGAAAGTCAGCACCAGTCCATGACGGATGCCGTGACGCTCGACCGCCGCGATGGAATAGTCCGAGCAACTGGGGGTGAATCGGCAAACCACGCGGCCCTTGAGCGCCGGCCGGCCCAGCTGCTGATAGACGTGGACCATTCCGACGTAGGTCCGCGCGGTCAACTGGTTCGCCGGCGCGCGGAACGAATCGAGCACGATCAGCAGGATAAATCCACCGATCAGCAGCAGCCAGGTCCGCCGTTTTTTCAGGCAGCGCGGCAATGCGGGCATCGGCCGGCCTCACGCAAGCGCTTGTTGCCGCACTCGCGGCAGGTCTTCAGATCTCCCTGCGGACGCGAGACAAGGTAGATAATTAACCCGATCATGCCCGTGAACAAGATAAGGACCACCCACATCCCACTGTTGTCCATGCCGCGGGACTTGGCATCTTTGGATGCCCAGATGGCGACGAAGATCCAGGCGACAAAGGCTGCGACGGAAATGCCGAGACCGACGATCAGAATGACAGCGGAGAAGCCGCAAGCGGCGCAGCCGGCCGCTTGGTCTCCACCAGTGGGTTGGCCCGGACGCCCCGGCTGGAAGGGCTGACCGGGTTGTCCTGGCCGGCGACCCGGCTGAGCCGAAACCAGCGGGCTGAGTGTCATCAGGGTCAACAGCACCAATGTCAATCGGATTATGGGGCGGAGGGACACGCGCATTCTCCTTAAGGATAATTCTCGGAAGGTCCCTAGGGATGGGAACGAAGGTCAATCAACGCCGCTGGATGCACACAAGTCAATCACAAAGAGAGGCGTTTGGCAATACTCGCAAGGTCGAACCGAAGAAAGACCGAGCGTGTCGGGAGAGGGGCGGCGCGTTGACGACGGCGCGGTCAGGTCGGAAAATGATCTGCTGCCAATCGCTGCTGAGATCGGTCGCGCAAGGCCCGCCCACCGGGGCGGATCGACCACCCCCGGAGAAGCGATCATGAACGACGACGACGACGACCGCGAACCGCTGGCGGACGGCCCCTTGGGACCGCCGAGCATTCCCTCGACGCCGGATGAACGGCAAATGGCCCTGTTCGCCCACCTTGGCGGCATTGGGGGCTTCATGGTGCCGCTCATCATCTGGATCTTGAAAAAGGACGAGTCCGAGTTCGTGGACGACCAGGGCAAGGAAGCGCTGAATTTCCATCTGACACTGATGATCGGCCACTTGATCGGCGGCCTCAGCATCTGTTTCACGTGGGGCGTGCTGAACCTCGTCTGCTGGGTGCTGGGCATCGTCTTCGGCGTCATCGGCGGCATGGCCGCCCAAAAGGGCGAGGTCTACCGCTATCCCATGACCATACGTTTCATCAAGTGAAATAATCGAGAACCCTTCATGTGGACTTGCAACGACATACGCCGGCAGTTCATCGACTTCTTCGTCGAGAAGCACGGCCATACCTTCGTGCCTTCCAGCAGCGTCATACCCCACGGCGACGACAGCTTGCTGTTCACCAACGCGGGCATGAACCAGTTCAAGGACGTGTTTCTCGGCACCGGCACGCGGCCGTATAAACGCGCGGTGGACACGCAGAAGTGCATCCGCGCCGGCGGCAAGCACAACGATCTCGAAGACGTCGGCAAAGACACCTATCACCACACCTTTTTCGAGATGCTCGGCAACTGGTCGTTCGGCGATTACTTCAAAAAGGAGGCGATCCGCTGGGCGTGGGAGCTGCTGACGGAGGTATGGAAGCTCGACAAAAGCCGGTTGCACGCGACCGTCTTCGAGGGCGACGACGAGCAGAAACTGGCGCCCGACGACGAGGCGGCGGCGCTGTGGCGCTCCGAGACGGACATCGATCCGTCGCACATCCACAAGGGCAACAAGAAGGACAATTTCTGGGAGATGGGCGAGACGGGTCCGTGCGGTCCCTGCTCCGAGATTCACATCGACCGCACGCCGGACAAGAGCGGCGGTCGGCTCGTCAACAAGGGCACGGCGGATGTTATTGAGATATGGAACCTCGTTTTTATCCAGTTCAATCGCGGCCCGGACCGGAAACTAACGCCGCTGCCGGCGAAGCACGTCGATACCGGCATGGGCTTCGAGCGCATCACGGCGGTATTGCAGAACAAGGCGAGCAACTACGATACCGACGTGTTCGCGCCGATCATGGATGCGATCGGAAAGCTGACGGGCAAGAAGTACGGCGGCCGACTCGATGACCTGCACGACATCGGTTTCCGGGTGATCGCGGACCATCTGCGCATGGCGACGTTCGCCATCACCGACGGAGCGCGGCCGGGAAACAAAAAGCGCGATGCGGTGCTGCGCAGCGTCATCCGCCGCGCGGTGCGTTTCGGCTATCAGTACTTCGACCTGCGCGAGCCGTTCGTCTACAAGCTGGTGCCCGTCGTCGTCGAGCAGATGGGCGGAGCGTTCCCGGAGTTGAAGAAGAACCCGGAGCAGACGGAGCGAATCCTGCGCGAGGAGGAAGCGGAGTTCCTCAAGACGATCCAGCGCGGCTTAGCGCACTTCGGCGCGGCGGTCCAGCGCGGCCGTGCGCACGCCGGCCTCATCGGCGGCGAGGACGCGGCGAACCTGCACACGACCTACGGCTTCCCCATCGATCTCACCGAGCAGATGGCGGGCGAGGTCGACATGCGCGTGGACCGGCCGGGCTACGAGGCGGCGATGGAGGAACATCGGCGGCGCTCCGGGGAAGGCCGCGCGAAGATGGTCATCACCGCCGTCAGCGGCGAATTGCCGAAGACGGATGACTCGCCCAAGTATGGTCGGCTCCCGCTGGCGTGCAAGGCAGCCTTGCTCGGCTGGGTTCAGGAGAACTCGGTCATCACCTCGGGGCATTTGAATCAGGGAGACGTTGCGGCCCTGCTGCTTGATGGCACCATGTTTTACGCCGAGCAGGGCGGACAGGTCGGCGACACCGGCATAATCAATACGCCCACCGGCAGCTTCGACGTGCAGGACACGCAGAAACTCGGCGAAAGTGTGCTCCACATCGGCCGGGTGCTTGAGGGCCATCTGCAGAGCGGTCAATCGGCGACGCTCGTCGTCAGGGACCGTTCCGATACCATGCGCAACCACACCGCGACGCACCTGCTCAACTGGGCGCTGCGCTACGTACTCGGCGAGCATGTCGAGCAGAAAGGGTCGCTCGTCGATACCGACAAGACGCGCTTCGATTTCACCCACGACAAGACGTTGTCCCCGGAAGAAATCGCCGAGATCGAACGACTGGTCAATGAGCGGATTTATTTGGACTGGCCCGTGACGGCCGTGACCGCACCGCTGGCCGAGGCGAAGAAGGTCGAGGGTGTTCGCGCGGTGTTCGGCGAGAAGTATCCCGATCCCGTACGCGTCTTGTTAATCGGCGCGGAGAAGCTGGAGGATGTCGAGGACGAAACATCCGTCGAGTTCTGCGGCGGCACGCACGTATCGCATACGGGCCAGATTGGCTTCTTCAAGATCGTCAGCCAGGAAGGTGTCGCCAAGGGTGTACGCCGCGTCACGGCGGTGACGGGTCGCGAGGCCGTCGCCACCGTGCAGCGCCTGTCGGCGGTCGTGGACGAGTTGGCGGGCCGCTTCAACTGCCAGCCCGAAGACTTGCCGCGCCGCGTCGAGGTGTTGCAGGAGGAAGTGAAGAAGTTGCAGACGCAACTGCGCAAGGGAGCGGCGAGCGACCTGACCGGGGCCGGCGATCGGCTGCTGGCGCAGGCCGTCGAGGTGGGTGGGGCCAAGGTCATCGTCGGCGAGTTGCCGGCGGCACCGGTCGAGCAGATGCGCCAGCAACTCGACCGCCTGCGCGAGAAGGCGAAGAGCGTCGTCGCCGTCCTCGGCTGGGCCGACGAGGGCAAGGTGGGACTGCTAAGCCTGGTGACGGATGATCTGGGCAAGAAGGGACTGCACGCCGGCAAGCTGGTGGGCGAGGTGGCGAAGGTGGTCGGCGGCAAGGGCGGTGGTCCGCCGACCGGCATCGCCCAGGCCGGCGGTAAGGACGCCGCCAAGCTCGGCGAGGCGCTGCAATTGGCACGGAAACTCGCCATCGAGAAATTGAACGCGGGATAACCACACGACTTTTTGCCGACCCGCCCGCAGTGTCCGCGAGGGCCACCCTCGCGGACGCTGTGGGCGGGTCGTTCACTTTGGTAGAGCCTCTTACGGATTGTTGAACCAGCGAGTTTGGGTTATACTTTCGAGTACCCCTCACACCACAAACGGGGTCTACAACAGCCCCCGGCGCGCCGGCGTCCGCGCGTCGCCGACTGTCGTTTTTCAAGGATGTATCCAACTGCGGTTCCGCCTCCGCTGCCACAGTGACCTCGATCAGCAATGACGCTTTTGGGAGCAGCCTCCATGTCACTTCTTCAGGAATCGGACCCTCACACCGTCGATACGACCGCCCTGCTGACCGCCCTGGCGGCGCTCAAAAAGGGCGACTTCTCCGTGCGGCTGCCGATGGACTGGACCGGACTCGCCGGCAAAGTGGCCGACACCTTCAACGACGTCGTCGAACTGAATCAGCGCATGGCCTGCGAGCTGGACCGCCTCAGCCGCGTCGTCGGCAAGGAGGGCCGCATCACGCAGCGCGCTTCACTGGGCGATGTCAGCGGATCGTGGGCCGACGCCGTCAGTTCGGTCAACGAACTCATCGACGACCTCGTCCACCCGACCAGCGAGACGGCCCGCGTCATCGGCGCCGTCGCCCAGGGCGACCTGTCGCAGACGATGGCCCTGGAAACCGGCGACCGTCCCCTGCAAGGCGCTTTCCTCCTCACCGCTCGCACCATCAACACGATGGTGCATCAGCTCGGCTCGTTCGCGGCCGAGGTGACGCGTGTGGCCCGCGAGGTCGGCACCGAAGGCAAACTCGGCGGGCAAGCGCGCGTCGAGGGCGTGTCCGGAACGTGGAAAGATCTGACCGATAGCGTCAATTTCATGGCCGGAAACCTGACCAGCCAGGTGCGCAACATTGCCGAAGTGACGACCGCCGTCGCCAACGGCGATCTGTCGAAGAAAATCACCGTCGATGTCAAAGGCGAGTTTCTGGAACTGAAGGGCACTATCAATACGATGGTCGATCAGCTGAGGTCGTTCGCGGCGGAGGTGACGCGTGTGGCCCGCGAGGTCGGCACCGAAGGCAA
>DATBGU010000022.1:0-21868 GCA_036557825.1 Gemmataceae bacterium
GAAATCCTCCGCGAAGAAATCCGAGCGGCTGTGGGAGAGCAGCCTCAGTGGCAGGAGTTTCAACACCTCGCTACCCGCCTGCTTGATCTGGCTGCCTGAGTGTTCGAAAGTCACGGAAAGTACAACTCTGGTGAGCGAGACGCCGGACATTTACCCGGAATGGAAGGCCCTCGTGGCTGCGCTGGGGATTATCGGCAAACAGGTCCATGACGCCCGCTTGGTTGCCGTCTGTCATGTCCATGCGGTGACACACTTGCTGACATTCAACGTCGCGCACTTCGTCCGGATGGCTGGATTTGGGCCAGGTGTTGTGGTGGTCGATCCGGCAAGCGTATGAGGAAATTGCCAAATCCGCAGAAAGCTTCGGCGCCCAGTGAAAAGAATGAACAAGGCGGAGATCCTACTCGTGGATCATAAAAGTACGCACACACACAATCTCCCCGACTGGATCACGGATTTGCGAAACGATGTACCCGTGTCCTGCTTACGAATTGCGGATGACGTTTGGTTGAACAAGGAAGAGTTTATCTCATGGCCGACTCGGCGCTTCCTATTTATGCCGGATACAGTGCGAGTTGACTATTATCGATACTCACCCGAGCAACTTGCTCTTATTCGCGCTGCGGGAATCAAGCCGGATACTCGCTCCAATGGACCGGCGGTTATGGCCTTCGCTATCGCAGGCGGTCAACGTCCTTGGCGATCAGTTGGGCGCAAGCAGTGGTCCATCCACCACATTTACGATGGACAGTTTCCAGCTTCGGGAAGACAAATCTCAACACGCGCCGTTGTACGGGGGGATTCATTCACGGAAGCGGCTGGTCTTGTTGCTGTTTACCCAGTTGCCGATGCGTTGGCGGACGAACTGGCTTACTTCGCGTGGCTATTGCGGTACGAGGCGTTCATCCGATTCGGCTTCGATCCGGACGGAGTATTCACTTCCCGTCCTGGGTTTGGATGCCAAGATCGCTGATGTACCGATAGAGTGAGCTTAGTCCCATCCCCAGCCGCCGAGCCGCTTCCTTCTTGTCCGGCGTCTGCCGCAAAATGCGTTCGATGTGCTGCTTCTCGAAGCGCTTGACCGCCTCACCGAGGTCGTCCACCAGCGCCGGATCGCCCTCCACCGGCGCCAAATCCGGCGGCAGATCGGCCGGTGCGATGAGTGGTCCCTCGCCGAGGATCACCGCCCGTTGCAGCGCGTTGTCCAGCTCGCGGACGTTGCCGCGCCAGCGGCAGGCCATGAGCAACTGCATCGCCTCGTGCGTCACGCCGCGGATGCGCTTGCCCAGCGCTCGCGCGTGCCGCGCCAGCAGGAACTCAACCAGGTCCGGAATGTCCTCGCGCCGCTCGCGCAGCGGCGGGATGTGGATGCACACCACGTTGAGCCGATAATACAAATCCTCACGGAAGCGCCCCGCCTCCACTTCCTTCAGCAGATCCTTGTTCGTCGCTGCCAGTACCCGCGCCTCGACGTGAATCGGCTCATTGGCGCCGACGGGCATGATCTCCTTCTGTTCGATGGCGCGCAGCAGCTTGGCCTGCGTGGCCAACGGCATCTCGCCGACCTCATCGAGAAACACCGTGCCGCTGCCGGCGTGGACGAACACGCCCGCTTGATCGCGGTCCGCTCCCGTGAAAGCGCCCTTTCGATGTCCGAAAAGTTGATTTTCCAGCAGATCGTGCGGAATGGCGGCGCAGTTGAGGGCGACGAAGCGCGGCGCCTCGCTGGGTTCCATCCCATCGGCGCCGCCGGCGTGAATGGCGCGGGCAATCAGTTCCTTCCCGGTCCCGCTCTCGCCGACGATCAGCACCGTCGAGCGCGTCGGCGCCACCTTGCGCACCATCTCGAACACCTGCTCCATGCCAGGACTATTGCCGATGATCCGCTCGCTCTCCGGCCGGTTGTCGAGATTCAGCTGGCGGCGCAGCCATTGGTTCTCCAGATACAGCGCCCGATGGGCCAAGAGACGGCGAATCTTGCTCAGCACCTCGTCGAGCAGGATCGGCTTCATCAGGTAATCGTGAGCACCGCGCTGGAACGCCTCGACCGCGTTCTCGACCGTGGCATAGGCGGTGATGAGCAGCACGAACGTCTCGGGACTGATGCGCTGGAGACGGTCGAGCAGTTCCAGGCCGTCCAGACCCGGCAGGTGGACATCGCACAGCACGATGTCGAAGCGCTGCTCGGCGGCGCGCTCGAACGCTTCCTCGCCGCTGGCGCAGGTGACGACGGCAAACCCTTCCTGACCGAGATACTCGGCCAGCGTCTCGCGGATCAGCAATTCGTCGTCCACCACGAGGATGGAAGCGTCCGAGGGGGGAGCACTCGCGGCGCGCGTGCGTTCCGAGTTGCGGAGCGACTCGGCCACACGCGCGCCGCGGCTGCGGGAACGTGTCTCTACCATGTACACTTCTCTCTATCTGAGGAGCGAGCGGCGGTCGCCGGGAGTTGCTCCGAGTATGGCGCGGCCACGGCCAGCGGCAGGAAGACGCGGAACGTCGTGCCTTCGCCGACGCGCGACTCGAACGTTACCGTGCCGCCGTGCTCGGTGACGAGTTGGCGCGTCACGAACAGGCCCAGTCCGGTGCCGTGCTTCTTGGTCGTGAAATACGGGTGAAACAGCCGCGCCGCGTTCTCGGGACTGATGCCGTCGCCGGTGTCGCGCACACTCACCTCGACGCCGTCGTCGCGGAGGCCGACCAGGAGATCGACGCGGCCGTCGCGGCCGGCGGCGTCGATGGCGTTGAGGATGAGGTTGAGGAACACCTGCACGAGTTGATCGCGGACGGCGAGCAGCGGCGGCAGGTCCGGCGGCAAGGGCGGCGACGCGATCCGGCCGCGCGGTCGTTTGTAATACTTGGCGATGCTCAGCGCCTCGTCGAGGATCTCGCCCAGCGAAACGCGCGTTCGCTCACTGCTGGCCGGGCGGCTGAACTCGATCAGTTCGCGCAGCGTCGTGCGGATGCGCTGCAACTGGCCGCTGACCAGCGCCAGCTTGTTCAGCGTGTATGGATTGCTGTCGCGGCGCTGGAGAATCTGCACCATCGAACTGATCGACGTCAAGGGGTTGCCGACTTCGTGGGCGATACCCGCGGCGAGTAGACCGAAGGCGGCCATCTTCTCCTGGTGCAGCACGTGCGCTTGCGCCTCCTGCAATTCGCGCGTCCGCTCGGCGATGCGTTCCTCCAACTCGGCCTTGTTTTTCCGCAGTGCCTGATTGAGTTGACTGAGGTAGTCGCCGACGCGCTTGAGCAGCAGCGCCATGGCGTTGCTGGCCCACGTCACCCAGCCGAGAATGACCAGCGTCAGCATGAACGGCACCAGTCGTTTCCCTTCCGGCGGCAGGGCCAAATACAGCAGGCCGTAACTCAGGCAGTGCAGAGCGCAGGTGGCGTAGGTGACGTGCGAGGCGTGGCGGATGGCGCAGCAAATTAGCGATAGGAAGTAATAGTAGCGGAACGGGCTATCCATGCCGCTGTCGAAGTAGCACAGCAAGCCGATGAACAACCCTTCCAGTGCGGACACGCATAACGGCGAGCGTCCGAAGAAGACCCGGCCGCGCACGCTGAAATAGGTGTCGAACAGCGTGTAACCGAGTCCGACCGTGAGGATGGCGTTGAGGACGGCCTGCCGGCCAAGGTCGTGACCGTTGAGGTTGACGAGGATGTAGCCGACCAGCAAGCCGAACCAGCGAATTTTAACGGCGATGGTTTCGGCGGCCAACTCCCACGGAGAGGAAGCGGCCGGCACGCGCCGATGGGACAGTACGGAGGCCATTTGCTCGCGCCTGGAGGTTCGTGAATCACTTCACGATCATTATAGAGACTCCAGGCGGGCGGCTGCCATGCATCTTACCATTGCCTTCGCTGGCGCTTCGGGCTGGTACTTCTCATTCCGCGCTCGCCGCGGCGCGGCCGATCGAGTAATAGGTGAAGCCGAATCCCACAGGCGTCTTCGGGTCGTAGAGATTGCGGCCGTCGAAGATGACGCGCTCAGTCATCAGACGGCGCATCACCTCGAAGTCCGGGTTGCGGAACTCCTGCCATTCAGTGACGATGACCAATCCATGCGCACCCTCCACCGCTCCATACGGCCGATCGCAGTAGACTAGTTTGTCGCCGTACAGCGCCTTGACGTTGTCCATCGCCTCGGGATCGTGGACGCGCAGCCGCACGCCGGCGGCCAACAGGGCGTCGAGAAACACCAGGGCCGGCGCTTCGCGGATGTCGTCGGTGCGCGGCTTGAACGCCAGGCCCCAGACGGCCAGCGTCTTGTTTTTCAGGCCGTCGCCGTAATGCTCCCGCACCTTGCGGACGAGAACGTGCTTTTGCGCCTCGTTGACGCGATCGACGGACTCCAGCATGTGGCAAGGTATATTTAAACGATTTGACATACTAACAAGTGCTCTTACGTCTTTGGGAAAGCAACTCCCCCCGTATCCGGCGCCGGGGAACAGGAACTGAAAGCCGATGCGGCCGTCGTGGCCGATGCCGCGGCGCACGTCGTTGATGTCGGCGCCCATGCGCTCGCACAGGTTGGCCATCTCGTTGATGAAGCTGATCTTCGTCGCCAGCATGGCGTTGGCGACGTACTTGGTCATCTCGGCGCTCTCCGGCGACATGACCAGAAACGGCCGCTCCGTGCGCAAAAACGGCGCGTACAGTTGCTGGAGCACCTCGGCCGGTTCGGGGCGGCGCACGCCGACGACGACGCGGTCCGGCTTGGTGCAATCCTCGATGGCGGCGCCTTCCTTGAGGAACTCCGGGTTGCTGACCACGTCGATCGTCTGCTTACTGCGGGCGGCGAAGCGCTCGGCGACGCCGCGATTGGTGCCGACCGGGACCGTGCTTTTGATGACGACGATCTTCGGCCCGCTGATGGCGGCGGCCAGGGCGTCGGTGACGGCCCACACGGTGGACAGGTCGGCGGAGCCGTCGGCCGACTGCGGCGTACCCACGGCGATAAAGACGATCTGCGCCGGTCCCACGCCGGCGGCCAGGTCCGTCGTGAACTGGAGCCGGCCCTCTCGCCGATTGCGCTGCACCAGTTCCATCAGGCCCGGCTCGTAGATGGGCAGTTGGCCTTGCTTGAGCGTGTCGATCTTGCGCGCGTCCTTGTCGATGCACGCGACCTCGTTGCCGCTCTCCGCGAAACAGGTCCCCGTCACCAGGCCGACGTACCCTGTGCCGATCACCGCGATCTTCATGATGCTTGTCCCTTCGAACCAACCGATTTGTCAAGATTGCCCACGCCAGTAGGCCAGTATGTCGGACAACGTCTGCTCCAGAGTGAAACGCGGCTTCCATCCGGTTTCGCGCCGCAGTTTCTCGGCGTTGGCCTGCACGTCGGCGGCGTCCCTCTTGCGGACCAGGCTGGCCTTGGAGCGGATCTCCACGGCCACGCCCGACAGCGACACCAGACGATTGAGCACGCTCTGTATGCTGTGCGCTTGTCCGGAACCGACGTTGTAAGCCTCGCCGATCCGACCTTTCTCCATCAAGAGCACATAAGCGGCGACCACATCGCGGACGTCGCTGAGGTCGCGGCGCGGCTGCAAGTTGCCGGTTTCCAGCACGGGCGGTTGTCGGCCGCGCTCGATGGCGGCCAACTGACGAGCGAAGTTGGGCACCGCGAACTGCGGCGACTGGCAGGGGCCAATGTGATTGAACGGCCGAACGCGCACGATGTCCAGACCGGGATGGCGCGTGTACTGATAGCTCATCAGGTCCGCCGCCGCCTTGCTGGCCGCATAGGGGTTGTCCGGCCGCAGCAGACAGGTTTCCGAACAACCTTCTTCTTCTGTCCGGCTCTCCCCGTAGACCAGACCGCTACCGATGTACAGGATGCGCGGTCGGCCTCCCCAGCGCTGCACGGCGTCGTACAGGCTGCGCGTCGCCGTCAGATTGCCCTCCCAGGCCGCGTCCGGCTCCTGAAACGAGCGCCCGACGTGCGGATAGCCCGCCAAATGATAAATCTGCTCCGGCCGCGCGTCGCGCAGGATCGCTTCCAGTTTGCTCCGTTCGCGCACATCGCATCCGCGCAGCTCGACGTGGCCGGCCAGATGTCCCCACACATTCGGCCAGACCGGCTGGCGCGCCACGGCGACAACGCGCGCGCCGCCGCGCGCCAGCAACGCCTCGACCAGATGGCCCCCCGCGAAACCCGTTGCTCCCGTCACCAAGATACGCATGGCACGACTCAGGTGGTTAGGTGGTCAGGTGGTCAGGTGGTTAGGTAGTCAGGCGGTTCATGAGTTGACCCTCGCGTTCAACCACCTAACCACCTGGCCACCTAACCACCTAACTGTTTCAGGTCGGCCTCGACCATGCGGCGGATCAACTCCTGAAAGCCGACGAGCGGCCGCCAACCCAACTCGCGGCCGGCCTTGGCGGCGTCGCCGATGAGCAGATCGACCTCGGCCGGACGCACCAGCGCCGGATCTTGCACCACGTGCTTCCGCCAATCCAGGCCGAGGTGTCCGAACGCCGTCTCCACCAATTCCTGGACCGTGTGCGTCTCGCCCGTCGCCACCACATAATCGTCGGGACGGTCCTGTTGCAGCATCCGCCACATCGCTTGCACGTAATCGCCGGCGAAGCCCCAATCGCGCTTGGCCTCCAGGTTGCCCAGACGCAGCTCCTTCTGCATGCCCCGCTTGATCCGCGCCGCCGCGTGTGTCACCTTGCGCGTGACGAACTCGAGTCCGCGGCGCGGCGACTCGTGGTTGAAGAGGATGCCGGAGCAGGCGAATATTTTGTAGCTTTCGCGGTAGTTCACCGTGATGAAATGACCGTAGACCTTGGCCACGCCGTAGGGCGAACGCGGGTGAAACGGCGTCGTCTCCCGCTGCGGCGTCTCGCGCACCTTGCCGAACATCTCGCTGGAGCTGGCCTGGTAAAAGCGGATGCCTTGGGGATCGAGCAGGCGGATGGCCTCCAGCACGCGCGTGACGCCGATGGCGGTGAACTCGCCCGTGAGGACGGGCTGCTGCCAGGAAGTCGGCACGAAACTCATGGCGGCGAGGTTGTAGACCTCATTGGGACGAACGCGCTTGAGCACGTCGATCAGCGACAATTGATCGAGCAGGTCGGCTTGGTGCAGTTGAATTCGGCCGGTCAGGTGGGCGATGCGGTCGAAGTTCTCGGTGCTGGCGCGGCGAACGACGCCGTGGACGTCGTAACCCTGCTCCAGCAGCCACTCCGCCAGATAACTGCCGTCCTGCCCGGTGATGCCCGTGATGAGCGCCGTTTTCATGTCCGCGACCCCGCCGTGAGAGAGCCGTACTGCCGTTCGTAGTATTTCAGATAATCGCCCGTGCGAATGGCGTCGATCCAGTCGCCGTGCGCCCGATACCAGGCGATCGTTTCCCGCAGTCCGTCCTCAAAGACCACTGTGGGCCGCCAGCCCAGTTCCCGCTCGCTTTTGCCGCAGTCGATGGCGTAGCGGCGGTCGTGCCCCGGACGATCCGGGACGTAGCGGATCAGCGACTTCGGCTTGCCCAGCGCTTCCAGCAGGGCGTGCGTCAGCTGCAAGTTGGTGCGCTCGGAACGACCGCCGAGGTTGTACACCTCGCCGACCTTGCCGCGCCGCCAAACGGCGTGGATGCCGGCACAGTGATCGCGCACGTGGATCCAGTCGCGCACGTTCTGGCCGTCGCCGTAGACCGGCACCGGCTGCTCGTGGAGCAGATTGCTGATGAACAGCGGGATTAGTTTCTCGGGGAACTGATAAGGCCCGTAGTTGTTCGAGCAGCGCGTGATGAGGGCGGGGAAATGGAAGGTATGAACATAGCTGCGCACCATCAAGTCGGACGCCGCTTTGCTGGCCGCGTAGGGACTGTTGGGCGCCAGCGGCGTGTCCTCGCGAAACGCGCCGGTCGGTCCGAGGCTGCCGTACACCTCATCGGTACTAATATGCACAAAGCGCTCGACGCCGGCGGCGCGGGCGGCGTCGAGCAGCACCTGCGTGCCCAGGACGTTGGTGCGGACGAACGGGCCGGAATCCTGAATGCTGCGATCGACGTGGCTCTCGGCCGCGAAGTGAACGACCGAATGGGCGCCGCGCATGGCGTCCTTGACGGCGTCGGGGTCGGTAATGTCGCCGTGGACGAAGCGATGGCGCGGATGGTTGGCGACGTCCGCCAGGTTCGCGAGGTTGCCGGCGTAGGTCAGCGCGTCAAAGTTGATGACGGCGACATCGGGTTCCTGTTCGAGCATGTAATGAACGAAGTTGCTGCCGATGAAACCGCAGCCCCCCGTTATCAGCATCGAGAGCATGGCCTTCCTTGCGTTTTGGAGTTCACGAATCATCCGCACAGACAATACCGTTTCGAGGGGTTACGAGTCAAGGAAGGGCAGCGCTTGTTCTTGCCAGCGGCGCGCGGATCGACCAGAATAAGCCATCGTCTCGTTGCTGAAAGAAATGTGGCCGCGTCGAAACGAAAGTTACCGGAGGGAGCATGTTCGCCGTCGTTACGCCCACGCTTGTCGTCGCCGGTCTGGCCGGCGTGCTGGTCCTCTTCGGCGTGGGCACGCTCCTGTTCCAGGCGGGCTGCGCCCTGGCCGACCTGCCTGTTCGCGGCTACTTCCGCTCGCTGCCCGTCTACTCGGCCGCCGCCGTCGTCTGTCTGCCCTTGATCGGAGTGCTGCTCTGGTTCGCCGGCCGCTACGAGAGCGATCCCAATACTTCGTTTGGAAGCATGCGCATCGCCGCTCTGATCGTGTCGCTGTTGCTGACCTGGCTCGTTTCGTCGGGGATTTACGCCCTGCTCCTTGCCGCCTCGCTGCGCAAAGGATTGATGGTGGCGGGCATCGAACTGCTGTTGATGGCCTTGCTGGCCGCGCTCGTTTCCGCGGTGGTCCTGGTCGTGCTCGCTCTCATCCAGATCATCACCAGCCCGCCGCCGATCAAGGCGACTCGAACTTCACCCCCTCTCGCCGCATCCGTCGCTCAAGCCGTCCGATCATGATTCTCGAAGGCATCGTCACCACTGTCTCGGCCGCCGGCGAGATCAATATCGCGCCGATGGGACCGCACATCGAGATCGATGTCGCCAGCGGCGCATGGACGCGCATCGTCCTGCGTCCCTTTCGCACGGCCCAGACGTATGCCAATCTGAACGCCACCGGCGAGGGCGTCCTGCACGTGACGGATGACGTACTGCTGCTGGCGCGCTCGGCCCTCGGGGCGCTCGATCGACTGCCGGAGTTACGTCCCGCCCAGCGCGTGCGCGGCTGGGTGTTGGCGGACGCTTGCCGATTCCACGAGTTCCGCGTCGTTTCCCGCGACGATTCGTCCGAGCGCGCCCGCTTCGAGGTGGAGATCGTCCACACCGGCCGACTGCGGGATTTCTTCGGCTTCAATCGCGCCAAGCACGCCGTCGTTGAGGCCGCTATTCTCGCCACGCGCACCGCGTTTCTGCCTCTGGATGAGATCGAAGCCGAGTATCGCAAGCTGGCCGTCCTCGTCGAGAAGACCGGCGGCCCTCAGGAACACGAAGCCTTCGCCTTTTTGCGACAGCACCTCGAACAGGTGCGATCCCGCGGTTAAGAGGGAATGAACGACTGGCCCGGAGCGCCAGCGATGCGCCGCACAAACCCGTCGCGAGCGCTGCGGGCCAGTCGGCAACTTAGTTTTTTCCCGGCAGCGGCGCGGGCGGCGGCGGCGGGATAGGCCCGGGACGATTCTTACCGCCGCGAGGCGGCTGACCCGCTTCGGGAGGAGGCTGAAGACCCGTGGTGGGTTTCTCCTGAGAAGTCTTTTTGTCACAGCCTAACGCAAGGACCGCGCAGAAGAAAAGGAGGGAGAGGAATCTTCCACAGAAACGCATAAGCATCTCCGTTTGCAATCGACAAAAGGAGGAGAGCAACGTCCGGAACGAACGGCAACGATGCTCTCCTCCCAAAGATGTCCGGAGCCTCGCGACGCCCCGCCTCCGATGTTTCGGCCGGCTACTGTCCCAACTGGCTAAAGTCCACGACCTGACCGTCTTGCATCCCGGACGCGAAAATGTACATCGAGTAGTCTGAGGCGATCGTGATGGGGCGCACCGAGCCGTCGGCGAAGGCGAACTGCACGAGGTTCGTGTGGCGGCTGCTGAAGTTGTACCAGTCCGGACTAATCGTCAAACCCCAGGCCGTCGGCATGGAGCCGGCGCCGAACCACGCCACGGCGAAATCGCGCGTTCCGGTAGCCGTCCCAAACAAGCTCTCCCCGAAGGCGATCGTATTGGAGGTGCCGTCCGTGACGTCGGCGATCTTGGTGGTCGAGTTGCGGTAGTACATCCCCTTGTACGGCCCGAAATCGCCGAGCCAGCCGCCGCAGCCGATGTAATTGCCACGCCCGAAGGGGAGCGTGCCCCCGTTGGGATTGGGAAGATAATCGATCCAGATATAACCCGGTTCCGTCCAGTAGGCATCGATCAGACCAACGCCCGTCGCAGCATACACGTTGTCCGAAGGGCATTCAAAAATCTTGATGTGCGGCTGCGCGGGCAAAAACCCGGTCCCGGTGCTGTTAACAGGCGTCCAGCCGAGCTGGAAATCAAAGGGCGGAGTGTTGTAGGCCCACGCCCCCGCCGTGCCCGTGGTGCTGAAGTACTGCTGGGGGATCTGATTGTAGATGTTCTGCTGCTCGACGAAGGGCAGCAGGAACGCCAGGACGCCCGTATAGGGCCCGGCGTAGGGCGGACCCGAGACGTATTGGGGGTTCGCGTTGACGGCGTTGGGACTGATCACCGAACCTGGAGGGAACCTCTGGTACGCGCTTTCGTAGTTCATCGCCGCCAAGCCGATCTGTCGAAGGTTGTTCTGACAGCTCATGCGTGCGGCCGCCTCGCGGACCTTCTGCACCGCGGGCAACAGTAATCCGATCAAAATGGCAATGATGGCGATCACCACCAATAATTCGATGAGCGTGAAGCCCATCCTGCGAAGTCTGTGAGTCATGACTTCTCCTCAATGCCGGGTACTCAGGAGAAATAGAATCTTGTGGGAGAGTCAAGGAGCGGGCCGACGCGATGCCAACCTCCTTTCTGTCTCCGCGCGCTGGACCCGCCGGCGCTTCTCGAAGTCCCGAGGTTCCCGACGCGGGCGTGCCGCAGAGAACTCCGCGGACGGAGAGGCATCAACCACCACGCCTGCTCCCAATGGCGTGGTTGGGTTGGCAACAACTGGTCGAGACAAGGTCGTCGGAGAGAGACGGATCGCTCCTCGCTCGCCTCACATGCGCGATTACCCAGCCTTCAGCGAGAGAATGTAGACTGGGACATGAGAGGTCAAAGAGAGTGCGACAGCAGACAGACTTTGTGTATTTATAAGGGTGTGACCTCACTATCACAAGAAAAAAATCGTGATTTTTTCGCTTCTTTGAGAGAAAAGTCTCCATTTAGGGTTCGTTTGTACACATCCTCGCCATTTATCAGGCTTTCCAGATCAGGTGGAGCACGAAGGAAGATCAAACGGCCAAACGCTTGCAAACCCGGTTTGCCTTCTCGACACCTTCCCTTCGAGACACTAACAAAACGGTGAGCCGCGACCCTAAGAAACGGTGGCGGAATGACACGGACTTGGCATGCCGTTGGCACCACAGTGCTCCAGGACTTCGCCCTGGAGGGTTGAATCGATGGCCAAGCCCCTGCTGACCGATGAACTTTGGGAGCGCATCGAGCCGCTGCTCCCGCCACCCAAGCCGCGCCGCTTCCGCTTCCCCGGCCGCAAGCCGCTGACCAACCGCCAGGCGCTGACCGGCATCCTCTTCGTCCTCAAGACCGGCCTCAACTGGAACGACCTCCCGCGGGAACTCAACTGCGGGTCCGGCAGCCGCTGCCGCCGCCGGCTGGCCGAGTGGCAGGGGGCCGGCGTCTGGGTCCGCCTGCACGCCCTGCTCTTGGACGAGTTGCAAGGGGCCGACAAGATCGATTGGTCGCGGGCGGCGGTGGACAGCTCGTTCGCCCGCGCCCTGGGCGGCGGGGAGGAGACGGGGCCGAACCCCACCGACCGCGGGAAGAAGGGGACGAAGCACCACGCCGTCGTGGATGCCCACGGCATCCCGCTGGCCGCCACGGTGACGGCGGCCAACACCCCGGACGTCAAGGAGTTGCTGGAGGTGGTGGACCAGGTGCCCGATGTCCGCGGCAAGCCGGGCCGGCCCCGGCGCCGCCCGGAGAAGCTGTACGGGGACCGGGCCTACGACAGCCAGGCGCACCGGGAGGCGCTGCGCAACCGAGGGATCGAGCCGAAGCTGGCGCGGCGCAACACGGGGCATGGCAGTGGGCTGGGGGTCTTCCGCTGGGTGGTGGAGCAGTTCTTCAGCCACCTGCACCGATTCCGCAAGTTGCGGCTGCGGACGGATTGGACCTTGTCGGCGCACGACGCGCTCCTGAAGTTGGCGTGCTCGCTGATCTGCCTCAAAGTCTTACTAAGCCCGTAGAGCGGAGGACTTCATTCCGCCACCGTTTCTAAGGGAGTGGAACCCTCCGCTTTCTTGCGGTTGCGGCTCACCAACGAGGTAGAGATTCTAACAAAGGAAATAACGAACACCCAGGGTAACATGTTTGGAGAGTCCAATATATTAGATCCTTGTCATCTCCCTGATCCAAATGTCCAGGAAACATGGCGGCGGGGAGCAGGGTGGATTACCAAGAGATGAGCAAGATGATAACTATCCGTGCCGCGAGCCGGTTGCACTTTGGGTTGCTCAATCCCGGCACGGGAGCGGTCGAGGAGGGCTTCGCGCCGGAGGCCACGAATTCAAGGCGTTTCGGCGGGGTCGGCCTGATGATCGAGAGGCCGGGACTGCGGCTCGACGTGTGTCCGGCCTCTTGCTGGTCGGCTGACGGGCCGCTGGCCGAGCGTGCCCTGGCTTTCGCGCGGCACTTCGCCCAGAGCATTCGGCTGGAAGAGGGCGATCGCGACTTGCCGCCGCGGCACCTACACATCCAGCACGCCGCTCCCGAACATGTCGGTCTGGGCACGGGCACCCAACTCGGACTGTCGGTGGCGTCCGCGTTGGCCGGCTCGTGGGGGTTGTCGTACGACCTTTTCACGCTGGTCCGCCGCGTCGGTCGCGGGCTGCGCTCGGCCCTGGGAGCGCACGGCTTCGCGCAGGGCGGTTTGCTGGTGGAGTCCGGCAAGCTCACGTCCGATCGGCTCGCGCCCGTGGTTTGTCGTCACGATTTCCCCGAAGCCTGGCGACTGCTGCTGATCCTACCCGCGGCGGAAGAGAGTGTGGGCCTGCACGGCCCCCGCGAGGTGGAGGCATTCGCGCGGCTCCGCGCCGATGCCGTCCGGATCGACGCCTTGTGTCGTCTGGTACTGTTGGGATTGTTGCCGGCGCTGGTGGAGCGCGACGCGGATGCCTTCGGCGAGGCCGTGTACGAGTTCAACGCGCGGGTCGGTGAAGCGTTCGCGCCGGTGCAAGGAGGTGTCTATGCCAGTGCGCGCGTTGCCGAGATGGTGGCCTTTTTGCGCGGCCTGGGCGTCCGCGGCGTGGGGCAAAGTTCCTGGGGACCGACCGTCTTCGCGGTCGTTGCCGACGAGGACCGCGCGTGCCGCCTGGCCGACCGCCTGCGCAAGCAGTTCGCCCTGACGGACGCCGCCGTGTTGGTCGCGTCGGCCTGCAACCACGGTGCGAGATGGGAAGAAAAACCTGCTCTTCAAGCTGACCGGCCGGAAATGGGTTCCCATCGACGTTGAGCCGGCCGCAGGGTGTACGGCTAGGCGCGCCGCCGCGACCCGGTCCGCTCCCGTCGCGGCAGTGCAGGGGTCTGCTCCACCGTGTCAGGAACTTGGGGCTGGTCTTGCGGCCCGCCGCTGCCTATTCTATCCGGGCATTCGGCGTCGATGCCCGAAAGGTTTTTTGTCACTTCGCCTTATTCGGACAGTTGGCGGAGTCCGGTCGTGCCAGGACGTGCCAGCTATCGCGGCCTGGCACGACTTGGCAGCGGATGGTCGAGGAGCGGTGGCGGAGTGACGGACTGGCGGAGATGGCAGGGACGTGGGACTCGGCCCGTTCCGCCGCCGTCCGCACCACCCCAATCCGTTCGCGTACTCCTGCGCGGGGGTTCCCCTGATTTATTTGGACAAGGACTGTTCACTCCGTCCATAATATCATTTCCAGCCTGTTACCCAATTACCCAAACAGGCGTCGGTCTTTCCACACAAAGAAGTTGGGATGAGCGAACAACCGAACCACGACGCGGATAACGACTCTCGGACGAGGCACGGCGGAGCCGCCTCCGACGAGCGACGACACGATCGCACGGAGGCGCTCAGCGGCGAGGCGCTGCCGGACTCCGGGAGCGTCCTGCGAACCGCCGAGGCGTCCGCCGAGATCGACGACCCGAACTTCGTTCTCTCGGACCCGGAGCAACGGGAGAGGGAGCGGACCTCCGAGCATCTCCTCACGGCGGCGGATTCGGAAATGACCGTGGCGCACGAATCGGAGCCGCTGCCCGACACCGTCGAAGCATCGGGGCGGCTGTCGAGACGCCGGAGGTTCCCCGGCGTCCGCCCCCGAGTGCCCGGCTATGAGATCTTGACGGAGTTGGGGCGGGGCGGCATGGGAGTCGTTTACAAAGCGCGGCAGGAGAAGCTGAACCGCATCGTGGCCCTCAAGATGTTGCTGGGCGGCCCTCATGCCGGACCCCATCAGCTGGCGCGCTTCCATGCCGAGGCCGAGGCGGTGGCCCAGTTGCAGCACCCCGGAATCGTCCAGATATTCGAGGTCGGCGAGCATGAGGGGCTGCCGTTCTTTTCTCTGGAATTCGTCGAGGGCGGCAGCCTCGCCGACCGGATCGACGGCAAGCCCCGACCGCCGCGCGAAGCCGCCGAGACCGTCGAGTTGCTGGCGCACACCATGGCCGTGGCCCATCAGCACGGCATTATTCACCGCGACCTCAAGCCCGCCAACGTGCTGCTGAACCGCGCCGGACAACCCAAGATCACCGACTTCGGCCTGGCCAAGCGTGTCGAGGGCGAATCACATCTGACCAAAAGCGGCACCGTCATGGGCTCGCCGAGCTACATGTCGCCCGAGCAAGCTCGCGGTCGGCCCGAAGAAATCGGGCCGGTCTCCGATCTCTATTCGCTGGGAGCGACCCTGTACGAGATGCTCACCGGACGAGCGCCGTTCGTGGGGGCGTCCTTGCTGGAGACGCTCGAGCAGGTGCGCACACAGGAGCCGGTGCCGCCCAGTCGCTTGCAGCCCAAGGTGCCGCGCGATCTGGAGACGATCTGCCTGAAGTGCCTTCAAAAAGAACCCGAGAAACGCTACGACAGCTGTGCGGCGCTGGCCGAAGATCTGCGCCGGTTCCTGACGGGAGAGCCGATCCGGGCCAGGCCCGTCGGCCGGACCGAGCAGCTCTGGCGATGGTGCCGGCGCAATCCCAGCGTCTCTCTGCTCCTCGGCGCGGTGGCGGTGCTGCTCGTCCTCGTGGCCGTCAGCGCGATCGCCATGGGGGTGCGACTCAGCCGCGAGAAAGAGTCCATCGCCGAAACCCGCAAGGTCGCCGACGAACGGCTCGAACAAGCCGCCGCGGCGATAGCCGTCGGCAATTCGCGCCGCGCTCAGGATCTGCTTCAGCAGGCCAATCTTCCGTTGCTGAGCAGCAGTCCGGATTTGGCCGACACGCGCTCCCGGATGCAGCGTCTCCAGGAGCAGGTCGAGGTCTATGCCGAATTCAAGAAACTGTTGGATCAAGCGCGTTTCAACTGCTTCGGCTCGCCCAGCCAAAAAAAGGAAGGCCAAGGCTACTGCCGGCGACTCGTGGACCTTTACGACCAGATCGAAAGCGAGACGGGCGCGGCGGCTTCCGGCCTGCCGCCGCTGAACGCCGAGCAGCAGCAACGCTTCAAGGAAGATGCGTTCGATACCTTTCTGATCGCCGCCATCGTGGAACGCGATCTGGCCGCGCGCGGCGAGGAGGAAGCCCAGCAGCAGGCCGCGCGCCGCGCTCTGGACTGGCTGAACCGGGCCAACGCGATCCTGCCGGGAACCAAGACGATTTACGTTCACCGCGCCGCCTGCTGGGGCAAACTCGGCGAGCGCGACAAGGACGAAGCGGACGTGAAGCGCGCCGAGTCCATTCAGCCAACGATCGCCGTCGATCATTTCTGGCACGGTTTCGCCAACCATCTGCGCGGCGACAAAGCTCTGGGTCGCGGCGATCGCAAAACAGCCGACGAGCAGTATCGTCAGGAGTTGACGGAGTACGCGACCTTTCTGCGTCTGCGTCCCGATCACTTCTGGGGCTATTTCAACTGGGCCCTGGCTCACGTGCAGCTGGGCAATTTCCAGGAAGCCATCTTCGGCTTCACCGCCTGCATTCACCTTCGCCCCGATTTTCCCTGGTCGTACAACAATCGCGGGGCCATGAACTTGCGGCTCAAGCACTACGATCTGACCGTTGAAGATTGCACCGCCGCCCTGGAGCGCGACACGCGCTATTTCGAGGCGTACGAGAACCGAGGGCTTGCCTATCTCCAGCAGGGCAAAAGCGATTCGTCCTTGAACGACTTCAACCGGGCGATCGAGTTGAACCCCGATCACGCACCGCTGTATGCGGAGCGCGCCGAGGCCCTCCGCAAATGCAAGCGGCAAGCGGAAGCTCTCCGCGACTACGATCGTATGCTCGAACTTGGAAGCGACAAGGCCCAGGTATACGCGAAAAAGGCGGATACCTATCGGGAAATGAACCGGCTGACGGATGCATTGCGAGAGTGCGATCGAGCCATCGCCTTGAACGCGAAGGATGCCGAGGCGTACTACAAGCGGGCTGGACTTCACGTGGCCGCTCGCCATTATTCGCAGGCGCGCGACGACTACTCCGTGATTCTGGACATTGTGCCTCGCGCCGTTAACGTATGGCGGGACCGGGCCCTCCTGAACTGGCTCCATCTGAAAGACTTCGACGCCGCCCTGGCCGACTGCGAGGAACTCCTGCGTTTACAGCCCAAGAACCCCGAGGCGTTCCGGATCATCGGCGCCATCCACCTGGGCTGGCGACAGTATGAGTCAGCGATGCGCGCCTTCCGCAAGGCCCTCGACCTCAAACGCGACTATACTGAGGTTCTCTGGGCCGTGGCTCAGATTCACGCTTGGCAAGAGGACTCGAAGAAAGCGCTGGAGATCCTCGATCCGATGATCGCTCACCTATCGACGGAATCGCCCGAAGCGCTGAATGTGCGCGGCGACATTTACCGGAGCCTGGGCCGATTCGACGAGGCCGTCAAGGATTATCGTCGCCTGATCGAGTTACGGCCGAAGGCGCTGGACGCCTACATCGGTTTGGCGCTGACACTCGACAAACAAAAGTCGGCCGAGCAGGCCAGGGCGACTTACGATCGGATGGTGGCGGCGAATCCGGAATCAGCGATGGCGTACCTGCGCCGGGCGGAGCACCTCCGCAACCGCGGCGAGTTCGAGGCGGCGCTGGCGGACTGCGGGCAGGCCGCCGCCAAGGAACCAGACTCGGCCCTGCCGGACCTCGTTCGGGCCAGCATCGCTGCTGTTCGCGGCCAGCACCAACAAGCGACGGCCGACGCCGCGCACGCCCTGGAGAAGGCCCCGAAGGACGACGGTCATGTCCTCTACGCCGCCGCCTGCGTTTGGAGCCTGGCTTCGCGCGCGGCCGCCGCGGAGGCGGCGAAGGCGCAGCAATACGCCGACCGCGCCGCCGAATTGCTGGCCGCCGCTTTGGACAAGGGCTTCCACGATCTGATCTTCCCGGAACACAACCGCATGGTCGAGGATCCCGCCCTGGAGCCGATTCGCGCGCGGCCCCAGGTAGCCGACCTGCTGGCGCATCGAGATCGTGAAAGGTGAGTTGCGTAGCGATCAGGGGTCAGAAAGCAGATGCCGAAGCCTGACCTCTGACCTCTGATCTCTGATCTCTGACCCGTGACCTCTCTATGACGGCGCTTCCCCAGACGTTCGCCACGGCGTTGCAATTGTTTCAGTCCGGTCGGCCACGGGAGACGGAAGAGGTTTGCCGTCAACTGCTGACGGACGATCCAACCGATGCAGCAGCCCTCCACTTGATGGGTGTCCTCGCCCACCAAGCCGACCGGCACGACGAGGCGGTTTCCTGGATTGGGCAGGCTGTTGTGGTCTGCCCCGATAACGCCGAGTTTCATTACAATCTGGGTGTCGCGCAGCAACTCGATGGGCAGATCGAAGAATCCATCGTCAGCTATCGCCAGGCGCTGAAGCTGCAACCGGACCGCGCCGAAGCGCACAACAATCTCGCTCATGCGCTGCTTGTTCTCGGCCGCCACGATGAAGCGTCGGGGAGCGTCGAGGAAGCGCTGCGCCTCAAGCCCGATTACGCCGAAGCGCACGCCAATCGCGGCGAGCTGCTCCGTCAGCAAGGCCGGCTGGACGAAGCTGTTGCCGGCTTGCGGCAGGCCGTGCAGCTCAAGCCGGACTTCGCCGACGCGCACAACTATCTCGGCCTGGCATTCAGCGATCAGCGCAAGTCGGGCGAGGCGTTGGCCTGTTTTCAGTACGCCCTGCGGCTGAAGCCGGACTTCGCCGAGGCCCATCACCATCTGGGTCTGCTCTTCCTCTGGGAGAAGAAGCTGGACGAGGCGTTGGCGTGTTTTCAGCATGCCTTGCGGCTGCGACCAAGCTTTGCCGAGGTCCACAACAGCATGGGCGTCCTGTTTCGGGAGCAGAGACAGCACGGCGAGGCGCGCGCCTGCTTCGAGGAAGCCCTGCGACTCAAGGCCGACTTCGCCGCCGCCCACAATAATCTCGGCAAGGTACACGAGGACGAGGAACGGCTGGAGGAAGCCGCCGGCTGTTATCGCCGCGCTCTGGATTTGCAGCCTTCCAGCGCTCTCTTCCTCGTCAATCTGGCGAATGCCCTGACGGCCCAGGGCAAGTCCGAGGAGGCGGTGCCGTACTATCGCCGCGCCGTCCGCCTTGACCCGGCCGAGGCCGTCTATCTGAGCAACCTGGGCAACGCGCTCACCTTGACCGGCCGGCCGGACGAAGCCGAGACTTACTGCCGGCAAGCACTGCGTCTGAAGCCTGACTTCGCCGACGCCTATCACAACCTGGGCATCGCGCTCGGCGCCCGAGGAGAGATCGCGCAGGCGCTGAAGGCCAACGCGCACGCCCTGCGTCTCAATCCGGAACACATCGGCGCGCACAACTGCCAGGCGATGTGGCGACTGCAAATGGGCGACCTCGCGCGCGGCTGGGAGGAATACGAGTGGCGTTGGAAGAAGCCCAAAATATCGTCGCGGACCTTTTCCCAGCCGCTGTGGGACGGCTCTCCCCTGGACGGCCGAACCATCTTGATCCACGCCGAGCAGGGACTGGGCGACACGCTGCAATTCATCCGCTACGCGGCGCTGGTCAAGCGGCGCGGTGCCACGGTGATCGTCGAGTGTCAGCCGGCCCTGACTCAGCTCCTCGCCGGCTGCCCTGGGATCGATCGACTGGTGCCGCGCGGCGCGGCGCTGCCGCCCTGCGACGTTCAGGTCCCTCTGCTCAGCCTACCGAGGCTTTTCGGCACGACACTGGCCACGGTGCCCGCCGACGTGCCCTACCTCTTCGCGGACGCCGCACTCATCGAGCGCTGGCGGCGCGAACTGAGCGGCGCGGCCGGAGTCAAGATCGGTATCGCCTGGCAGGGCAATCCGCGCTTCCCCGCCGACTGCATGCGTTCCGTGCCGCTGACGCACTTCACGCCGCTGGCTCAGGTGGATGGGGTTTGTCTCTACAGCCTGCAAAAAGGGACAGGCCGCGAGCAGCTGCGCGCCGCCGCCGGTTATCTGCCTGCGATCGACCTCGCGGACCGGCTCGACGAAGGGGGCGGCTTTCTGGACACCGCCGCCGTCATGAAGAACCTCGATCTGGTCGTCACGTCGGACACCGCCATCGCCCATCTGGCCGGGGCGCTGGGCGTGCCTGTCTGGGTCGCCCTGGCGCTCGGAGCCGACTGGCGCTTTTTATTGCGACGCGAAGATAGTCCGTGGTATCCGACCATGCGCCTGTTCCGCCAGACTCGACTGGGAGACTGGGACGGCGTCTTCCAGCGCATCGCCGCCGTTCTGCGCGCCCCTCCCGGTCGATCGCCTCGACCGCCGCGCCTGCACGTCGAGATCGCGCCCGGCGAGTTGATCGACAAGATCACAATCCTGGAGATCAAATGTCAGCGCATCCGCGATGCCGCCAAGCTTGTCAACATCCGCGCCGAATTGGCGGTGCTGGTGTCGGTACAGGACCGCTGCGTACAACCTTCGGCGGAACTGACCGCGCTGATTGAGGAACTGCGGATCGTGAACGAAACCCTGTGGAACGTGGAGGACGAACTGCGCCTGTGCGAGTGCGGCCAGGACTTTGGACCGCGCTTCATCGAACTGGCGCGGTCGGTCTACCGCCACAACGATCGCCGCGCCGCCCTCAAACGGCAGATCAACGAGCTTCTCGGCTCGCGTATTCTCGAAGAGAAATCTTACGCCGCTGGTTAGGACGATCGCTTAGGGTGTGGTTCCGGTCAGGTTGCCCTTGTTGTTTACGTGAAGAGCAAGCAGATCCTGAAGGAGCAGCGCCAACTCGCTCGGAACGGTGACATCGAGAAGGACGCCGTGGTCGGTAAAGATGGCATCGATGGCCGCGGTGTTGGCGCCGCCGGCGTACTTGGGCGCGGTCGGCGAGCCGACGTTTTCAAAGAGGCCCTTCTGGTTCAAGCTGCCGGTCGCGCCGAAGTTGATGTCCTCCACGGCGGCGAGGATACCCTTGTCGTTGCCGGAAATGCTCAGATGGGTTCCTGCGGTGTCGTTATTGATGTTGTTGGAGCCGTCGTCGCCGAGCAGACCGGCGGAGACAATAGCGCCGCTGGTTTGGATGCCGCCGACGATCGACACATTGCCTAGGATGCCGGTGCGACTGAAATTCTTGCCGGCGCTCAGTCCGTACTCCTCGTTGCCGTTGACGCCGATCCGCCCGCTCAAGCTCCCGAAGGCGTTGATGTCGCCGAACGCGTTCCCCTGGGCCACGATTTGCCCTTCGAGTTCGCCGAGGACATTGATGCCGCCGAAGCGAATCAACGAGCCGTCGGGGCGCGTCACGACAATCCCGTTCGAGGTCTGGACCGCTCCGATGTCCCCTTGGACGGCAATGACGGCGTCCTCTTCGAGTTCGCCGGCCAGGTTGACCTGACTGACCAGATTGCCGCCGACGAGGATCTGCCCCGTCAAGTCGCCGCCGGCATGGACGTACGTGACGCGGGTAATGTTGCCGTTGATGTCCGTGATGGTGCGGCCGAGGTCTCCCTTCGTTTGGATGGTGCCGGAGATGCCGCCGTTGACGGCGTCGATGTTGCCGATGATGGTGTCGGCCGTGATGTCGGCCGTGATGCCTTGCGGGGCGCTCAGGATCAGGTCGCCGAGCGACCCGCCCGGCGTGGCGAAGATCGACGTGGTGATCGGCTGCGCCGTCGCGAGGGAGCCGCCTTGGCCGGTAAAGCCAACGGAACTGACCGTGCTGGAGTTGCCGCAAGACACGACCGCGTCGGCGATGGCGACGGGGAGATTGTCGTTCACCTGGTCGGCGAAGAGCATCTTCCGGGGGTCGAAGGAAGAGCCGGGCCCGGTGACGAGGAACTGGGCGACGGGGTTGGCTTCGCTGACAAATAGCAGGAAGGTGTCGTTGGCTTGCGTCAGGGCCGTGCCCGGAGCCAGCGGCACGAGCGCATCGGCATTGGTGGCGTTCTGCGCCGACACCCCGGCGAACGATCCGGCGGCCACGGACGGGACGGCCTTGGCCACGATGCTGGCGGCGGGCAGGTTGCCGGCGACAGCCACGGCCACCGTGTCCTGCGGCAACTGCACCCCGCCCACCGTGTTGGCCGGCAAG
>DATBGU010000023.1:0-7791 GCA_036557825.1 Gemmataceae bacterium
CGTAGGAGTCACTCGTTGCCGCGCTCGACGCCCTCGATGTAGTCGAGGGTGCGGTCGAGTTCACTTTTTCTTTGCCGGCTGCGCAACAGGGCGCGGACGCGCAGCAGCAGGTCGGTCTTGTTGATCGGCTTGGACACGAAATCGTCGGTGCCGGCATCGACGGCGCGGTCCACGTCGCTGGGCTGATCGAGGGCGGTAATCATGAGAATGGCGATGTCGCGCGTGGCGGCGTTGGCGCGCAGGCGTTTGCACACCTCGAAACCGCTGATACGCGGCATCATGACGTCCAGCAGAATCAAATCGGGATACCAGCCGGCGACAAGCTGCAAGGTCTGCTCGCCGTCGCCGGCGGTGCGCAGCTCGTAATCGCTATCGCTCAGATATTCTCCGAGCAACTCGGCCGACAACGGATCATCGTCGGCGATGAGAACGCGCGGCCGTGTCGGGCTGGCTCGATCGCTCTGGGCATGAGGTTGCATGCGCGTCTCCCTAGCTTCTGCTTGCCAGCCCGCCGCGCCAGCAAGGGTTGCCCTTGCTGGCGCGGCGGGCTGGCAACTCAATTCCCTACAGCAGCGTGGTTCGGCGATGTTCCATCTGCTCGCGGAGCTGGGCGAAGTACAGAGTCATGTCCTGGGGTTTCGACGAGCCGCAGGTGCTGCATCCGCCGCCCTTGTCGCACGTGCTGCATCCGCCGCCTTCTTGTCGCCCACAGTCGGGCCGGCCGCAACCGGCGTCCTCGTGGTCGTCGGCTTCGGCCGGACGGCTCAGATCCGCCAGCGCGACGTGCAATTCAAATTCGCGCGACAGGGTGCTGACAAACGGACGCACATCGGCATCTGCCCAGCGCAGCAGGTGCAATACCGCATGTTCGCCGTCCAGCAGCACCTCGACATCGAGCAATTCCAACGGCAAGCTCAACTCGGCGGCGAGAAGCCGGCCGCGGTCGAAGAGCTGTCGGCCGCGAACGTGCATCGCGCTGTCGGCGTCCTCGTCCGCGTCGCCGGCGCGGCGGAGAAGCTGACCGACTGTCGTATTGGGCAGGAAACGCGCATGGCGCGGCGTGGCCTCGCGCAGCACGCTGGCGATCTCGACGCCGCGCGGACCGCGCACCACCACGCGCTCGCCGCGTCGCAACGCCAACGGAACGGCCGCGCGGAAACGACCGAACTCGCCGGTGAGTCCGAAACTCACCAGGTATTCCTGTGCGTCCATCGCTTACCGCCTCATGTAGGTCAGGTTTTCCAGCCTGACTCCGTGCCAGAGTCAGGCTGGAAAGCCTGACCTACGCCTCATTCCAGCCCGAGGAACTCGCGCATGTAGCGATCGTACTCTTCCTGTCCGCGTTCCGTGCTCAGGTCGAGGCGGAGTTCGTTGATGACCTTGATGCTGTAATTGCGTACCCAGTCCATCCAGCAATCCGCGCACACCGCGGCGTAAATGCGCTGGCCGATCTCGTCGCCGAAAGGCGGCTTGTCGAGCTGGCGCGCCCGGCTGCCGGCCCAGCAGCCGGGACGTTGGCAGCGGAAACCGCCCTCGCCCTCCGGACCGCCCGTCGCCGTCTTCTTCTTCGAGACAGGCTCCGGCTCCCCCAGTTCCGTCAGCATGCGCGACATGGCGTCGCGCGGCATGTTGTCGCCCTGCTCGTCGGCCACGTCGAAGCCCTGCTTCAGCACGGCGACGGCCTCGTCGCGCTGATTGTTCGCCAGCAGGCTCTGCGCCAGCAAGTGATACACCTTCGAGAAGCGCGGACTCAGTTCCAGGGTGCGGCGGAACGACTGAACGGCGTCGGCGTGCTGCTCGGCCTCCATCAGCAGCTGGCCGAGCCGATAGTGTCCCAACTCGTTGTCGGGGTCGTCGTTGGCCATCTTGCGGAACTGGGCGATGCGATCTTGCAGTTGACTCATCGTTGCGATTCTCCGGTAGCCAGGTGGTTAGGTGGTTGTCATGAACTGTCCAACTACCTAACCACCTAACCACCTAACTCATTTCACCTCGACGACCTTGAGGTCCAGCGTTTGGCTGTCCGACTTGCCCGTATGCTCGTCGGTGGCCGTCACCACCACCTTGAAGGTGCCGCTGCGGTTGAGCTGCATCGGCAGACTGAACGGGATGACGCGCAGCTTCTTGGCCTCCTCGTCGATCTGCTTGGCCTCGCCCTCGAACGCCTTCTCGAGCACGGCTTTGCCGGTTTCGTCCTTGACGACCATTTTCACCTTCACGTTCGGCTCCATCTTGTCGCCCTTGAGGTCGAAGCCGACCACGGCGAAGTTGAAAAGCAAACTCTGGCCGGGCACCCCCACCGGCGGCGATACCTGCGGGTCTTTCATGCTGACGTTGGTGAAACCGGGGCGGACAATGCCGAACCGTGCCGCCTTGACCTCAAAGTCGCGTTTGAGTTCCGCGGTTGGCCTGTTCTTCTTGTCCTTGTTGGACACGTCTGTGACCACCACGGTCATGGTGTACTTGCCGGCGGCGGCGTCCGTGCCCAACTCGGTCAGGGCGAAGGCCGGCAGCCGCGGCTTGCCCAACGTATTGACCGCGAGCGTGTCTACCGGGTCTTTCTTGAACACGACTTGTTTCTTGGTGTGGTCGTACAGCTCCAAGCTCATGCTGTACTTCACCTGGCCGTCGTCCGTCATCTTCAACCCTTCAATATCGAAGGTCAGTACGACCAGGTCGCCGGGCAAATACGTGGTGTCCTTGCGTTCCTGGCCGAGAATGCCGTAGGTGACGCGCACGTTTTTCAGTTCCAGTTGCCCTGCCTGCGCCGGAGCCCAGTTCAACGCCGACATCAGGGCCAGAGTCGTCCACATACCTGATCCTCCCTTTCATTTTGGGGGGTTCGTCCTTCCGCATCGGACAGCCACTCCGTCATTGTGCGCGTTCCCCCCTCCGTCTTCCAGAGCAAATTATCGTCCGTCCCTGGAGCGCGGGCGTCCCGCCCGCAAGAGTATCAGCGGGCGGGACGCCCGCGCTCCGCTCGTCCGTGGCTTCGCGGGAATTCCCTTCCTCTTTTCTTGACCCCTGTGCCCCACGGTTTACAATACAGTGGATGGGATCGCACGAACGTGGTGCGATGGGCTAGAAGCTCGCCGATCGGCGCGCTGGTTCGCGTCGATTGCCGGGGTGGCGCTAGCAAAAGGAGGTGATCCGAGTGTGTAATAGCAACCAGGTGTGGCTGCACTAGGCGCAGCCGACGGGCTGCCGTCGGGTGCAGCCAAAACGGTAAGAGGCCCCGATGCGATCTCATCGGGGTCTCTCTTCTTCCGGTAAGGATTATTCCTTCGATGCCGGCCGGCGTCTTTGCTTACTGGTGGTTTACCAACCCCAACTCGTGGGAGTTCGGGGGCGTGGCCGCTCGCTGACATCGACTGGCGAATCGTCAAGCCTCTGGAACCCACGCGGTTCCAGGGGCTTTTTTTGTTTTCCCACCAGCCCGAAGCGCCAGCAAGGGATGCCCTCGCTGGCTTCGGGCTGGTGGGATCGGGGTTATCCGTTGGGGTGCGGAACGGTTGCTCAGTTGGAGCACCTTCCGTTTTTTAGGGAGGCACCGACATGATCGTGGTCATGAAAGAGGGCGCCCAGAAGTGGCAAATCGATCAGGTGATCGAGCACATCGAACAACTGGGCCTGCGCAGTCACGTTATCGAGGGCACCGAGCTTACCGTCGTCGCCGCCCTGGGCGAGAAGCGCGACGGCGCCAAACAAGCCCTGGAAACCCTCGAAGGAGTGGAGAAAGTGGTCCCCATCCTGGCGCCGTACAAGATGGCCAGCACCGAGGTGAAAAAAGACCCTACCGTCGTCGAGTCGCGCCAGCTGCGCGTCGGCGGCGGACAGATCGGCGTCATCGCCGGGCCTTGTTCCGTCGAGAGCCGCGAACAGATCTTGGAGGTCGCCCACGCCGTCAAAGAAGCGGGAGCGGCCGGACTTCGCGGCGGCGCGTTCAAACCGCGCACAAGTCCCTACAGCTTCCAGGGACTAAAGGAGAAGGGGCTGGAACTGCTGGCCGAGGCGCGCGAGGCGACCGGATTAGCGGTCGTCACCGAGATCATGGCCAAGGAGCAGATCGACCTGGTTTCGCGCTACGCCGACGTGTTGCAGGTTGGCGCCCGCAACATGCAGAACTATCCGCTGCTGGAGGCGGTCGGCGAATCGAGCCTGCCGGTGCTGCTCAAACGTGGGCCGTCGGCGACGATGGACGAGTTCCTGTTGGCGGCTGAGTACATCCTGAAAACCGGCAACACGCAAGTGATGCTGTGCGAGCGCGGCATCCGCACCTTCGAGGACCATACGCGCTTCACGCTGCCCCTGGCCAGCGTGCCGTATCTGCACCAGCACACGCATCTGCCGGTGGTGGTCGATCCCAGCCACGGCACCGGCAAGGCCAGCCTGGTGACGACCATGGCGCGGGCGGCGGTGGCGGCGGGGTCCGACGGACTCATCGTCGAAATCCATCCCAATCCCGACAAGGCGCTCAGCGACGGCTACCAATCGCTGACCTTGGCGGGCTTCCGTCAGATGATGGCGGAATGCCGGAAAATCGCGCGGGCGCTGGAATTGCGCATGTGAACGGACAAAGACGGCGCGCTCCTCCGTCGCTACAATCCTGAGCGGAGAGCGTCAACGCAGGGGCAAGGTCCGCACCTTCGCCAGGGCGTGCCAGTGGGGCGTGGGAAGGAGTTCGTTCGGCTCCTGGCAGCAGAGCGTGTACGCTCCGCAGTGCGGGCAGGGACACGACTCGACGGCTTGTTGTTCGTAGAGCGAAATCGCGGCGGCGGTCATCCACTCGTGACCGCAGCTAGCACACTTGATCGTCAGACGACCCACGATGCACCTGAGGAAAAGAACGCGACCGCCAACCATACAGTCCCTGGATGATTCTCCGTGGTGATCGCCCCAAATAGAATACCCTCGTTTTTTCGACACTCAAGGGAGAAAACTTGAATGGCCGCATCTTCCAAGCCGCGCACCTACCGCTTCACCTTCGGTCCCTGGAACATCAGTACAGGTTCGGATCCGTTCGGTCCCGCCGTCCGCAAGGAGGTCGATTTCGCCGCGAAACTGCGGGAATACAAGAAAATCGGCTTCGACGGCGTGCAGTTTCACGACGACGATGTGCTGCCCGCCGACCTCGGTCCGGACGAGACGCGAAAGGGCGTCGCCAAGGTCAAAAAAATTCTTGACGGCGAGGGACTTTTTTGTGAAATTCTCGCCCCGCGCCTGTGGGAGCATCCCAAAACCATCGACGGCGGCTACACCTCCAACAGCGCCGCCGAGCGCAAATACGCCCTCGAACGCTCCAAGCGCACCCTCGACATCGCCAAC
Source organism: Gemmataceae bacterium (assembly GCA_036557825.1). Lineage (GTDB taxonomy): Bacteria > Planctomycetota > Planctomycetia > Gemmatales > Gemmataceae > JAJPHU01. The sequence continues at coordinate 5,326 of DATBGU010000023.1, forward strand.
GGACTCGACTGCCGCGACGTCGTTCTGTGGCTGGCCCGCGAGGGAACTTACGTCCGCGAGGCCAAGGATCCCCTCGTGGCTTACGAACGCATCCTCGAAGCGGTCAACGCGCTGTTGGCCCACGACCCGAACATCCGCATCCTCGGCGAGATGAAGCCGAACGAACCGATGGACCAGGCGTACATGCCGACGCCCGGCCATTTCCTGGCGCTGTGCTACCGCGCCAGCGATCCGTCGCGCTGCGGCGTGCTGATCGAGTCGGCCCACTCGATCCTGGCCGGTCTCGATCCCTCCGACGACATGGCCTACGCCCTGTGGCACAAAAAGCTGTGGAGCGTCCATCTCAACGATCAGAACGGTCTGAAATACGACCAGGACAAGACGTTCGGCTCCGTCGATCTGCGCCGCGCCTTCAATCAAGTTTGGGTGCTGGAACGCGCCGGTTACGACGGTTGCATCGGTTTGGACGTGAAAGCCATGCGCACCACGAAGCAGGCCGATCAGACGAAGCACCTCGTCAACAGCCGGCAGATGTTCCTGCGCCTGCTGGAAGTGGTTCGTTCGGTGGACGCGGCGAAGGTCGAGCAGTACCGCGCCGAGCGCAACTATGAGGGATTGGAGATGTACATTCTCGAAAAGCTGATGGGGAAATGAGCTTGCCAGCCCGCAGCGCAAGCAAGGGAATGTCCTTGCTTGCGCTGCGGGCTGGTGGGCGTGGGAAGACAGATCGTGACACATCCGTCGTCGGCCGCCTCCCTGAGCCTGTTGGGCCTCCTCGATTGATCGCTCCTCGCTTTTTTTGCGTTTCTGAGAAAGGATCGTACTTCCAACGTCATTTTCGTTTCGGAAGGAGGCAGCGCGTGATTGAGATGACGGCCCAACATCCGGACTGGGACGAACTGCTGGCCTACGGTCAAGGCTGTCTCGACCCTTCTTCCGCGCAAAGCGTGGAGAAGCACCTGGCGGATTGCCGGCAATGCTGCGAACTTCTGGAAACCGCGCCTGCCGATAGTTTCCTCGACCGGCTCCGCGATGCCGGCACGAGTGATAGCGGGCCGGGCGATCAACCGATTCCACGGGAGTTGATCGATCACCCGCGTTATCGGGTTCTCGGCCTGGTGGGGGAGGGCGGCATGGGCGCCGTTTACCGGGCCGTGCATCGCCGCATGGAGCGCGTCGTGGCCCTGAAGGTGATGCGGCCCAGTCTGATGCGCCATCCCTCCGCCGTGCAGCGCTTCCATCAGGAAGCGCGGGCGGCCGCTCGGCTGCATCATCCCCACATCGTCACCGCCCACGACGCCGACCAGGCCGGCGACCTGCATTTTCTGGTCATGGAGCACGTCGAGGGCCGCAATTTGGCGGACTATCTGCGGGAGAACGGCCCGCTGCCCGTGGCGGAGGCATGCCGGTACGTGCGGCAGGCGGCGCTGGGATTGCAACACGCGCACGAGCAAGGCATGGTGCATCGCGACATCAAGCCGCACAATCTCATGCTGCAAACGACCGGCGATCCGGCCGGCAGCCTCATTAAGATTCTCGATTTCGGCCTGGCGCGTTTGCCGCGCACGGTGGAAGCGCCGCCGTCCGCCGGACTCTCCTACGGTTCGTTGACGGCGACCGGGACAGTTATGGGCACCGCCGACTACATCGCTCCCGAACAGGCCGCCGACCCGCGCACCGCCGACATTCGCGCCGACATCTACGCTTTGGGCTGCACGCTGTTTCATTTGCTGTGCGGCCGGCCGCCCTTCCCCGAAGGCACCGTTGCCGAGAAGCTCGCCCACCATGCGGAATCGCCCTTGCCATCGCCGCATGGGAATGTACCGGTGGAGTTGGTCGCCGTCCTGAAACGGATGACGGCCAAGGATCCCGCGCGGCGCTACGCCACGCCCGCGGAAACGGCCGAGGCACTGGCGCCCTTTTGCGGCGCGAACAACCGCCTCCTTCGACCCAAGGGCCGACGGCGTCGCTGGCTCCTCGCCACCGTGACGCTGTCCGCAGCGGGGTTGTTCGCCGGCTGGTTCGTTTGGCATCGCGCCGAGGACAATCCGCCCCGCAAGGACGATAATTCGCCGGCGTTCGTCGAGAAGCCGAAGCCGCATACCTCCGAGCCGACCAACTCGCGTGTCCCTCCAGCGCCGGAGTTTCCGGGGCCGGATGTCCCAGCGGATCTCGACGACGACCCCGCCGAGCAGGCCGCCATTGAGGTCATCAAGAAGCATGGCGGCTTCGTCACCCAGGATAGCAAGCAGCCGGGCAACCCGGTCATCGCCGTAACGGTGTTCCAGCCCAGCTTCACCGACAACGATTTGAAGTCGCTGGCTGGCCTTACCAAAGTGCGCAAGATGAACCTCGCCAACACCAAGATCACCGGCGTTGGCTTCAAGGATCTGACCGGGCTGAAGGATCTCACCGAGTTGCAGGTTTCGCAAACGCCCCTCAGCGATGAGGGCTTGAAAGCGATCG
>DATBGU010000024.1:0-1999 GCA_036557825.1 Gemmataceae bacterium
AAGCACCAGCCGGCTGACGCCGGCCGTTCGCCCACTGCGGGAACGACACTTCGCGGAAAATTGCTCTTTACAAGCCGACGGCCATTTGTCATAGGGCCGCCCTCTTATTGTTGCCAATCGGAGCAAGCACGGCCGGATCGCTGGGGGGCGAGCCGGTCTACCGGAACCGGCCGGGAGGGGGAGCCATGCGCAGAGTGGGGTCGTGGGGGATGGCGGCGGCCCTCGTGATGGGCCTGGGAGCGGCCGCCACGGCGGGACAACCGGACGGCGATTCCAAATCGTCGCCGCCCGGCCTGCTTTCCAACCTGTTCGCCGACAAGTCCAAGAGCAAGACCAAGGCCGGAGCGGACAAGGCGGCGCTCGTCGAGGAGAAGCCGGCGGAGGCCAACACGGTCGAGACGCTCGCCGCCGAGCAGCAGAAGCAGATGAACGCCATCCTCCGCCGCATGGAAGTGTGCGATCGCCTGCGGATGGTCGCCCTCCAGACCAACAACGAAGAGCTGATGCGCCAGGCCGACGAACTGGAGGCGCGGGCGCGGGAGATTTACCGCCGGCACACTGCCCAGTTGCCCATCTCCGCCCAGTCTCTAGAGACGCCCGCCCAAACCACCGATAAGGCGCCCTCGCGTCGGGAGTCGGCTCGCGGCAATGCGGCGCGCAACACGGATCTCGACGCGCTGCCTCCAACGCCGCCGCGCCGGCCGATGTCCGGCCTGAAACCTCTGGGCGGCGATTTCGAATCGCGCGAGCGGGACATCCTCAACGGCACGAGCATGGGGAGGGATCGGCCATGATGCGGAAGGGTTGTTTGCTGCTGATGCTGGCCCTGGCGGGACCGGGCTGTATGACGCCGACGCCGAAACTGGAGGACGAAGCCAAGAAGATGCCGCCGGTGCAGCCCGTGGAGGTGCCGCCACCGCCGGCGGCCGTGACCCCGGATGAAGTGACGGAATCCAACGCGGCCGAGAAGGCCCAGGCACTGGCCCGCGAACTGGATCAGGAAGCGCGCGGGCAGCGCGGCGCGCTGCAACCGTAACGCGCCTCGATTTGCCGACTAGCCCGGAGCGCCAGCGACGGGCCGGAAGCGCCCGTCGCTGGCGCTCCGGGCTAGTCGTGAGTACATCGCGGCGAAACACGGAGTTTTTGGGGTGGGGGACGGCAACGGGGAGCAATGCTCCCCGTTGCTCGTTTGCGGGGCTCACCAGTCGGGTCCAAGGACATTTCCGTCATTGCGGATGACGGCATTTTTGAGCGTGTTCTCGGAGATGGACTTGGTCAACATCTTCACCGACCCGTCCGCAAGGGCGGCTTGGCCGCCGCTTGAGAAATACGTACTCAGCAGAGGTCTTATGGGCATATTGGGATTGAAGTCGATGTCCTCGGGCTTGGTCCACGGCACCGCCTTCTCCGCTTCCACGATCAGAATGGTGTTGGACGTACCGTCCTGGAAATCCCCGGGAATACGGGTGCTGCGCGTCTTCTCGAAGGCGGCGCCGTTGCCGACGAACACCAGGTAATGCGTGTGATCGGGCTTGGTCTTATCGTCGTTCGGCAGTTTGTAAATCTTCGGCATTTGTCCCAAGAGCTTGATGTTGTTGGGACTGTCCCACGGTTCGTTGAGTTTGAATTGCCGGTAAAGACCTTGCTGCTCGATAAAGGGCAAGATAGCGACGCGCCAGCTCAAGTTGGGTTTCTGCATTCCCTCCGCCTGGGTGGGATCACCGACGGCCGCCGAGGGCAGTTTCATGTACGTGCTATTGTAATTGTGCATCGCGATCGCCATCTGCTTGAGGTTGTTTTGCGACTGCGATCGGGCGGCCGCTTCTCGAACCTTGCTCGTCGCGGGGTTTATCAGGAGAAAAAAGTAGGGAATCGGCATGCACAGCGTTCCCAGACTGCCCAGCACGATGCCGATAATGGCCAGCGGCTTGCCCGTCAGCGCCCCCGCCGCCTTGCCGATGTCGCGCAGCGACAGAATGCCGAGGATGATGGAAGGCAC
>DATBGU010000025.1:0-37295 GCA_036557825.1 Gemmataceae bacterium
CCACCAGAGCAAGGAAGTGGCCAAACTCGTCTCCTGGCTGGCCGACGAAATCAAGCCGGAGATCGTCAACCTTACTAACGCGCTCCTATCCGGCATGGTCCACGAATTGAAGGCACGTCTGCGCGTGCCGATTTTGTGTTCGCTGCAAGGCGACGACATCTTCCTGGAGTCGCTGCCCGAATCGCATCGCAGCCGCTGTTTGGCGCTGGTGCGCGTCCACTGCCGCGAGATCGACGGCTTCCTCGCCACGTCCGCCTACTACGCCGACTTCATGGCCGAGTATTTCTCCGTGCCGCGCGCGCGCATCCACGTTGTCCATCCGGGACTCAACCTTCAGGGCCACGGCCGGCCGCGCCCGGAGCAGGCGCGTCCGTTCACCATCGGCTATTTCGCCCGCATTTGTCCGGAAAAGGGACTGCACGTTCTGACCGAGGCGTTTCACCTGTTGCGGCAGATGCCCGGCACGGAAGGCTGCCGTCTGCACGTATCGGGCTGGCTCGGTGCCAACAACCGCGCCTATTTCGACGATCTCCAGCGAAAGATGAAGGAGCGCGGCCTGGGGGATCATTTCCTGCACGTCGAATCGCCGAACCACGAGAGCAAGGTGCGTTTTCTGCAAAACATCGACGTGCTATCGGTGCCGACGGTCTATCGCGAACCGAAGGGGCTGTACATCCTGGAGGCGTTGGCCAACGGCGTGCCGGTCGTGCAGCCGCGGCACGGCTCGTTCCCGGAACTGATCGAGGCGACGGGCGGCGGCCTTCTCGTCAATCCCGAAGACCCGCACGACCTGGCCCGCGTCCTGCGGCAACTGCTCGACAATCCCGCTCACCGCGACGAGTTGGGTCGCAAGGGAAAGGAAGCGGTTCACGCCCGCTTCCACGCCGAGCGCATGGCCGCGGAAACGGCCTCGGTATATGCTCAGTACGTGCGTTGAAGGCCGGAGGAGTCATCCATGTCCGCGCCGTTCCGGGTCAGCCGCCGCGTCGATTTCGCCGACACCGACATGGCCGGCATCATCCACTTCAGCAATTACTTTCGCTACATGGAGTTCGCCGAGGTAGCGTTTCTGCGCTCGCGCGGCCTGTCCGTGGCGATGACGTGGGGCGAGGAGCATCTCGGCTTTCCGCGCGTGTCGGCGACGTGCGACTTTCTGCGTCCCATTCGCTTCGAGGACGTGGTCGATATCGACGTGCGCGTGGAGCGCGTCGGCAGCAAGTCGGTGACGTACTCGTTCGAGTTCACCCACGAGGGAACGCCGGTGGCGAGGGGCCGCGTTACCGCCGTGTGCTGTCGGGTGCGTCCGGGCGCTCATGAAATCGAGTCGATTGAAATCCCGCAGGAGATCCGCGACAGGTTACTGGCCGAGGGAGATCGGAGCCCGAAGCGTTAGCGAGGGAAATCAACCTCGCTGACGCTTCGGGCTCCGATCTGAATCTTTTGGACCATTGCAAATCACTTCGCCACGCCGTACATTGCTGACTGCCCTCGAAACCCAACTCCTCGGAGATCCTCGCATGAAACGGCGCGACTTCCTCAAACAGACGACGGCGGCCGGAGCGGCGGCTCTGGCGATGAACGTGGCTCCGACCATCCTCGGTGCCCGCGATAAGAGCGGCACGAAGAACCCCATCATCGGCCAGGGCGAGCATCGCTACGAGTGCATCCACAACTGGGGCGAGCTGCCCAAGCACATCCGCTGGGAAACGACGCACGGCGTCACACTGGATGATGACGGCTTCGTCTACATCAAGCACCAGGGACTCGGCGGCGCGGCGATGGACACCATCGTTGTCTTCGATCCCAAGGGCAAGTACGTCCGCTCGTTCGGCAAGGGCTACTATCCCGGCGGACACGGCATCGACGTCCGCAAGGAGGGCGGCGAACAATTCCTCTACCTGTGCGACATCCACAATCGCCAGGTCATCAAGACCAACCTCAAAGGCGAGGAGGTCTGGAAACTGTGCTATCCCATCGAGGCCGGGGTTTACTCGCGCGTCAATCAATATCGGCCGACCAACGTCGCCTTCGCGCCGGACGGCGGTTTCTACGTCGGCGACGGCTACGGCTCCAATTACATTCACCAGTACGACAAGAACGCGAAATGGGTGCGCACCTGGGGCGGCACCGGCAGCGAAAACGGCAAGATGAAGACACCGCACGGACTTTGGCTCGACGACCGTCCTGGCCGCACGCCGTCGCTGATCGTCGCCGACCGCGCCAACGCGCGCCTGCAATACTTCAGCCTCGACGGCAAATATCTCAGCACCATCAAGGACGTGCTGTTTCCCGCGCACTTCGACATCCGCGGCGACGTGCTGCTGGTGCCCGATCTGCACGCGCGGGTGTCGCTGTTCGGCAAGGACAACAAGGTGATCGCCCATCTCGGCGACGATCCGGTCTGGCGCAAGAAGGTGCTGGACGGCTTCAAGGTGCGCGGCAAGCCCGACGAATGGCTGTCGGGCAAGTTCGTCCATCCGCACGACGCTTGTTTCGACCACGACGGCAATATCTTCGTCGTCGAATGGGTGCAGACCGGGCGCGTGACGCTGCTGCGCCGTTTGGCCTGACATCGTTCCGCGGCGCGCGATTTCCAAAACCAACCCGAAGTGCCTGTGAGGCTCCCGCCGGCGCTTCGGGTTGGTGGAATTGTGCATCGCACGTTCATTTTGTTCTCATGTTTTGTCGGGTAAGGTAAAGCGTTTGCTTCGCTCAATTCCACTTCCATCGCCGCCAGGAACAACATCTCCCGACCCCGCAGCGGCAGGGCCGGGTTCCATCCACGGATCTCGTAGCGAGGTGAGGGCATGGCGATCATCAAGGAACTTCACGTCAACGGCGCCCGTCGCGCCCTTGACGCCGACGCGGAACGCAGTCTGCTCAGCGTCCTGCGCGACGATCTCGATCTGACGGGCAGCAAGTACGGCTGTGGCGAAGGCCGCTGCGGCGCTTGCACCGTGCTGATCGACGGACAGCCGGTGCGCTCGTGTACCACGCGCGTCGGGTCCGTGAACGGCAAGCAGGTGCGCACCATCGAAGGCTTGGCCCACGAGGGCAGACTGCATCCTCTTCAGGAAGCGTTTCTGCACGCCGACGCCTTGCAGTGCGGCTACTGCACCTCCGGCATGATCATGTCGGCCCTTGGCTTGCTCCAGCGCGACGCTCAGCCCAGCCGCGACGACATCGTGCGTTTCATGAACGGCAACATCTGCCGCTGCGGCACCTACGCGCGCATTCTCGACGCCGTCGAGCAGGCGGCCCGGTCCATGAAAGGAGGCGACAAATGAACGCGCCGATTTTTGACGAACTCCTTCTTGATGTCGAGCGCTACGAGCTTTTCGACGATTCCTCGCTGACTCTGGAACTGGACCGCCGGGCCTTCTTCCGCATCGTCGGCGGTGGGCTTGTGGTCGCGCTGGTGCTGGGCGACAGCGCCTCCGCGCAGCGTCCGGGCGGAAGACAGCGACCGTTCGGCGGCGCGGGACCGAAAGAGATCGGCGCCTGGCTGCACATTGCCGAGGACAGCACGGTCACGGTTTACACCGGCAAGGTGGAGATCGGCCAGAACATCCGCACATCGCTGGCGCAGGTCGTGGCCGAGGAACTGCACCTGAAGCCGGAGGGCATCCACCTGGTGATGGCCGACACGCAGTTGACGCCGTTTGACGGGGGCACCGCCGGAAGCAGGACGACGCCGTCGATGGCCCCGCAGTTGCGGCGCGTCGCCGCCGCTGCGCGCGAGCTGCTGCTCGACTTGGCCGCCGAACAGGAGAAGATTAAACGCGACTCGCTGACCGTCGCGGACGGCAAGATCGTCGGACCGCGATCGAAACCGGCACTCACCTTCGGACAGCTGACGAAGGGCAAGAAGCTGATGAAGGTGATCGACGACAAGACGCCGACGACGCCCGTTGAGAAATGGACAGTGGCCGGCACCTCATCGCCGAAGGCGGACGGACGCGAGTTCGTGACCGGCGCGCATCGCTACGCCTCGGACGTGAAACGGCCGGGAATGGTGTTCGGTAAAGTGCTGCGTCCGCCGTCGTTCAAGGCCGAGTTGGTCCGCGTCGACACCCACGAGGCCGAATCCATGCCCGGCGTCACGGTGGTCAAGGACGGCTCCTTCGTCGGCGTGACGGCGCCGACCGAGCAGGCCGCCGACAAGGCGCTGGCCGCGCTGCACGCGGAATGGAAAACCACCCCGCAGGTCTCCGACGACAAGCTGTTCGAGCATCTGAAAAGCCATCCTGCGGCGGGGCGCGGCTTCGGCGGACGCGGGGGCCCTGACAAGCGCGGTTCCATCGCGGAAGGGCTGAAGGCGGCGGACCAGCAGCGCAAGGCGTCGTACACGGTGGCCTACATCGCTCACGCGCCGATGGAGCCGCGCGCCGCCGCCGCGGAATGGAGCGACGGCAAGCTCACCGTCTGGACCGGCACACAAATGCCGTTCCGCGTTCGCACGGAATTGGCCACCGCGCTGGATGTCCCGGCCGAGAAGGTGCGCGTGATCGTGCCGGACATGGGTTCGGGTTACGGCGGCAAGCACAGCGGCGAGGCGGCAGTCGAGGCGGCGCGGTTGGCGAAGAAGTCCGGGAAGCCGGTCAAACTGGTGTGGACGCGCGAGGAGGAGTTCACCTGGGCATACTTCCGCCCCGCCGGTGTGATCGAGGTGACGGCCGGCGCTCGCAAGGACGGTACGCTGACGGCCTGGGAGTGTCACAACTACAACTCCGGCGGCTCCGCGCTGCGGACACCCTATGAAGTCGCCAACGTCCACACGGAGTTTCATTCGGCCGACTCACCGCTGCGGCAAGGGTCGTACCGCGCGCTGGCCTCCACCGCGAACACCTTCGCCCGCGAATGTCACCTCGACGACCTCGCCCACGCCCTGAAACTGGACCCGCTCGCCTTCCGCCTGAAAAACCTGAAGGATACCCGATTGCGCGCCGTCCTCGAAGCCGCCGCCAAGCAGTTCGGCTGGGGCAAGAGCAAGCCGGCGGATGGTAACGGCTTCGGCCTCGCGGGCGGCACCGAGAAAGGAAGTTACGTCGCCACCTGCGCCGAGGTGTCGGTGGACCGCGCCAGCGGCCGCGTCAAGGTGCTGCGCGTCGTCACCGCCTTCGAGTGCGGCGCCATCCTCAACCCCAATCATCTGAAGAACCAGGTGGAAGGCGCCGCGGTGATGGCGCTGGGCGGAGCGCTGTTCGAGGCGATCCGTTTCGCCAACGGCAAGATCCTCAATCCGCGTTTCTCGGACTATCGCGTGCCGCGCTTCGGCGATGTGCCGGTGATGGAGACCGTGCTGCTCGATCGCAAGGATTTGCCGTCGGCCGGAGCCGGCGAGACGCCGCTTATTGCCCTTGCGCCGGCTGTCGGCAATGCCATCTTCCAGGCCGTCGGGGTGCGTCTGCGTTCGCTGCCGATGGCGCCCAAGGGCATTAAACTTTCGCGGAAATAGCCGAATGGCGAGGAAATATCCTTGAAGCCGTCCCTCGAAGGGAATAAACTCCCTTTCTCTCAAATCGAAGCGTGAGGCCTCGATCATCTCCGAAGGTCAGAGGGGGCTATGTTGTCGATGATCGACTCGAGGCGAAGAACGGCCTGCTGACCAAAGCTAATCTACCCCTCTCGGTGGTGTTCGCGTTTTTGCTGTTGACGGCGCGGTTCGAGAACCGGCTGCTATCGTCGGCGAGCTGCCGATTGTGCCGATTGCCTGCCGGCGGCGTCCTCATCGGGGCCGCTCCTCAGGTTGGATCCGGGGCGTTTCACCAAAGGAGAGCTTCAATGTCGAAGCGCACGAAAGTCTTGAGTTTGTTCCTAATAACCCTCGGAGCGTTTCTCGGCTACGCAGCGGCGACAGGAAAAGTCTGGTCGCCGTTGGGAGCCGAGGATGGAAAGACCGCTCCGCCGGAAGATACGCGACCGGCGGCCGGCGCGCCGGGTTCGCCCAGCGCCACCACAACCCTTGACGGGCGCTATCTTCCCAACCCGCCGTCGAAGTTCGGCGGCGAGATCAATCCCAACGCCTTGCAGTCGAAATCGTACTGGCCGCCGCGCGTCGTGCCGCCCAAGGGCGCGCCCAACGTGCTGCTCATCATGACCGATGACACTGGATTCGGCGCGGCCAGCACCTTTGGCGGCGTCATCCCGACGCCGGCGCTGGAACGGGTCGCCCGGATGGGACTGCGCTACACGAACATGAATTCCACGGCGCTGTGCTCGCCCAGCCGCGCCGCCCTCATCACGGGACGCAATCATCATACCTGCGGCTTCGGCGTGGTCTCGGAGCAGGCCACGGGCTTCCCCGGCTACAACAGCTTCATCGGCAAGGATTGCACGTCCCTCGGCACGATCCTGAGAGACAACGGCTACAGCACGTCCTGGTTCGGCAAGGCCCACAACACGCCCAACTTCCAGGCCAGCCAGGCCGGGCCGTTCGACCAGTGGCCCCTGGGCATGGGCTTCGAGTACTTCTACGGCTTCCTCGGCGGCGACACCAGCCAGTGGCAGCCGAACCTGTTCCGCCAAACCACGCCCATCTATCCCTACGTCGGCAAGCCGAAATGGAACCTCATCACCGCCATGGCCGACGAGGCCATCGGCTGGATGAAACAACTCGACGCCGTTGACCCGGAGAAGCCGTTCTTCTGCTACTACGTTCCGGGCGCCACTCATGCCCCGCACCATCCGACGCCGGAGTGGATCAAGAAGATCAGTGACATGCACCTGTTCGACAAGGGCTGGAACGCCCTGCGCGAGCAGATCTTCGCCAACCAGAAAAAACTCGGCGTCATCCCGCGCGACGCCCAGCTGACGCCTTGGCCGAAGAACCTTCTCAAGGAATGGGATGCCCTGAACGCCGAGGAAAAGAGGCTGTTTATCCGTCAGGCGGACGTCTATGCCGCTTACCTGGCCTATACCGATCACGAGATCGGCCGCGTCATCCAGTCGGTCGAGGACATGGGCAAACTCGACAATACCCTCATCATCTACATCGTCGGCGACAACGGGGGAAGCGCCGAGGGCACCTTGGTGGGAACCCCGAACGAGGTCGCCGCGCTGAACGGTTTCTCGGTGCCGGTCGAGGAGCAGTTGAAGTTTCACGACGTTTGGGGCTCGGACCGGACGTATCCGCACATGGCGGTGGGTTGGACCTGGGCCTTCGATACCCCGTTCTCGTGGACCAAGCAGGTCGCGTCGCATTTCGGCGGCGTGCGGCAGGGCACGGCCATCGCCTGGCCCAAACGCATCAAGGACGCCGGCGGCATTCGCAACCAATTCCACCACTTCATCGACATCGTGCCGACCATTCTCGAATCCTCCGGCATCCCGGCCCCGGTGATGGTCAACGGCATCGCCCAGAAGCCGATCGAGGGTGTGAGCATGGTCTACACCTTCGACAAGGCCAACGCCGACGCGCCGTCCACGCACAAGACCCAGTATTTCGAGATGATGGCCGATCGCGCGATCTATCACGACGGCTGGATCGCCAGCACGAAAGTCGTTCGGCCGCCGTGGGACGTTCTCGGCGCGGTCAATGCGGACCCCGCCAACAACGTGACGTGGGAGCTATACGACGTGACCAAGGACTGGACGCAGACCAACAACGTGGCGGCGGCCAATCCCAAGAAGCTGAAGCTAATGCAGGACATGTTCTGGGTCGAGGCCGCCAAGTACAACGTGCTGCCGCTGGACGCTTCGGTGGCGACCCGCGTTGCCGCCCCGAAGCCCAGCCTGGCGGCCGGCCGGCGGGTGTTTACCTATTCCGGCGAACTGACCGGCATCCCGCCGGGCGACGCCCCCAGCCTACTCAACACCTCGTACCGTCTCACGGCGGAAGTGACGGTCCCCGAGGGTGGCGCAGAGGGCATGATTAACACCAACGGCGGCCGCTTCGGCGGCTACGGGTTCTACCTGCGCAAGGGCAGGCCCGTCTTCACCTGGAACCTGTTCGATTTGAAGCGAATCCGCTGGGAGGGCGCGGAGGCGCTCGCGCCCGGCAAGCACACCTTAGAGTTCGACTTCAAGTACGATGGGCTTGGCTTCGGCACCTTGGCCTTCAACAACCTGAGCGGCATCGGCCGGGGCGGCTCTGGATCACTCAAGGTTGACGGCAAGGTCGTGGCGACGAAGAAAATGGGACAAACGATTCCCATCATCCTCCAGTTCGACGAGACCTTCGACGTGGGCGCCGATACCGGCACGCCGGTGGACGACAAGGAATATCAAATCCCGTTCCGCTTCACTGGCAAGCTCGACAAGCTAACCATCAAACTCGATCCACCGAAGCTTACCCCGGAGGACGTCAAGAAACTGAGAGCGACGCAAAACGGCCCGGATTAGACGTGGTTCCCAATCAGTGAGGGTATCAAGGACGCGGTGAAGCTCATTCTGAAGTTGGATCGGCCGTTCGGTGGACTTATTCGGCTCTCCAGCGATCCACTCCGCCGCGACATGGAACAGCTCGGACACTCGGAGATTGGGTTCGATAGAAAAGAGAGGAACGAAGCGATTGACCACGAGCATTCACCATCTTCCCCATGGTCGCATCAGGAGAGACAACATGGTGAGAAACACAAAGGTTCAGATGCTCCTCGTGCTTGTACTCGGCGCTTTGATCGGCTATGCCGCGGCGTCGGACAAGCTCACCCGATTGCTGACGGCCGAGCAGGCCCCGCCCGCAAGCTCGCCGACGGACAACCCGAGCGCAAGCCGCTCGGATGACATGAACAAGGGCCAACTACTGGCCCTGGCGGACCCGAAAGTGAAAGCAGCCGTCGCCAAGGCGCAGGAGAAGAACGGCAAGAAGCCGAACATCGTCTTCATCATGGGCGACGACGTGGGCTGGTTCAACATCGGCGCCTACCACCGCGGCATCATGTCCGGCAAGACGCCGAACCTGGACAAGTTGGCCTCGCAGGGCATGTTGTTCACCGACTACTACGCCGAGGCCAGCTGCACGGCGGGTCGGGCCAGCTTCATCACCGGCGAGATTCCCCTGCGAACCGGCCTGACGACCGTCGGCCAGGCCGGTGCCGACGTCGGCATGCCCGCTCAGGCCTGCACCATCGCCACCGCTCTCAAGTCGCTGGGGTATGCCACCGGGCAGTTCGGCAAGAACCACCTCGGCGACATGAACAAGTATCTGCCTACCCTGCACGGCTTCGACGAGTTCCACGGCTACCTGTACCACCTCGACGCCCTGTCGGACCCCTACTGGTTCTCGTATCCGAAAGACCCGGCCTTCCGCGCCAAGTACGGGCCGCGCAACGTGCTTCACTGCTGGGCCAAAGAAAAGGAGGACGAGACCGAGATGCCGCGCTGGGGCAAGATCGGCAAGCAAAAGATTCAGGATGACGGTCCTCTACCGCCGCATCCCGGCGACGATCCCAAGGCCAAGCTCAATATGGAGACGGTGGACGATGTGTTCCTGCAGTCCGCCTTCGACTTCATGGACCAGGCCAAGAAGGACGGCAAGCCTTTCTTTGTCTGGCACAACACGACCCGCATGCACATCTGGACCTTCCTGGCCGAGAAGTACAAGAAGCTGATGAACAGCGACACCAACTACAACTTGTACGAGGCGGGCATGGCGCAGCTCGACGAGATCGTCGGCAGCATCATGAAAAAGATCGACGACATGGGAGAGTCCGACAACACCATTCTCATTTTCAGCACCGACAACGGGGCCGAGACGTTCACCTGGCCGGACGGGGGCAACACGCCGTTCAAAGGTCAAAAGGGAACGGTCTGCGAAGGCGGCTTCCGCGTGCCGTGCATCGTCCGCTGGCCGGGCAAGGTCAAGGAGGGCACGGTCCAGACCGGTATCTTCTCCGGCCTGGACTGGTTCCCGACCCTCGTCGCCGCCGCCGGCGACCCGGACATCACCAAGAAACTCCTCAAGGGAGTGAAGCTCGGCGACCGCGAGTACAAGAACCACCTCGACGGCTACAACCAGATGGACTTGCTGCTTGGGAAGGGGCCGTCCAAACGCCACGAGTTCTTCTACTTCGGCGGCCCGCAACTGGGTGCCGTTCGGCTCAACGAGATGAAGTTTGTCTTCTACCAACAACCCGGCGGCTGGCCCGGTCCGAAGACTGCTTCCGACATGCCCGTACTCGTGAACCTCCGCCAGGATCCGTTCGAGCGCTACCCGATGATGAATGGCGAGACGGCGTTGACGGGCGCCTGGGGCTACGGCAATGACTTCTATGCCCGGGAGTTCTGGCGGTTCGTCGAGGTTCAGCAAAAAGTCAAGGATCTTGCCCTGACGGCGGTCGATTACCCGCCGATGCAGGATCCAGCTTCCTTCAACCTGGATGCCGTGAAAAAGCAGATCGAAACGATGCTGAAAAACCGCAGCGGGCAGTAATCGACGGCGCTGCCTTGCTGAAGAGATCGACCGGAGCGCGATCGGTCGCGCTCCGCCGAACGGATAGGCGCGGTGATTCCACCGCGAAGACTTTTGATTGAGGAGCAAACATGAGCGTCAACTGGAAGAATCGGATGCCGATGGTTATTGGCGCCGCCCTGCTGGTGGCCGCGCTGATCGTCATGGTCCGCTCGCAGCCCGCCCAAGCGGAGCGCGCGGAAGCCGCGAGCGCCGCGCCGCGCTACAGCGTGATCGAAACGCAGGGGTTCAATCTCCTCGTCACCGACAACGCGAACAACAAGCTGTACTATTACGCCACCGACAAGGACGTGCCGGTCGGCTCGCCCATGAAGCTTCGTGCCTCGCTCGACCTTAGCCAGGTCGGCAAGGAGGAGATCAAAATCACGGCGCACAACTTGGAAAACATCCGCAAGAAGGAGAAGTAGCAGGCCAGCCGCTGGGCGCGCCCACTCGCTTGAGTTGGACGTCCCAGTGGCGGTTCGTTTACCCGAAAGGAGCTTCGATGCGCATCACTGTGAAACTATTGGGCGGCCTGGCGATCCTGCTGGGCTTGCTCCATACAAGCTCGGCGTGGGCCCAGGTCGCGGCGGGAGCAGCCGGTTACAATCCGTACACGGGCACCGGCGGCCGTGCGGCGGCGGGCTACAACCCGTACACGGGCACACGCGGCGCTGGGCAGACCGCGTACAACCCCTATACGGGCACCCGCGAGCAGAGCCGAACAGCCTACAACCCCTACACGGGCAGATCCGCTTCGGTCCAGCGAGCTTATAACCCGTACACGGGGAGGTCTGCCTCCCACTATAGCTATCGACGCTGAGGGCCGTGCCTGCGTCCGACACCAACTCACGTACTTCCTTCGTGAGGCAGGCTTCCAGCCTGCCTCACGAAAGACAGCCCCTTAATTCTTCTTCGCCGGCTTTAGGTAAGCCGCGTCGAGCTTATCGACCGACCACAGCAGGCCGCGCGTCACCAGATCGAGATAACGCGGATCGTCCACGGTGCTATTGTTGTGCCCGAGCGTCGTGGCGAAGACGCGCGCCTTGCCCTTGTACAGGTTCGTCCAAACCACCACCACGTCCTCGGTGCGCTCCTTGCCGTCCTTACCGACAACGGTCTGCTTGCCGCGCGCCAAGGGATGAGCGGTATCCAGCACCTTGCCGGCGTGGTTGTTGTAAAGCTCCTCCTTGTCCGTGGTCCAATTCTTGAGTCCCTTGGCGATGGGACTTTCCTTGTCGATGAAGGTGATCTCGATGGGCAGTTGCGGGCCATGGCCGGTGGACGGCAGGCCGGTGAACTCGAACCACGGCGTTCGATTCGGATAGCCCTTGCTGCGATAGCAATGCATGCCGCAGTGCAGCACCACGCCCGGCAAACCCTGACGATGCGGTTCCAGAATGCGGTCAATAATGCTCTCGTCCTTGACATCGGCGCAACACTCGTCGTGGACGACGACATCGAAATTCTTGGCCCAGTCGGGCTTCTCGTAGACGGGATTGACGTGCTTGGTGCCCTTGTCCGGGTCGTAGGCGATCGTCCATTCGACGTTGGCCCGCTTGGAAATGCCCTTGGTGAGAAGCTCTTTTTGTTTGGCGTAGTCGTGGCAGCAGCCGCCGACGACCAGCAAAGCCCGGATCGGGGGCTTCGTGACATCGTCGCGCGGAGCGGCGTCGGTCAGACCGATTAGCGACACGCCCAGCAGCCCGACGGCCGCCAGTGCCAGGAACCACGGTTGCAGTCGAGTCATAAGATGCTCTCCGTTTCGCGCCGGCGAGTTCGCCTGAGAAGGACCGGGCGATCCTTCGCAGTCTAATCGCCCGCGCGTCCGAAAGCAACGATCCGCCTCAGCGCTGGATATGCAAGTTCGGTCGAGCCTTCCGCAGTTCCGCCGTGCCGGTGTTGGTGACTTTTGTTCCCGACAATTGCAGGGACATCAGGTGCGGACAGCGCTCCAGTTCCTTCAGTCCCACATCGGTGACGGCTGTGTTGCTGAGTACCAGGAACCGCAAGTTCGACAACCCGGCCAGTTCCGTGACGCCGGCGTCGCCGACACTCGTTCCGCCCAGTGCGAGAAATTGCAGTGTCGGCAATCGGGCCAGCTCCTTCACGCCCACATCCGTCACGCGCCGGAGGTTCTGCAAATAGAGGTTTGTCAGGCGGCGATGCTTGGCGACTTCCTTCACGCCTTCATCGGTGACTTCCGTGCTGGAAAGGTCGAGGACTTTGAGTCGCGTCAGCCGCGCTAGCGATCGAACGCCCTCGTCCGTGATCTTCAGTTTCCCGATCCGCAGCGAGGCGAGTTTGTCGCAGCGGGCCAGTTCCTTCAGCCCCTTGTCCGTCACTCGCGTCTCGCGGAGGTCGAGGGCGATCAACCGCTTGAGCTGGGCCAGGCTCTTCATCCCCTCGTCGCCGACTGCGCGCACCGAAACAAGAGCGAGGTTGTCCAACTTGTCGAGTCCGCCGAGGCTTGCCAGGCCTGCGTCGGTGATCGCGGTGGCGTCCAACCGCAAAAAAACGAGGTTCGTCAACCGGCCGACATCCACCATCGCCGCATCCGTGAGCCGAGTGCCGTCAAGGACGAGCGTGCGAAGTTGCGTCAGCCCGGCCAAGTGCTTCATCCCGGAATCTCCAATCCCCGTGAGATGGAGATCGAGTGCCGTGAGTTGTTTCAATTCGCCGATGTATTTCATACCCGCGTCGGTGACTTGCGTGTTCGGCAAGGTCAGCGATGTCAGTTGGGTCAGCCCGGTGAGGTGCTTCAACCCGGCATCGGTCACGGTGCTGCGGCCGAGATCCAGGGAGCGGAGTTCCTTGCAGGCGGCCACCGTTTGGAGGTCAAGATCGGTCAACTTTGTTCCCGCGAGGCTGATGATGACGACGGGCTTGCCGGGGATGTGCTCATCGCGCGTGATCCGGCCTCCGAGTCGCTGGATGGCTTGCGCCGCCTCGTCTCCGGTCTCTTCGCTTTTCGAGTCGGGATGCTCTCGGACGATTGGTTCCTCGTCCTTGACGTCGATCGGCACCGTCTCCTCGCGATGGTCGGTGGTCCGGTACAGGAACATCGTTCCAGCGAGTAACCCGGCGACCGACAGCATCAGCCCGGCGGCGAGCCAGCGCCGGCGCTTGTCAGCGAGCCGGCGATCGGGGCCTTCCGAAGGAGCGAACGGTGCCAGCGCCGCCGCGACCTCCGCGGGCGTGGCATAGCGATCGGCGGGGGCCTTGGCCGTCATGCGATCCAGGACCGCCGTCAGTTCGCTGGGCACCTCGGGGCGCAGCGAATTCAGTGACGGCAGGGGCGTGCCGGCGTGCCGGTCGAGCTTCTCGGCGACGGTGCCGTCGGAGAAGGGCGGACGCCCGGTAAGCAGGTGAAACAGAGTGCAGCCGAGGGCGTAGATGTCGGCGCGAATGTCGGCGGCGCTGGCGTCGGCGGCCTGTTCGGGCGCGATGTAGTCGGCCGTGCCCATCACCGCACCCATGCCGGTGAGCGGACCCGACCCTGTTTCGCCCGGAGGCGCGTCTTCCGTGGTGCGCGGCAGACGCGCCAGCCCAAAATCGAGGATCTTCACGACGGGGGACCGCCCGGACTCCGCAATCATCAGATTATGCGGTTTGATGTCGCGGTGGACCATGCCTTGCTCGTGGGCATGCTGCAACCCCAGCGCCGTCTGCCGGGCATAGGTACACGCCTCGGCAACGGGAAGCGGACCGCGCTGACGCACCAACTCGGCGAGGTTCGTTCCCTCGACGTACTCCATGACGAGGAAATGCAACCCGCCGGCCTGGTCGGCGTCGTAGGCGGTGACGATGTGGACGTGCTGCAAGCGGGCCGCTGCCCGCGCTTCCTGATGGAAGCGCCGCACCGCGTCGGGATGACGCATGAGGCCGGGGCGAATGACCTTCAAGGCAACCCGCCGCTCCATGCGCCGGTGCTCGGCGCGGTAAACGGTCCCCATGCCGCCCTCGCCGATCAGACCGACCACTCGATAGCGCGGGTGATTCACCAACTCGGGAGGAATGGGGGAGAGCGGGCCTGGCGAGGATGCAACGGGAAGGGTGTCGAGATCGTGGTGAGGCGGTTTCGAGCCGGCGTCGCGCAACCGGCTCAGGAAGCTGTCGGCAGGTGTTGTCTCCAAAAGGCGGCAACAGCGCTCACAGCGTGCGAGATGGTCTTCCAGGGCCAAGGCAGAGTCGGGAGCGAGCCGGCCCTGACCGTAGGCCTGCAAATCGTCCCAGCACGGATGATCGGCCCTCATTTCGACCACGACAGCGGCTCCCCCTTTCGATCAGAAATGATCCGCGGCGTGCGGTCCTTTCAGAAAAAGCGGCAAACGCGGGCCGATCAATCCACGAGACCGCTGGCCTCCTGACGCAAGCGCGACAGCACGCGCGACTTGGCGATGAGCACGGCATTGACCGACAGACCGAGTTCCGCGCTCACCTCACGCGCCGACGCTCCGTCGAGGGCCAGTCGCCGGAACGCCTGCCAGGTGGTTTCCGTGAACTCTGGCCGCACCATCTCCATCAGCGCGTGCAGAACGTGACGGTCGTGCTGTTCGTCCCACAGGCGGCTCAGGCCGCCGTCGGGATCGCGGAGTTGATCGAGGCGCGATCCGGCCTCGGGTTCGGGACGTGCCCGCCAGAACTCACGCAGCAGATTGACGGTGATGCCGCGCAGCCAGGCCCGGAAGGCGCCCGGCCGACCGTTGTGCTCGAAGTCGGGGAGCTGGCGCACGAGGACCATGAGGACGCGCTGCGTCAGGTCGTCGCGGTCGGCCTGCTGCAAGCCGGCCGCCGTCAGCCACGCTTCCAGCAGCGGCGTGTACAGCGCGACCAAACGCTCCCATGCGCCGGCGCAGCGGCCGCGCGCCTGTTCGAGCAGGCTGGTGGACGTGCCCGGCGAAGGGACCGGCATGCCCCGCCTCCGCATTCGGGGTGGATAAGGAAACCATCGCAACACGCCTCATGCTACGGCATGTCCGCGAAGCCGTCGAGGTTTTCAGACCAGGATGTCGTGGACCACGTTGCCATATACGTCCGTCAGCCGGAAATCGCGGCCGGCGTGGCGATAGGTGAGGCGCTCGTGATCGAATCCGAGCAGGTGCAGGATGGTGGCGTGGAAGTCGTGGACGTGGACCTTGTTCTCCGCGACGGTCGCGCCGATCTCGTCGGACTGACCGTAGGCGAGGCCGCCCTTGACGCCGCCGCCGGCCAGCCAGGACGAATAGACGGCGGGATGATGGCCGCGTCCCTTTGGACCATCCTGCCCCGGCGTGCGGCCGAACTCGGTCGTCCACACTACCAGCGTATCGTCGAGCAGACCGCGGCGTTTGAGGTCTTGCAGCAGGGCGGCAATCGGACGGTCGATTTTCTTCGCCAACGGCTCGTGGGCGATCATGTCGCTGTGCGCGTCCCAGTTGTTGGAAGCGCCGGAGTCGATCAATTCGATGAAGCGCACGCCGCGCTCCGCCAACCGCCGCGCCACCAGACATTGCCAGGCGAAACTGTCGGTCTGGCCGCGCTTCAGCCCGTACAGGCGCAGCGTCTCGTCCGTCTCGCGTGATAGGTCGAAGACTTGCGGCGCCTCGAACTGCATTTGAAACGCGGTCTCGAAGGTGTGAATGCGCGCGGCCAATTCGGAGTCGTTGCCGTTGCGTTTCAGGTGGGCGCGGTTGAGGGCGCCGGCCATTCCCAGTTCCAATTCCTGCAAGTCGGCGCTGGCCGGCTGGCGGCCGACGTTGGGGATCGGCCGGTCCCCGGGGAGGACGCGCGTGCCCTGGTGGTAGGCGGGCAGGAAATCGTTGGCCCACACCTGCCCGCCGGCGTAGGGCAAGTGCGGCGCGATGACGACGAAGGACGGCAGATTGCGGTTGAGCGTGCCCAGGCCGTAGCTGATCCACGAGCCGAGACTGGGGCGGGTCAAGAAGAACGAGCCGGTGTGGATGGCCAGCGTCGCCTGGAAATGCTCGTTGTTGTCGGTGCTCATCGAGCGGACGAGACAAATGTCATCCATGCGTTCGCGCAGGTGCGGAAAGAGATCGCTGACCATCGTGCCGCAGCGTCCGCCGGGACGGAACGTCCAGCGCGGGCGAACGAGCGGCCGTTTCTCCAGCGACAGGCCGCCGCCGACGCCCATCATCTTGCCGTCGGCGGCGAAGAGCTTGGGCTTGTAGTCGAAGGTGTCCATGTGCGAAACGCCGCCGGTGCTGAACAGCAGAATGACGCGCTTCGCCTTCGGTCGATGGTGCGGCTTCTTCGGGGCCAGCGGATCGGACGGCGAAGCATCGGCGGCGAGCAGATCGGAAAGGAAGCCCGGCAGCAGCAACGAGCCGCCGGCCAGAGAGCGGAGGACCGCGCGGCGGCTCGGTGTGCGAAGCGGAGTAAACATGGAGTCTCACTCAGTTGACGTAGACGAACTCGTTGCTCAGGAACAGGGCGCGAGCGAAGCTCTCCCACGCTCGCGCGTGCTGCTGGTCCGCCGGCACGCCTGCGGATCGGGCGCGGACGCGCTCCAAAAAGTCCCGTGCCTCCGAGCGCTCGGTGTCGCTGGGGAGTCGGCCCAGCGCCAGGGCGTAGGCGCGATCGAGACGTGCGGCATCGTCGGCTCGCTCCGCCAACAAGCGAGCGGCGAACTTCCGCGCCTGGGCGTGAACGAATGCATCGTTCATTAAATAGAGGGCTTGCAGCGGAGTCGTGCTCGTCACTCGTTCGGCGGTGCTGGCGTTGGTGTCGGCCCCGTCGAAGAGGGCGAGAAATGGATGGCGCTGGATGCGCTGCGTCATCAAGTAGACGCTGCGGCGGTCGCTCTCGTAGACGGCCTTGAACGGATTGTGCTGGGTGAAGTTCCAGGTGGCCGGGGCGGGGAAGGGATGCGGGCCGCCCGGCGAGCGGTCGAGAGCGCCGCTGACGGCCAGCAGCGTATCGCGGATCGACTCGGCGTCGAGCCGGCGCCGCGCGAACCGCCACAGGAAATCGTTGCCCGCGTCGATGCGAGCGTTGGTCGCGTCGTCACGTCCCGATAGCTGATACGTGCGTGAGAGCAAAATCAGACGGTGCATCGCCTTGATCGACCAGCCCTCGGCGACGAATCGCCGCGCCAGGTAATCGAGCAATTGCGGATGGGTCGGCGGTCGGCCGCGCGTGCCGAAGTCGCTCGGCGTCTGCACCAGTCCTTTGCCGAAATGGTACTGCCAGATGCGATTGACCATCACTCGCGCCGTCAGTGGGTTGGCCGGGTCCGTCAACCAGTGTGCCAGTTCCAGCCGGCCGCTGCCCTTGACGCCGGGCGGAAGCGCTTGGCCTCCCAGGACGGTCGGGAAACGGCGCGGCACCTCCTTGCCGGGATGCTCGGGGTCGCCCTTGAGCTGAACGCGCGCGCTGCCGACTTTGTGCCGTCCCTTGTTCTCTCCCTCGGCCACGGCGTAGGCCAACTCGACGGGCAGCGGTTCGCCAGCGAGGCGACCGCGATTTTTCTTCGCCTCCGGCAATGCCTTCGTCAACTCCTCGGCACGCTTCTTCGCCTTGGCATCGCGGGACTTCTCCGCGGCTGCCTTTTCTTTTTCGAGTTGTTTGATCTCCGCATCCTTCTCGGCCAGTCGGCGCTTGCGCTCGACGCGGGCGCGGTCCAGTTCCTCCGGCGAGGCCAACGGCACCAGATCCTTCTGCATCTTGACCAATTCGATGCCCGGCCAGGGATAGCGCGTGCTCTGGAAGAAGCCGTACAGAGCGTAGTAATCTTCCTGGGAGAGCGCGTCGAACTTGTGATCGTGGCAGCGGCAACAGTTGACGGTCAGGCCCAGCACAGCGCGGCCGAGGTTGTCGAGAGTGTCGTCAATGGTCAGGTGCCAGGGATAGCGGTCGTCTTCATAGGAACCGAAGCGGCGCGCGTTGGCGAGATAGCCGGTGGCGAGGATCTTGTCGCGCCGGTCCTCGGCGTTCGCGGCCGGCATCAGATCGCCGGCGAACTGCTCGCGGAGAAACTCGTCATACGGCTGGTCCCGATTGAAGGCGCGGACGACCCAGTTGCGATACTTGTAGTGCTGCGGGATGGGATAATCGGAGTTGTCGCCGGCGGTGTCGGCGTAGCGGACGAGGTCAAGCCAGTGCCGGCCCCAGCGCTCGCCGTAAGCCGGCGAGGCCAACAACTGATCGACCACCTTGGCAAAGGCGTCGGGTGAATCGTCGGCGAGGAAGGCGTCTATCTCCTCGGGCGTCGGCGGCAGTCCGATCAGATCGAAGGTCGCCCGCCGGATCAGAGTACGGCGGTCGGCCGGGGCGACGGGGCGCAATCCGCGCTTTTCCATCGCGGCGAGGATGAAGCGATCGACGGCATTTCGAGGCCAGTCGTTGTCGCGCACCACCGGCGGCGGCGGATCGCCCACGGGACGAAACGCCCAGTGCGTTCGCCGGGCGTGCTGGGGATCGCGCTCCGCGGAGGAAGTTTGCTCGCCTTTGGGCCACACCGCGCCGCGCTTCACCCATTCGGTCAGAGCGGCGACCTCTTCGGGCTTGAGTGCTTCCTTGGGAGGCATCTTCGGCCCTTCGCGCTTGACGGCGCGGAGGAGAAGACTTTCCTTGGCCTTGCCAGGCAGGACGACCGGCCCGGAATCTCCGCCCTTTCGCAGCGCCGCGGCGGAATCGAGTCGAAGTCCGCCCTTCTGCTTCTCCGGGCCGTGGCAACGATAACAGCGCGCGGCGAGCAGCGGACGAACCTTGATCTCGAAGAACTCGTCCGCCGGGGCGGTCGCGCCGGTCCCCAGGAATGCCGTCACTGCGATGCAGAGGCTCCAACGATGCACGGGATCGGTCCTCACCTTCAAATGGCAGCGCTCCGGAGGCGAATGGATGGCTCGTGAATTCGGAAGGCTGGGCGAGTGGACGCGGATTTCGCGCGATGATGGATATTTTACGGGACTCTCCGCATCGAATTCAATTAGTATCCTGCGCCAACCAGAGCGCGGCGGTCGTCCACGGAGCAGACCGACGACGAGATGTCGGCGGATCTCAATCGCTCCTAGCATAACAGGGCCGGATTGTCGAATGGTTGACCGTATCAAAAACGGTTCGGGATTTGCACAAAGTTAGCATGGAAAACAGGAGAATTCGATGAGCGATCGCTTCGTCCTGATTGTCGGCGCGGGACCGACCGGCCTCGTGCTCGCCCTTTGGCTGACCAAGCTCGGAGTGCGCGTGCGGATCATCGACAAGAACGCCGAGCCGGGCACCACCTCGCGCGCCGTGGCCGTGCAGGCGCGCACCCTGGAACTCTATCGACAGATAGACCTTGCCGGGATGGTCGTCGAGGCTGGGGTCCAAGTCGCGGGTGCCAACCTCTGGGTCAGGGGCGGCAAGGCCGCGCGTGCGCCCCTGGGACGTATCGGAGAGGGCTTGAGTCCATTCCCCTTTGCGTTGACTTACCCGCAGGATGCCCACGAGCGGTTGCTGATTGATCGGCTCAGCGCCCTGGGAGTGAACGTGGAGCGCCGCACGGAGTTGGTCCGATTCGATCAACACTCTGAAGGCGTGCGCGCGGTGCTAAGGCGGCCCGATGACTCGGAGGAGGTTTGCGAGGCGGCCTATCTAGCCGGCTGCGACGGCGCGCGTTCGACCGTCCGGGAGGCGCTGGCGACGGGTTTTCCCGGTGGAACCTATTCCGGGGTGTTCTATGTCGCCGACGTGGAAGCCGCCGGCCCGGCGGCCGACGGCGAAATCCATGTCGATTTCGAGGAGGCCGATTTCCTGGCGGTCTTTCCTTTGAAGGGGGCGGGCCGTCTACGCCTGGTTGGCCCCGCCAGCTGGGATCCGGAACGCGAACACCGCGAGCTGACCTTCGACGACATCGGCGAGCGCGCGATCGGGAACTTGAAGCTCACCGTCGCCAAGGTGAACTGGTTCTCAACCTACCACGTGCATCACCGCGTCGCGGCGCGGTTCCGCGTGGGCCGCGCCTTCTTGCTCGGCGACGCCGCCCACGTCCATAGCCCGGTCGGCGGTCAGGGCATGAATACCGGCATCGGCGACGCCGTGAACCTAGCCTGGAAGCTCGCCGCCGTGCTGAATGGAGGAGCCGCAGAGAAGCTGCTCGACACCTATGAGCCGGAGCGGATCCGCTTCGCGCGCCGACTGGTCGCCACTACCGATCGCATTTTCACCCTGGTCACGAAGCAAGGCCGCGCCGCCCGGTTGGTTCGCACGCGCCTCGTTCCCCGGCTCGTTCCCCTACTGTTCCGGCCGGCCTCGGTGCGCCGCTTTCTGTTCCTCACCGTGTCGCAGCTCGGCGTCAACTACCGCCACAGCCCGCTGAGCGCGGGTGCGGCCGGGTCCGTGCGGGGCGGCGATCGCTTGCCTTGGATTCAGACGGGTCCGGGAACAGACAACTTCGCGCCGCTTACTTCGCTGACGTGGCAGGTTCACGTCTACGGAGAACCGCGCCAAGGCGTGTCGGACGTTTGCGTCGAACTTCGCCTTCCGCTTCACGAATTCGCGTGGCGGCCGAAAATGCGCTCGGCCGGACTTCGCCGCGGGGCGATTTACCTCGTCAGGCCGGACGGCTACGTCGCGCTGGCCGATCCTCGCGCCGACTCCGAGCGGTTGCGCGCGTATTTTCGGGTGGTCAGCCTTGGCACCTTGGTTTGCCCGGACGAGCAACAGGCCGTCGGAGAAACACCGCAGGCGATGGGGCCGTCCGGCGCGCCTTCGACGCACTGACGCGAGGACACGTCACGAATCACGGTTTGCTATCACGGCAGCGGGAAATCGCCGAACTCGAAGGGAACTTCCGTCGCTCGCCCTCCAGGAAACGAATGCTTCGGTCGCGGCTCACCAACAAGGGAGAGCGTGTACGTTCGAGCGGAGAATCGAACGCCGCGCAAGTTATCGCTGTGTCACCGTTCATTCCTATGGTAGAATCTTTCTACTTGGGTGACGTCTCGTCGCGATGCGATCCTCATTCTCGGAGTCCTCGCCATGAAACGGTGGACGCGAATCGGTTTGTCCTTGCTGGCCTTTGGCCTGTTGTTGCCGGAAGTGCGCGCGGATCTTTTGCCGGGCCGGGGCGTCCGACCGCCGGTGCGTCCGATCGTACCGCCAGCGGGCAATCCCTTCGTCCAGCCGGGAGGCGCACGCCCGACCCCGATCAAGGTCAAGTTGGTCGTCAAGGTCGATGAAAAGAGCAAGTTGCCGGTCCTGCAAGTGCCGCTCAATCTGGCGATGGGACAGCAGGCCGGTCCCGGCGGACAGGCGCTTCCACCCGGAGGAGCGGACGCCGGTCGTCGCCTGGGCATGCCGACCATCGTCGCCGGGCTGGCGCTGACGCTCGCCTTCGCCTCGGGCGGTCTGTGGCTGGTGCGGCGCGGCTCCGGCCGTGTTGTCGCCATCCTCCTTGTGCTGTCGCTGTTCGTCGGCGGAGCGGCGGCCGTGTGGGCCAACGGCGCACCGCGTCCATTTCCGCGTCCGCCCGCGCCGCAACCTCGGCCCGCCTTGCCGGAGTTGAAACTTCCGGCCGGCATCGAACTGAGCGACAAGCTCATTCTCGAACCTGTCGCGGCCGGAGATCACCTGACGCTGATTGTTCCCAAATCGATGGTCGCGGAAAAGGAGAAGCTGGAAGGCAAGGAGAAGGAGCCAGCCCCTCGCGAGAAACGCATCCGCTAACATGAGCATCTCGGCCCGTCTCGATTATGCGCCCGGTCGTGGCGACGCTACGTCGGCCCCGTGGGGCTTCGTTGTCACCGCGCTGGGCATCGCCGTGGCGGCCGCTCTGTTGGCCGGCTGGATGCCGTTGCGCTTCTCCCTGGTCACCGTCTTTCTGTTCGCCGGGCCGCACAACTGGCTTGAATTCCGTTATTTCCTCACCCGTCTTCCCGCGCGCTGGGGCCGGCTGCGCAGCTTCTTCCTTCTGGCCTTCGCCGGCATCTTCGGCCTGACCGCCGCCTTCGCGACGCTGTGGTGGCTCGCCGAGCGCGGCTCCATCGGCGACCAAACCTGGGAACACAGCTTCGCGGCCATCAATTCGCTGCTGCTGTTGTGGATCGCCGCGCTCGTTCACTTGCGCAGCCGGCAAAATCCGCGGCGCGAGTGGGGGTGGATCTGGCCGGTGACGTTCGGCCTCATCGCCGTGGCCTGGCTGGTGCCGCCGCAGTGGGGCCTGCTGGTCGTCTATCTGCATCCGCTGATGGCATTCTGGCTGCTCGACCGCGAGCTGCGGCGCAGCCGGCCGCACTGGCGCCCCGCCTTCCATCTCTGCCTGGCGATTGTGCCCCTTTTGTTGTTCGCTCTGTGGTGGCGGTTGGCCGGTGCGCCACCCTTGCCGGGCGACGACGAGCTATCGCGGCGCATCACCGACCACGCGGGCGCAGGAGTCGTGCCGTTCTCGTCGCACCTGTTGGTGTCCACGCATACGTTTCTGGAGATGCTTCATTACGGCGTCTGGGTGCTGGCCATTCCGCTGATCGGACTGCGCGCCGTCCCGTGGCGACTGCACGCGGTCCCGCTGGCCCGCCGTTCGTCCGCCTGGCGCTGGGGCGTCAGCGGCTTCCTCGCTATCGGTCTCGCCGTGGTTGTGGTCCTTTGGGGTTGCTTCCTGGCCGACTACACCACCACCCGCACGATCTATTTCGTCGTGGCGATGGCGCATGTCTATGCCGAGGTCCCGTTCCTTCTGCGCGCTCTCTAGCCCGCCGCGAGGCGTTCATGACTCCCCGTGAATTGTGGCGATTCTTGCCCTTCGGCTACCTGTTGAGCGTGGCGATCGAGACCCCGATCTTGTTGCTTGGACTCTCCGCGCGTCATTCCTGGAAGCGCCGCCTGTTCGCCGGTTTCTGGCTGACCGCCTGCACCTATCCGGTTGTCGTGCTCGAACTGCCCATGTTCTTCGACCTGCGGGAACAACGCCCGCTTTATCTGGCGGTGGCGGAGACGTTCGCGCCGGTGGCCGAGTGCGCCTTGTTCTGGATGGCGTTCGGCACGCGCGAACTGTGGGGCGGGCGTTCGATGTGGCGCGATTTTCTCGTCATCGTGCTCGCTAACCTGGCCTCGTTCGGCGCCGGCGAAGTGCTGGGCTATTTCGGATGGCTGGAGACTTGGACCGGTATCGGCACGATGTAAGTGCGGATTTGGCATTGACATTATTTCCGTTCGTGACTACGGTTTCGCCCGCTTTCTCGGCAACAGCGTGGACTGCCGGAGCAGGAGCGCCGGCCGAAGAAACCCATCGCGCAGGGGTTGGGGCGTGGTGTGAACGGATTCACACGGGGGAGGACATTCCTATGGGTAAGAAGCCCTTGGTTGGCTTGATCGGTTTGTTCAGCGCCGGCATCCTGTTAACCGGATGCAATTGCTGTTCGCAGTCTCACAAACAATCGACCTACGGCAACGGTAGGGCCGACAGCAGCATGGGATTCACAAGCCGTGGAGGATCGGCTTCGAACAGAAGTCCGAGCAGCCAACTCGCCGGCGGCTCCGGCAGTACTCTCGACAGCCAATCCTCCGCGATGGGGGGAGGGCAGGGATCTGCCTCGATGGGTTCGGCGAGCAGCACTCTCGGTTCCGGTATGAGCGGCGGGATGCCGTCTGCCGGCAGTGGCGGGATGCCTTCCGCGAGCAGCGGCGCAACGCCTCCCGCGGGCTTCGGTGCGATGCCTCCCACCGGGGGCGGAGCGATGTCGATGCCGGGTAGCGGATCTTCGTCCCCGACCAGCGGCAGTCCGAGCGGGCCGGGAATTGGCATGAGCAAACCGGCTTCCGAGAGCAGTATGGGTCTGGCGAGCGAACGGGAAATTGAGCCAACTTCCTTCAACAAGCCCGCCGCCGACGCGGCCGGATCGAGTGCCATGAAACCGGCCATGAATTGGCGTGATTCGACGACCTCGAAGGACTCGTCCTTGCATTCCGTCAGCGATACGGCCTCGCCTTCGGCGGCGAGTAACGCGGCCAGCTCGTCTGTTCCGACGCCACCTTTCTCCCTGTCCGCGACAGGGAGCGGGACCACGGGGTCGGCCAAAACGTCGGCGAGCGCTCCGCCGCCGGAACCGCCTCCTAGCACCTTGCCGTCGCCTTCGTCCTCGACGATGTCCAATACAGGTGCGAACGTGCCAGCGAACTCCAATGGTCTTCCCGATTATCTCCAGCCGAAAACGCCCTGACATACCGTGGGCTGGAAGGAACACGAACACCTCGGCGGATCACGCCGAGGTGTTCGCGTTCGTCACGATGGCTGAATTCCTCGGAGCCGGGAGCGTAAGTGACCGGAAATCCCCTCCAGTCACTTACATTCCCAGCCCACCAGACCATGAGAAGCTACGACACTGCGATTTGCGTGGGAACGTCCGGCTTCAGTTCCTTCTCGCCGACAGTACGGATGGGATGCTCCCGCCACCAGCAAACCGCCTGCGCCTCGGTCCATTCGTCCGCGGCGTCGCAGGCGGCCAGCGCCTGCTCCAGGGTATGAGCGTCTGGGAAGCGCTGAGCGGGATCTTTCTCAAGGCAGCGCAGCACCACTGTTTGCAGATCGTTCGGCAGTTCCGGCCGCAGAGCGGTCAGCGGCACGACCGGCTCATAGGCGTGGGCCATGAGCATCAGCATGGCCGTCTCGCGGACGAACGGCGCTTGTCCCGTCAGCAGGAAGTAAGCGACAGCGCCCAGGCTGTAAATGTCGCTGCGCGCGTCCAGCGCGTTCTTGCCGGCGGCCTGCTCCGGCGACATGAACGGCGGCGAGCCGATGATCGTTCCCAACTGCGTCAGGCGCTCGTCGGTGCCGAAGCGCGACTCCTGGACCAGCCCGAAGTCGAGCAGCTTGGCCACATCGAAGACGCCGCCTCGCTCACAGGCGATGATATTGCTCGGCTTGATGTCGCGGTGCAGCAGACCGATGTCGTGCGCTTCGCGCAGGGCGCCGCAGACCTGACGCAAGAGGTGAATGGCTCGTGCCGGCGGCAGCGGGCCATGGCAGGTCACCAGGCTCTCCAAATTCTGACCGGGCAGGTACTCCATGACGTAATAGAAGGTGCCGTCGTCAGCGTGGCCGTAGTCGTAGATTTCCACCGTGTTCCAATGCGTCAGCGTCGCCATGGCCTGCACCTCGCGCTCGAAGCGCTGCAGGTTCGTCGGATCGCCGGTCTGCTCCGGGCGGATCATCTTGACGGCGCAGGGCCGCCGCAGCAGCAGATGCTCGGCCAGATACACCTCACCCATGCCGCCGGCGCCGAGGCGGCGTTTGAGGCGATACTGTCCCAATTGCTGCGCCTCGAACGCCTGCGCTTCCAGCACTTGAATGCGGTGGGAGCCGAACACGGCGACGGCGATGGCCACCGCCAGCAACGTGGCCATGGTGAGCAACGAGAAGAACAGTTCCGACTGCCACGGTGAATGATGATGTGACACGGCGAGGGGCGTCAGGATCAGCGGCGTCAGCGCCAGGCCCAGGCTGACAAGCAGGCAGCGCCGCCAGGTGTTGGGGATAAATACGCCGTAGACAATGATGAGGAAAAACCAGCGGGTCGAGCTGGCACTGACTGCCTGGCGGAAGATCAGCGGGGCCCAGGCGCAGCGAGAGGCGTCCGCCAGCGGGCCGTGCAAGAACTCTTCGTATTGTAGCCAGGCGAAAAAGGCCGCCAGCGAACCGAACAAGATCAATTCGATGGTCCGCAGGGTCCGCAGGGTCAAGCCGCGCCGCCGCCACAGGATCAAGGCCAATACGGCCGTCACCGCGGCGACGGTGCCGTGCAAAAAACGGTCGAAACCGGAGAGAACCTGATCGAGATTGGTGTCGAAGAGATTGCGGACCAGAAAAATCAACGAGGGTATCAGCGTGAGCAGGGCGACGAAGAGCAGACGCTGATGCAGAAGGCACTCGATGGCCCCGCGAAAGGCCGATCCTCCGGTCAGCGCCATGGCCACCCGGCAGCGGAGGGGTCGGCGTCCGGAAAGCGAAACAACCGGCGGCGGATACGCGGTTGTCGCGGCCTCGGAACGCGGCAGGAGAGGGGGAGGATAGTTCATGGCGATGCGCTGACTCCGGCGAGGATGTCCGCTTCCATTTCTCCTTATAACTATACCCCGGATGTCGAGGCGGGGGAACGGTGACAAGGTCAATCGTGGTGTGCGATTACACGTTTCCCAGCAGTCCCGGAAACGTCGATTCTGCCCAGCCTGCCGTCCGCGTAGCCTGTAGCATCGGCGGAAGGACGCCTGGAAGCAATCCGCCGCTTGTCCTCTCCACAGACGACGCATTAAATGATAGAAGGAATTGAGATACCGCGGCCCCTCTGCTGTGGCCCGAGGCTTTTCCGGATACCTGAAATGACGAGTCATGGTACGGTTGCCAATTCTCTCAACCTGGATGCCCTCGAAACGGCCTATCAGCGCTGGCGGCAGGATCCCGAAGCCGTGGACCCCAGCTGGCGCTTCTTCTTCGAGGGCTTCGAGTTGGGCGCGTCTCGGCTCACTGCCCCGCGTGAGCCGGCCCTGGACGGCTCGTCCCAGACCGCCATCGTTCGACTCATCTATGCCTACCGCGACCTCGGCCATTTCCTCGCCCACCTCGATCCCCTGAGCGAAGCGCGTACAAGCCATCCTCTTCTGGAGTTGTCCGAGTTCGGCTTCAGTGAGGCTGATCTCGACCGCACGTTCGATACAAGCACTTTTCTCGGACTTGGACGCGGCACGCTGCGTCAACTTATCGACGCCTTGAAGGAAACCTATTGCCGCTCCATCGGCGTCGAGTACATGCACATCCAGGACACGCGCATCCGCCGCTGGCTGCAAGAACGCATGGAGCCGCGACGCAATCGGCCGCGCTTCGACCAGGTCAAGAAAGTGCGCATCCTCAAGAGCCTCCACTACGCCGAGCTTTTCGAGCGCTTTCTGCATACCCGCTACACCGGGCAGAAACGCTTCTCGCTGGAAGGCGCCGAAACGCTCATCCCCGTTCTGGAGTCGATCGTCGAAAAGTCGGCGGACATGCACGTCCGCGAGATCATCCTCGGCATGGCCCATCGCGGCCGGCTCAACGTTCTGGCCAACATCCTCCGCAAGCCCTACGAGGAAATCTTCGCCCAGTTCGAGGACAAGTATCTGCCGGACACGATCGACGGCGACGGCGACGTCAAGTATCACCTCGGCTTTTCCAGCGATCGCGTCAACTCCAACGGCAAGAAGGTCCACCTGTCGCTGTCGCCCAACCCCAGCCACCTCGAAGCAGTCGATCCCGTCGTCGAGGGGCGGACGCGGGCCAAGCAAACCTTGTTCGGCGATGTCGAGCGCATCTGGGGCATCCCGGTGTTGGTCCACGGCGACGCCGCCTTCGCTGGTCAGGGGCTGGTGGCCGAGACGCTGAATCTGTCGCAGCTCGCCGGCTATACGACCGGCGGAACGATCCACGTCATCGTCAACAATCAGATCGGTTTCACGACAGGTCCGGGCGATGCGCGCTCGACGACTTACTGCACCGACATCGCCAAGATGATTCAGGCGCCGATCTTCCACGTTAATGGCGAGGATCCCGAGGCGTCGGTGTTCGTGTCGGAGCTGGCCCTGGATTTTCGCCAGACGTTTCGCCGCGATGTCGTGATCGACATGTTTTGTTACCGCCGCCACGGCCACAACGAGGGCGACGACCCGTCGATGACGCAGCCGATCATGTACGGCAAGATTCGCGGCCGGCCGTCGCTCTCGTCGATCTACACCGAACAACTCATCATGATGGGCGATCTGACCGTCGCGGAGACGGAGGCCATCACCGAAAAGTTCGAGAACAAGCTGCAAGCGGCGCTGGAGGAAGTGCGCACCGGGCCGTCGCAGTATCCGACCATGCACGGTTTCGAGGGCCAATGGAAGGGCATGACCTCGCGCTACTCGCACATTCCGGTGGAAACCGGCGTGCCCCAGGAGACGCTGTTCAAGATCGTCGAGGGGCTGACGCGCGTGCCGGACAATTTCGAGATGCATCCGACCGTGGAGCGCATCTTCAAGAACTACGCCAAGGACATGCACGAGGGGAAGCCGGTCCTTTGGCCGCTCGCCGAACTGCTGTCGTTCGGCTCGTTGCTGCTGGAGGGCACGCCGGTGCGCCTCAGTGGGCAGGACAGCCGGCGCGGGACATTTAGTCAACGGCACTCGGTGGTGTACGATGCCCGCACTGGCGACCCGTATTTACCGCTGAACGATCTCGATCCCAAGCAGGCGCAGTTCAAGGTTTACGACAGTCTGCTGTCCGAGGCGGCGGTGCTCGGTTTCGAGTTCGGTTACGGTCTCGATGCGCCGCACACGCTGGTGTTGTGGGAGGCGCAGTTCGGCGACTTCGCCAACGGCGCGCAGGTCATCATCGACCAGTTTGTCGCCTCCAGCGAATCGAAATGGCAGCGCGACAGCGGCGTCGTGCTGCTGCTGCCGCACGGCTACGAGGGACAGGGACCGGAGCATTCCAGCGCTCGGCTCGAACGCTATTTGCAGTTGTGCGCCGAGGACAACATGCAGGTATGTTACCCCTCGACGCCGGCGCAATACTTCCATCTGCTGCGGCGGCAGATGAAGCGCAACTTCCGCAAACCGCTCATCGTCATGACGCCCAAGAGCCTGCTGCGTCTGAAGGCGGCGAGTTCGCCGCTGGACGAGTTCGTCACCGGCCGCTTCCAGGAGATCCTCGACGACACCGACGTGGACCCCGCTCGCGTCCGCCGTGTGGTGCTGTGCAGCGGCAAGGTGTATTACGACTTGCTGGAGCGCCGCACCGAAGCGAAGGCGAACGATGTCGCCCTCGTCCGCGTCGAGCAGTTCTTCCCCTTCGCCGAAGAGCTTGTCAAGCGTTCCCTGGCGCGGTATCGCAAGGCCCGCGAATGGGTGTGGGCGCAGGAAGAATCGCAGAACATGGGCGGTTGGACGTTCATGGAGCCGCGCTTGCACGCGCTGGGATTCAGCTTCGAGTACGTCGGCCGCGACGCCAGCGCCAGCCCGGCGACCGGCTCGCTGGGAGTACATCGGCGCGAGCAGAAAGAGTTGGTCGAGGCGGCAATCACCGGCTCGGTGCCGCATTTGGTGCGCGCCGCCATCGCTCCGCGCATGTATCCGGCCGAGACCAACGGCCCGCTGCCCGAGGGCCGCGTCGTCACGCCGGTCGCGAAATAACACAAAAGTCCGCAGTCCGCAGTCCGCAGCAAAGGCAGAGACTTCTTTGCTGTGGACTGCGGACTGCGGACTGCGGACTAACGGAGGTTGGAATGTCCGTGGAAATCAAAGTGCCCTCCGTCGGCGAGTCGATCACGGAAGGGACCATCGCGCGCTGGTTGAAGAGCAACGGAACCGCGGTGAAGGCCAACGAGCCGGTGTGCGAACTGGAAACCGACAAGGCGACGACGGAAGTAATGGCTCCTGCCGGCGGCACGCTCGCGATCGGTGTGCCGGAAGGACACAAGGTGGCGATCGGCGCGGTGATCGGCCGGATCGAGGAAAAGACCGCCCAGCCGGCAGCGTCGCCGCAACCGGCGCAAGCCGCTCAGCCGGCGCGCGGGCGCGACGGCAATTCCCATTCGACGCCTCCCGCCCCGGTGCCGAGTCGGACTGCGGCACCGGCGGAGCCGCTGCTGTCGCCGGCGGCTCGCTACATCGCGGCCAACGAAGGCATCGACGCCAGCCAAATCACCGGCACGGGTCGCGGCGGTCGCATCACCAAGGAAGACGTGCTCGCACATCTCCAGCAGCGCGGCGGCGTGGAGACCTCACCGGCCGGGCCGGCGCCGGCGGCCACGCCCGTCGTCGAGAAGAAACCGCCGCGAGTGGGACGCGACAGACGCGAGCGTATGAGTCCCATCCGGGCGCGCATCGCCGAGCGGCTGCTCGCCGCCCAGCAGAATGCCGCCATTCTGACGACGTTCAACGAGACGGACATGAGCGCCGTTATGGCGTTGCGGAGCAAGTACAAGGAGACGTTTCAGAAGAAATACAGCGTCGGTCTCGGCTTCATGAGCTTTTTCGTCAAGGCTGTGGTCGAGGCGCTGCGCGCCTTCCCCACCGTCAACGCCACCATCGACGGCAGCGACATCGTCTATCACAACTTCTACGACGTCGGCGTCGCCGTCAGCACGGAGAAGGGGTTGATGGTGCCGGTGCTGCGCGACGCCGATCAGCGCAGCTTCGCCGACATCGAAAAGGGCATCGCGACCTTGGCCCAGAAGGCGCGCGAGAACAAAATCAGCGTCAACGACCTGCAAGGCGGCACGTTCACGATCACCAACGGCGGCATTTTCGGCTCGCTGTTGTCCACGCCGGTCCTCAATCCGCCGCAGAGCGCCATTCTCGGCATGCACGCCATCCAGAAACGGCCCGTCGCCGTTGACGATCAGGTTGTCATTCGGCCGATGATGTACCTGGCCCTCTCGTACGATCATCGCCTCATCGACGGACGCGAGGCGGTCAGCTTTTTGGTGCGCGTCAAGGAGTGCATCGAAAGCCCGGAACGACTCATGCTCGAAGTCTAAAGAAAACTAACCACAGAGTCACAGAGAACACAGAGAAGAAAAGAAGAGAGACAAAAGAAAAAGTGAAAACAAATCGCTCCTTTTCTTCTCTTGTTATTGTTTTTCTGTGTCTTTCTCTGTGTTCTCTGTGACTCTGTGGTTAGTTCTTATATCTTGTGAGGTAGTCGATGGCGGAGCGTTACGATGTGCTGGTGATCGGAGCGGGTCCGGGCGGATACGTGGCGGCGATCCGGGCGGCGCAACTGGGCATGAGCGTCGCCTGCATCGAGAAGCGCGCCACGCTCGGCGGCACTTGCCTCAACGTCGGCTGCATTCCAAGCAAGGCACTTCTCGATTCCAGCGAACTCTTCGCCCAGGCCAAAACGCACTTCGAGAGGCACGGCGTCGGCGTCGGCCAACTCCGGCTCGATCTCGCCGCCATGCTCGCCCGCAAGGACCGCGTCGTCAAGGGGCTGACCGACGGCGTCGCCTTCCTGTTCAAAAAGAACAAGATCACCTCCTACGTCGGCTCCGGCCGGCTGCTGGGCGAGGGCAAGGTTGCCGTCAAGAGCGCCAGCGCCGAAGAGATCGTTCTGGAGGCGAAATATATTCTGCTCGCCACGGGAAGCGAGCCGGTGACGCTCCCGTCGCTGCCCTTCGACGGCACTTCCATCGTCGGATCGACCGAGGCGCTCGCCTTCGATCGTGTACCGCAGTCCCTCATCATCGTCGGCGGCGGATACATCGGGCTGGAGTTGGGTTCGGTGTGGTGCCGGCTCGGCGCGAAGGTGACGGTCCTCGAGTTTTTACCGCGCATTCTGCCGCTGAGCGACGGCGAGATCGCCGAACTACTGCATCGTTCGCTGGTCAAACAGGGACTGACGTTCCACCTGGATACGAAAGTGACCGGCGCCGGCACACAGGGCGGGCAGGTCGTCGTGGACGCCATGCACAAGGGGCAAGACGTCCGCTTCCAGGGCGACAAGGTGCTCGTCGCCGTCGGACGGCGGCCGTTCACCAAAGGCCTGGGACTGCGCGAAATCGGCATCAATCCCGACGAGCGGACTGGCCGGCTCGCCGTGGACGAGAACTTCGAGACCAATGTCAAGGGCGTTTATGCCATCGGCGATTTGATCGAGGGGCCGATGCTGGCGCACAAGGCCGAGGAGGACGGCATCGCCTGCGTCGAACGGCTGACGGGGATGAAGTCGCACGTCAATTACGACACGGTGCCGAGCGTGGTCTACACCTGGCCGGAGGTCGCTAGCGTCGGCCCGACGGAGGAGCAAGTGAAGGCAAGTGGCCGCGAGTATCGCGTCGGCCGATTCCCCTTCAGCGCCAACCCGCGCGCCCGCTGCATGGACGAAACCGAGGGACTGGTCAAGATGATCGCCGACGCGAAGACGGATCGTCTCCTCGCCGTCCACATCATCGGGCCGCGCGCTTCGGAACTGATCGCCGAGTGCGTCACGGTGATGGAGTTTGACGGCAGTGCCGAGGACATCGCCCGTATCTGCCATGCGCATCCAACGCTGTCGGAAGCGGTGCGCGAGGCGGCCCTGGCGGTCAATCGGCGGGCCATTCACATCTAGAGAGAGTTGCCTCCCCTCCCAAACGATACGTTCCGCTTCCATGCACCTATCTTCCGCGGCAAAGCGCGGAAAAGCCTCAAGGCGCGATTCCCTTCCAGGGACGATGCTCTCAAAATAGAAGTGTCCTTTCGAGCGCCGGGTCACTCACGGGACGGCCATGACGCAGCACCCTCGGAACCTGAATGCCATCCTGCCGACATCGCGCGATGTCCGGGATCTCGCCTGGGTGGTGTTCCTGGTGTTGGCCGCGACGGTGGT
Organism: Gemmataceae bacterium; assembly: GCA_036557825.1. Taxonomy (GTDB): domain Bacteria; phylum Planctomycetota; class Planctomycetia; order Gemmatales; family Gemmataceae; genus JAJPHU01. Next base: position 32,688 of record DATBGU010000025.1, read on the forward strand.
GCCGGCGCGAGCCCCCGCCGCCGATAAGCCGTCGAAACCGTATCGCGTCTCCGTCTCGCGGCTCGGCGCGGCGGATGATCTCGATGTCGAAATCCACGTCCGTCGCGCCTTCGGCAACGACGAATCCCTCAAGCGATTGAGTGTCCATGTGGCGGCCGGTGTCGCGCAACTTTTCGGGTCGGTGCCGTCGGCCGATCTCAAGAAGAAGGCCATCGTGATCGCCGCTGGGGTGCCCGGCGTGCTGGAGGTTCGCGCCGAGGAGGTTTATCTCGGGAAGGCTCCTCCGGTCGTGAAGCCGTTGCTGTTGCCGCTGGACGCCGACCGTCCGACTCAGACGCGCTCCGCCTCGCCGAACTCGCTTTCCGGCGTCGTGGAAAACCTGACGTCGCGCGATCCGCCGCCACCTCGTCCGAACTCGCCCGCGGAGGCTCCCACCGCTCCGCGGCGCGTCACCCTGATGGCGCCGGAAGCGGTAACGGCCCCCTCCCGCACATCCGAACCGGCGGTGCTGACGGCGAACCCGCGCACACCTCTGCCCGCTTCCTCCGTCGCGGCGAGCGTCGAGCGCCTTCGACAGAGCGATCACCGCTTCCGCTCGATCCACTCCCAAGTTGACGGATCGACCGTCCGCGTGTTCAGCGGCGACATCCCCGGCTCCCAGGTCATGGCGTTCGTACAGGCGATCCGGCGTCTGCCCGGCGTGCAACACGTCATCCTGAAGGACACGTCTTCGCGTCCCCACTGATCTACCGCCGCCGGCGGGATGACCTCCGCGGTCCCTTCCGATACGCTAATTCCATTGACGGTTGTTTTGCACTCGGCCAACCGCGATCGAGCGGGGAGACTTTCATGACACTGCGCGGAGTCATTCTGGCGGGCGGTAAGGGCAGCCGTCTGGGCGAGCTGACCAAGGTGACAAACAAGCATCTGCTGCCGGTCGGTCCTTATCCGATGGTCTATCATCCTCTCAAGAAAATCATCGGCGCCGGCGTGCGCGACATTCTGCTGGTGTCCGGCACCGAGCATATGGGCGATTTCGTCGAGCTGCTCGGCTCGGGCCGCGAACATGGCTGCGCCCTTACATACCGCGTGCAGGACGAGGCCGGCGGCATCGCCCAGGCGCTTGGGCTAGCCGAGCTGTACTGCCACGACGTTCGCACGCTGGTCATCCTCGGCGATAACATTTTCCTCGACTCACTGCAGGAACTGGTTGCGGCGGCGAATGAGAAGCCGGACCACGCCTGGATCATGCTCAAGCGCGTGCCGGACCCGCACCGCTACGGCGTGGCTGAGCTGCGCGACGGCCGCGTCGTCGGCATTGAGGAGAAGCCGAAGAAGCCGAAAAGTGATTACGCCGTGGCCGGGATCTATCTCTATCCGCCGGACGTGTTCGGCTTCATCAAGACGCTGAAGCCCAGCGCCCGCGGCGAGTTGGAAATCACCGACGTGAATCGCCATTATCTCGAAATGGACCGCCTGAGCTATCGCGAGTTGAAGGGCTACTGGACCGACGCCGGCACGCTGGAATCGCTGGGAACGGCCAATCAGCTCGTGCATGCGCAGATGCCGGTGTTTTAGGACGAGCGGATTCCCGGCTCGCCAGACTAACTTGACCCCCTTACCCGTGCTGACGCTGGAGGATTTCGGCGGGTTGTTCGGGATTCGATTTTTCCACAAACCGACCGGACCATCTCAGGCCGCGAATCCAGGGGAGGACCAACGCGGCGCGCGTCTCTCCGGCGGGCGCGGCCGTCGAAACGCCCAAAAAGTGCCGCTCGACGAGGAAGAAAAACAGACCCGCAACGGCGAGGCACGTCGGCACAATCACAACCAAGCGCAGCAGCCAAAGTTCCAGGCCGGTGCCGGCCGGCAACCAACTCACGAGCAACCGCAGCAGCGGTACGTGGATGAGGTAGATCGAGTACGAGATGACCCCCAACCCTCCCAGGGCGCGGGCCAACGCACTTTGGAAATGGCCCTCCGCCTCGCGGCGGACCCAGCGGTTGAGCAAAACGAATCCCGCTGTCGAGAAGGCCAAATCGGAAAAGCCGGACAGAACCCGCAGCACGGACTGCAACTCCTCGGCGCGCGGCCACGCGGACAATCGGCCCCAGGCGCTCACGCCATGCACCGACACGACGTTCAGAGCGGCGTGCGTTGTCGCCAGTCCGACCAAGGCGAGCAGTACGGCCGTCCTCCGCGAGGTGAGCCATTGAGGTAATTGGATGGCGCCGGCATACGCCTCCGCCGCGACCGCGCCCAGAACCCACGCGAACCACAAACCGATCGGCCATTTCAACCAATTTCCCAGCGCCAGCGGCCCAGCTCCCAGCACCGGCTGGCGGACACCCTCATCGGTGCCCGACCACAGGTGCCATCCGCACTGCCAGGCCAGCGAAACCAGCAGCGTGAAGCCGACGACCCGTCCGACGGGCCAACGGCGACGCAGGAACAGGAACAGGGCGTAGAGGGCGTAGAGCTGCTCCTCAAGGCCCAGGCTCCAGAAGGGGCCGTTGCCCAGGGTGAAGCAATAATCGACGAACAGATTATGGATCAGCAGCAGGTGCGTGAGCAGGTCGAACGGCCACGACTTGATCCGCTCGATCGGAGGAAACGCCTCCGCGCCGGCGACGGCGTAAATGGCGAGGCTGAGGACGATCGCCGCCACGTACGTCGGATACAGTCGCCAGAATCGACGTTTCCAGAAACGCCCCCAGTCGGATCGCACTCCTTGCACCGCCGCGATGCGCCGCGCCACGCTCAGGTGGATGCAAAAGCCCGACAACACCAGGAAGAGCGGCACTCCCAGGCGTCCCAACCGCAGGGCGGCTGTAAGAAGGGAGGCGCCAGGTGCCGTCTGAGAGTCGCCGAAGAATGGGACGTGGCCGACAAGCACGGCCAGCGCCGCCAGTGCCCGTAAGGCGTCCACCGAGGTAAGACGGCTGTTCCGTGGGCGCGAAATGGAAGGGTGAGCCATTGGCATCCATGCCTCCGGGGTGTGCGAGCGAGGGGCGCTACCGATTGCCTCGTTCTCGGCGATTCCGAATCGAAAAAGTTAGACTGTACCACTGCCGAAAAAAGGTGTCAATCGAGCATCAAATGTGACCGAGGCCGGACGAGATCAGTTGCTCCCGACATCACCGCGAAGGAGCCACCGCCGCCATAAGGGGAGCGACGAGCCGATTCGGAGCGACTGTTCCAGAACGCGAGCGATCGCATCCATCGGAGCCGGTGCTGTCCGCGCCTGGGACACGGCTCGGCGCAGCAGTTCGTTGAGTTCGGCTCCCCCGTCTCGCCCGCCGGAATATTGCCGTCGCCCATCCATCGGTGTGCTCCTGGAGGCAAGGTGTCTCTTCTTTCCAAGTCGAACCAGCAACGGCAATGTTACCTCCCGGCGCGCGAATTCCCTGGAAATGTCGGTCAATGGTGGCCGTTATTTCCCCTTCTCCGGCTTCAGCCAGCGCGCGAACCAGCTGAGCATCTCCCTCCGCATGTCCGGCGTGTAGGTGTGGCCGATGTTGGAATAGAGGATGCTCTGGAAGTGATCGGGTGCATCCAGCGCCGCATAGACGCCGCGCGCCTTGGACTCGATGATCTTGATGCCGTCGGCCGGCGATCCCGAGTCGAGGTCGCCCGTCAGCGCCAGGTACGGCCGCGGCGCGATCAGTGCGATCACGCCTTCGATGTCGCAGTGTTTGAGCAGGCCGTTGACGAAGTAATAGACTCCGTGCTGGCGCAGTTGGCCGTGGGCGATGAGATTCTGATAGCGCGTCAGGCAGGCGACCCCGACCACGGCGGCGACGCGCTCATCGACGGCAGCCAGCCACCAGGCCCGCGTGCTTCCCATGCTCATACCGGTCGCGCCGATGCGCGATTTGTCCACTTCCGGCCGACTGCACAGGTAATCGAGGGCAATTTGATCGTCGCGCACGAACATGCCCCACAGCGTCCGGCCCATCCATAGATGCAGCTTGAACAACGATTTCTCCTCCTTGACTCCCGTCTCGGAGCTGCCCGACGGACCCGTACCGACCCGCTCGCCGTGCCAGTAGGCGTCCGGCGCCAGCACGACGTAGCCGGCCCGCACGAACACTTCGCCCAGCGGTTCGGCCCCGCCGTTGGTGTGCGGCGTAAGGATCTGTGTTTTGTCGGGAGTGGACGAGTGCAACCAAAGGATGGCAGGCGCCGGTTTCGTCCGTTTTTCCGGCACCAGCAGCAAGGCGGAGATGTCGCCGTCCACGCCGTTGTTGATGGCGACGTGTTCCACCGTGTAGCCGTTGCGCAGCTCGCTCGACACCAAACGCACGCGCTGCGGCGATGGACGCGGAGGCAAATCGCCGAGCGATTGCACGACCGCCTTGTGCATCCGTGGTCGTCGCTCGCGCCAATCCGCCGCGCTGTCCGGCACCTTGAATTCGGGAACCTTGATGCGTTTGTAAACCTGGGGCGCCAGGGCGTCGCGCTCCGCCTCCGCCTTGCGATAGCGTTCCCCCGCCTTGGCATCGGGCACGGCGGAGGGCGTCGGCCGAGCACGATGGATGAGGAGTTGCCGCCGCACACAATCCGTCACGGCGTCGGCCAGCCGTTCGTAACCGGCCGTCGTGTAGT